>JBBILY010000171.1:0-5794 GCA_037444705.1 Chloroflexota bacterium | reverse complement strand
CGGTAAACCCCCCTTGGCCAGTTGCGGCAATTATTATTACGCCCCAGATACACCTTATCTGAATCAGATCTTTGAAAATATCGCCACCCGGATTTTCACCAAGATTAGCCGGTGAAAATCAGGAGAGTTTCCGATGAGCAAGACACGCCTCGTTTCACCTGCACGAACTTTAGGGCAAGCCATCGTGGAATTTGCCCTGGCTTTGCCTTTGCTTTTGCTTCTGTTATTTGGGGTGATAGAGTTCGGTCGCCTGGTTCAGGCCTGGCTAACCGTGCAGAACTCGGCGCGCTTTGGCTTGCGCTACGCAGTGACCGGCGAGTACGACCCTCAGTATTGCGACGAGGCAGCCATTGCCCTGGGATTGACCGATGAAGACGCCTACAATGGAGATCCGGCTGGCGATTGCCATGTGCCTGATTCTTATGGGAGTGATGCCCGAGAATTGAGCGAACGTCTGGTGGATTGGGCGCGATTGCCATCCATTCGCGATGCAGCCCGCGCTGGCGCGGCGGGGATCGCTGTTGATGATGCGACAAGCACCTTAGGAGATTATCTGGCTTACCTCATCAGCCATAATTTTGCTGATCTGGGTAACCCCAGCTTGCGGGGATATTTTCATGTGACAGTGTGCAGCAATCGTGACACCGAGCGCGATCAGGACACAAATGCGGATTTCGCTAAGGATGAGACCACTAATCCGGTCACCTGTTATGATACGGTGGATGGTGTCTACATGGACGATGCCGGAGGGCCGGGTGATCGGGTGCGAGTCATCGTTACCTTTGTCCATCCCATGATTCTGCCTTTCATCAGTAATCTTTGGCCACAACTCCCGCTCACCGCCTGGCGCGAAGGGATTGTCGAGAGATTTCGCACCTCACGCGTCAGCGGGTTGGGCAGCCAGATCATCAATGCTCCGACGCGTACCCCGCCACCACCGCCAACCTATACTGCCACAGTCACGCCCACCTCCACGGGAACGCCCACCGAAACTTTGACCCCGACACCAACGGCAACCCCCGATTGCAGCCTGTATACCTTAAGTGATTTCTCCTTCGCTAACGGCGCCTCCCATCCTGACTATGCTCATCTCCAGATCAATGTGCTCAACAACAGCCCGGCGGATGCCAACGTGACCAATATCTTGCTGGATTGGAATTATGCCGAGCGCGTGGGCGAGATGCTGGGTTATCGTTATTTGTACGTGGATTGGTTCAAATGGAATAATACCTCCACCAATGTATGGGGTGGACAAAATGAGGGTGCGGCTCCTCGCGATTATGATTCGCCCACAGACACCTCCAGCGATGCACCAGACTCATGGTTGGGGCCACTTCCCTTGCCGGCTGGCTCATCAGGACAAATCAAAGTTGACTTTGACAATAATTGGAGCGATTTTGAGACCAGTGGTATGGTGATCCCCTCTGATTTTGGCATGATCGTGACGCTGGATAATGGCTGTGTCTTACAGCGCCCGGCTCTGGTGCGTGATCTCCCGCAACCCAACTGTGACTTATATACCATGACCGACTTTGAGTTACAGGATTACGGTAATATGCGGTTGACCCTAACCAACAATGACCGCTATAGCGCCAATCTAACCCGCGTGATCGTCAACTGGGATTATGCTGAGCAATTACTGTCGGCGTTAGGGGATACCTCCCTGCGTATGGATTGGTTCCGGTATAGCCCGACCGGAAGCAGTGTTGTCTGGGGTGAGGGGAATGGTGGGGCGGTGGATTACGACTCAAGTACCGATACTAGCGTTGATTCCCCCGAGACCTGGCGGGGTGCCCAACCGTTTAACTCTGGCACGAATTACGTCTTCAGATTGGACCTGGATAAGAATAATGAAAATCCGGCAAATTGGATGAGCATTTATGGCCTCCTTTCCTCAGATTTTGGGGTGACATTTGAATTTGATAACGGATGTCGCCTGCAACGCGATCCTGTGATTCGTCCTATAGCCACGCCCACCCCGAGTTGTAGCCTGATTTATGCCAATGGAGCGCGTATCAATGATGACAACTTTGAAATTCGCGTGCGCAACGATAACGTTGCTCCAGCCTATCTAACCTATTCAACCCTTCAATGGCCCACAAACTGGTCCTCAAACATGTATTTTGATTACTTCCGCTTTCAGGGCAATCGTTACTATGATGTCAACTCATATAGTTCGCCAGTTTCGGCTGCAGCACCTCGCATTGCTCTGCCCGGTCAGACCCAGGCCTGGTGGGAGGCCGACTTTGGCAACTTCCCAACTACCATCAACGGCCAGGGATGTTTTGGCGGTGAGTTGACCTTCGACTTTAACGGGCTGAGTTGTGTCGTCACTCAAAGATTATGCGTAGCTCCCACCCCCACACCAACCATCACGCTGACTCCGACGCGCACTCAGGTGCTGCCAACCGCGACTGTGACCCGCACGCCAAACACCACCCCTACCCCAACGCGCACTCCTACCGCTACTCTGCAAATTAAACCCTCGAATACGCCAACGCGCACGGCGACCAACCCTCCGGTGTTCACAGCCACCCCCACCCGCACGCGTACACCTACGCCACCAGCCACCTCCACGCCGGCCCCTTCGCGAACACCCACCCCTACGCGCACTTCTGCTCCCAGCACGCCCACGCCAACGAAGACGCCCTGCTTGACACCGCCGGATTTAGGTGGTTGTGGTTGATTCCCACCATGATATAGACTATCCGAAGGGATGGGGTAGGTTTACATACCTAGTTCAATATATATTACATTATGAGAAAAATTTACATTTTGTTTATCTTAATGGTATGGGGCATGTTCTATGTGGGGAGCAAGTCCCTTGGTGCCCGGGCTGATTCCCGAGGAATTAACGGGACGACGATTTATTTGCCTCAAGTTTTCAAGAATTATCAAGCGGGTTTTGGCACAGTTTCAGGGGTTGTTGTGGATGCGCAAAGTGGTGCGGGTCTTGGCGAGGCCCAAGTGTGCTTTAATCTTAACTGTGTTCAAACTAATTCGGGCGGGATTTACCAATTAGCGAATGTCCCTTCAGGTTATCAGTTATTCTCTGCCAGGCGCAACGGCTTCACCGATCTAGAGCAGGGTGTGGTGGTGGTGACTGCACAAACAGTCACGTTGAACTTTGCTCTTTCACCATCTCTAAATCCAGAGCAGGTGCGCATCGTCGTCACCTGGGGCCCAACGCCAGAGTGGTGTAACTCTGAGGGAAGATGTGTGGAAAATGACCTGGATGCATATCTTTGGGTGCCTGGTGGTGGGGGCTTTGAAAAGATTTACTGGGACAACCGAGGAAATTGTGACGTGGAGCCTTTCGCCTGCCTGGAAAATGACGCCCGCCAAGGCAGCGGTCCCGAAACGATGCTGATCATCAAGACCGCGCAAAGTGGCACATATAAATTTGCCGTCCATAATTACGCCGACGCGTATGACGACACCATCGGCTTGCCTGGCTTGGCGCCACCCTTGCCTCAGAGCGGAGCGGTTGTCCGTGTCTACAATGAGCAGGGCCTGGTTAAAACATTTACTGTGCCATCGAGTGGGCAGGGCTTTTGGTGGTATGTGTTTAACCTGACCCAGTCTCACATCGAAGAGGTAAACACGATCGTAAATTCCCCCCCTGAACCGTAGTTGAGGTCGTGGCGATGAAAGTCACTACAACCTTCTTAGTAGCGCTGTTTCTCGCACTTGTCTGGACGAAATTCCTCTCAGCCCAAGGATGTCTCACTCAAAACAGTGCTACATTAACGTTGACGGTGACCAAGACAGGAGATAGCGCCGATGGCGCTTGTGATGGAGATTGTTCTCTGAGAGAGGCCATTCTGGTGGCTAATGCTAATCCGGGAATAGATACGATCATCTTACCCGCAGGGGTTTATACGCTGACGTTAGTCGGTGCGGGGGAGGACGGGGCTTCCACAGGTGATTTGGACATTCTTGATAGCGTGGTAATTTCCGGCAATGGGGTAACCAGCCCGACCATTGACGGTGGTGGATTGGATCGAGTGTTCCATATTGTAACTTCGAGCGCTGTGGTTAGCCTGAGTAACCTGATCATTCGGAACGGGAGGGCGCCTGATAGCGATATGGGTGGCGGCGGCATCCTTAGCCAGGGCATCCTGAGCCTGGAAAATGTGCGCCTGGAGAACAACTGGGCGGCCCGCGGTGGTGGATTGCGCAACTCGCAAGGGTCGGTCCATCTGGCTAGGTCCACGGTGATCAGCAACACCGCAGAAAGCGAAGGGGGCGGCATTTTCAGCGACGGTTCGCTCCTCGTCAGAGATAGTTGGATTGCATCCAACCAGGTTCCCGAAGGTCATGGGGGTGGCATCGGGAGTAGTGAGAAGGCGCTTTTGGAGCGGGTCACCCTGGACGTCATTCGTGCCATGCAATGTTGCGGGTTGTATTGCGATGTTTAGTTAGAAATGAACGATGTGACCCTGAGCCATAACCAGGCTGAGCAGGGAGGGGGATTATATAATCACTTTGGGGCTTTTATAAACCGCGCCACGTTTAACAATAACCGGGCTTCACAAGACGGAGGAGGCTTATTTAATGATGATGTGCTCAGCCTGACCAACGTCACGTTCAGCGCTAATTCCGCTGACCAGGGGGGAGGAGGAATTTACAATGTGGGAAGCATTGCTCTCTTAAATGGGACGCTTTATCAAAACAGTGCTGAAACGGCGGGCGGAATTTATGCCGAGGCGAATTCCGAGTTTACTCTAAAGTATTCTATCCTGCAAAACAATGGAGGGAATTGTTCTGGAGAGAATGCTTCGCAAGGCTATAATGTCGTCTCCGATGCTACTTGTAACCTGGATGGACCTGAGGATCGTTCTGAAACAGATGCGCAGTTAAGCGATTTGGCTGATCATGGTGGATTTGCTCAGACCCATGTTCCAGCGGCAGGAAGCCCGGCAGTGGACATTGGGGGGACAGATTGCGCTTTTAGTGACCAACGGGGCGTCCTGCGCGCCGTGGATGCGGATAAAAATGGCTCGCTGGCCTGCGATAGCGGCGCGGTGGAGGTCGTCAGCGCGGGATACATTGGTTTCAGCCAAAACACGTATATGGTAAATGAGGCTGATGGCCAGGTGGTGCTGCAAGTAGGGCGCTGGGGAGGAGATCAGGCGGTTGGTGTAGGTTACGCCACTCGGGATGTCAGCGCTCTTGGGGGCAGGGATTATGGGCGCAGCAGCGGCAATTTGAGTTGGGGAGCGGGCAACACGGGGACGCAGACCATCAGCGTGCCCATCCTCAACGATGTTTATGAAGAGGGCGATGAAATCTTGGAGGTGTTTCTCAGTTTGCCCACAGGTGGGGCAGGTTTACTCCTGGACAGTTATAAAGCCCAGGTAACGATTCTGGCTAACGACCCCGGTGGCCCAAAAGAGCCTAAGGGAGGCGTGTATTTGCCCCTGATATTGCGCTGAAACGAGAGAGGGACAGGTTTGCCTGTCCCTCTTATTCTTACAAACAGAGAAATTCTTTTCAGACGGCGGCTTCTTTGCGACGGCTGAACCAGTGGCGCCATTCGCGTTTTTCCCACACAACCAAAATGGGGGCGGCGATGAAAATAGACGAATACGTGCCACTAAACAACCCCACCAGTAAGATAATGGCAAATTCGCGCAGGGTGACCCCGCCAAAAAGCGCCAACGCTAGCAACATAAACTCCACCGTCATCAGTTGGGTGTTGATGGAGCGTTGTAGGGTCTGAATGATGGAGTGGTTGACCAGGGTCTCAAAATCCAGAGAGCGAAAGATGCGGCTGTTCTCGCGGATGCGG
>JBBILY010000170.1:0-5799 GCA_037444705.1 Chloroflexota bacterium | reverse complement strand
GGCACAATACCAATCATACCTTCTCGTTCCAGCAATGCCTGGATGACCCGATCAGTGAGGTGGCGATTTGTATCCAACCCCTTGAGCAGCGCCTGGGCGTTCGAGTGGGAAGCAATCACGACACCCGGATAGGTATCCAGCGCTTGCAGCGCAGAGCGTTCATCCATATGGCTAATGTCTAAGACATAGCCAAACTCAGCCATCGCCTCTAACAATGCATAGCCTTCTTTTGTTAGCGGGCCGGGTTCCCGTGTACCTCCGCAAAATCGAGTCCCTGCCCAGGCAGGGCCGATGATGCGTACCCCACCCTGCCACCATTCTTCCAATTCCTGCGGCTCTTCCACTGCCTCTGCCCCCTCCATAAGCACCACCAAACCCACTGGATGCTCTTCTGCCTCCTCTAACTCCCAGTGATCCCAAACAACCTGCAAATCGCTCCGCGTCAACACCAAGCGAAACTTTTCAGGATGATCTTCCGCCAGGCGCTGGTAAAGGTCTAATTGCTTACGATAGAGCATTTTAGCCTGGTCTGTGTCGCTATAACATAGGATGTCCCAATCCCCTGCCTTACGACGCATAGGGGCTGCAAACAAGGTGGAGAAGACAACCGCCACCCGTCCGCGCTGATATTCAGGCCACCCCAGAAGAGTATCCCCATTGTGGCGCGGTGCCAACCCGCCCCTCTCTCGTTCTCGAATCTCGCTGGCTGACAACGTGTAATCGCGCCCGAAGGTGAGCATGTTCCAGGCCAGGTCCTGGTGAGCATCAATGATGAGCATCTGTAGCAATCTGGCTTGAATGAGATAGAGATTGCATGTAGCGCTTTGACGCTAAAGCGCGAGCAATGCGGCGGTCTATTTTGCCCATTGGGTAATGAGATAATTCCTCACAAGTTACCCATTGGATAGCCTCGTGCTCTAGGCTACGTGGCTTCTGCGCCCCTTCCAAGGAGCAGTAAAAGGCATGTAGGGTTACTCGGAAATGGGTATAAGCATGACGAAACACACCCACGCGGCCTTCGAGGCGCACTTTTACGCCTAACTCTTCCAGAATCTCTCGTTGCAAGCATAATGCCAAATCTTCGCCCGCTTGAAGTTTACCGCCTGGAAACTCCCATAAGCCTCCCAACAGCCCCTTTTGCGGGCGACGAGCGATCAAGACTTTGCCATCTTCTTGTATAACCGCTGCAGTAACAATATAATGAGGCACGTTCTTCCTGGCTTGAGGCAGGGGTCGTTGCTCCTGGACACCTAACCTGCGGGCCCGACACAACTCTGCCACAGGGCACAATGCACATTGCGGGTCACGCGGCGTACAAAGGGTCGCACCTAAATCCATCAACGCCTGGTTGTAGTCAGCCGCCCTTCCCGGTGGGAGATGTGCTACTGCCAGTTCCCACAGACGGTGTTCGCATTCAGAGGACCTGGCAGGCAAAGCCACATCGAAAACCCGCGCCATCACTCGGCGTACATTCCCATCCAGCACAGCCTCGTCCTGACCAAATGCAATGGAGGCGATCGCCCCAGCAGTGTAACGCCCAATGCCAGGCAACCGACGCAGGGTTTTTATATCATCAGGCAACTGCCCGCCGAATTTTTCCACAATCAGACGGGCAGCACGGTGGAGATTACGAGCACGGCCATAGTAGCCAAGCCCCTCCCACAACGCTAAAACTTCCTGTAAATCAGCATCTGCCAAATCCGCAATGCTTGGGAAGCGTTGCATCCAGCGTTCAAAATACGGGACGACCGTCTCCACCTGAGTTTGTTGCAACATCACCTCAGATACCCAGATTGCATATGGATCATCACGCCCGCGCCAGGGAAGGTCGCGGGCGTGTTCACGATACCAGCAGAGTAATCTCTCGGTGAATGAAGAAGTCATGCCAAAATTAGAGGGAGGGATAACCCGATCCTCTATAATTGAAATCCAGCCCGCGCTGGAACTACTTTGTAATGAAAATCTTCGACGTAGTTCAGCAATTTCTGGGTTAAATTCTTCCAATCCGCCGATTCAAGAATGCGTTGCAGGGTGGCCAAGCTGGACGATTGGGCTGCAGTGAGAATTTGCGGCTGGTCTCCATACATGGTAAACCAGGCATCGCTTGGCTCCAGGCCCAATTTCTGGATACCTGGAATAAAATCACGCACCACAAATTCGAAATACTCCTGCTCTCGTCCAGGGAGAATATCCCACGTCATTAAGAGTTTAACTGCCATATGCAATCACTCCTGTCGCGTGTTTGCCAACCACTCCGGCTAAGAAGGCCTGTAGGTCAATACGACCACACGCGTCTCCTCAGGCACAGTTGACTGAGTAACCTTCAAAACCTCCTGGGGCTCAACATGGGTCAATCCCATCTCCTTCAGAAATTTACTCAACGGCGCAAGTTTGAGCGCACAACCTGGAGTGCCGTAGTGCATAGGCACCACAATCCCCGGTTCCAACAGGCTGACCACTTCTGCAGCCTTGGCTGCATTTAACCCACCTCCACCACCCACCGGCACCAGCGCCACATGCACTGTGCCCAGGGCTTCAATCTCCGTCTGACTGGGGACACGGCGCAGGTCTCCCAGATGGGCGACAGTAACCCCATTATAATCGAAGACATACAGGGTGTTGCGCGGCTCATCCACAGCGCGCTTACCGCTACCATTGGTTTGAACGCCCGTAATAAAAACGCCACCAATTTCGTATTCTCCAGGGCCATCGATGACCCATGTTCTTCCCTTCACTGCTGAGATAAAGTTGTGCCCAGGTGCGTCGTGACTTACCGTAACAATATCTGCTTTCAGTCTCAAAGGCTCATAACCAACCACAGTATGGTCGTAAGGATCTGTGACCACCGTGGCTAGCCCGCGTTCGCTCAGGCGAAAACACGAAAGCCCATACCAGGAAATCTCCATAATACCTCCATCACAGGTCAGAACCCTGCCTGGAATATGCGGCGAATATGCTACACCTCGAAACCTTCGCCAAACTGATTATACTATGAACCATGTTGAGGCCCAATCTAACTCCAGGATCGCGTATTTGGCAACCAGATGAAGACACCTGGCGCCTGCAGATTCCCTCGGGTCCTGCGGGACAATATCGCCTGGCACAGTTAGACGACTATGCGCAACTCAGCCGCGGCAACTTCCCCTGGTATCCTCCCTTCAGCCTCCATCTGCGCGCGCGGGTTTCCAGCCCAGACCTGGCCGGCACCTGGGGCTTTGGCTTGTGGAATGACCCCTTCAGTTTCTCCTTAGGTTTCGGCGGAGAGCGACACCTCCCTGCCCTACCAAATGCGGTTTGGTTCTTCTACGCCTCACCGCCTAATTATCTATCCTTGCGCGATGATCTCCCCGCCCAGGGCTACCTGGCAGCCACATTTCAATCACCTCTGTGGCCCTCACTTCTTACGCTCCTGGCAGTGCCCTTGGCGCCTTTGTTTTTCATCCCTTTTGCTGCCTGCTGGCTACGACGCCTGGGTAGGCGTTTCATTCGCCAGGACGCCATTCAACTCTCGTTGGATGCCACCCAATGGCATGATTACCACCTGCAATGGACAAGTGAAGCTGTGACCTTTCTTCTGGATGGCTCTCCGCTGCTATCCACACCTATCGTCCCCCAGCCCCCTTTAGGGATGGTCATCTGGATTGATAATCAATATGCCGCCTTTCCACCCCAAGGCCACCCAACCTTTGGCACACTGCCCACCCCAGAGCCTGCCTGGATTGAGGTAAGTGGGATTGAGGTGTCTTCTACCAGTTCGAAATAATCGCTTTCGACGAGATTAAGGCTCTCCCGATCTCGCCGCTAAAGATGTTTTTCTAGCCAATTTCTCGTAGACCAAAGAGGAGGGCTTACACCCTCCTCTAAAAGTAATGACCGTTATTCCCACACCCCGTGTGATCAAGATCAATAGTCAACCCCTTGGACAAAGGTCCGCTGCACCCCAGCCTTTGGATTCACGGCGTAGGGTCGCATCATCTCATTATCTTCATGGTCCACAATGTGGCAATGCCAAACGAAACCATGCTGCCCTGCATTCGGGTTAAAAGGATAGTGCAGGTTCTCGGGTAGAGTATTAACAGGCAGGTTCATCGGTGCGAAGCGCACAGCAATGCGCGTCACCTGGCCCGGGTACATGATCACCGTATCCTTCCAGCCGGCTTCGTTAGGATTTGGGGGTTTGATTGGGCCCTGCAAGAACGGGGTGATATCCGGATTGCCTCCCAGAGCGCGCGGGTTGCCCGTGTTGTAATCCAACGGTGGCCCATAAGCCGGGATATAAAACCCACCTGGGAAAGCAGCCGCATAAGCCCGGCTATACTGGCTGAGGTTGAAATTCTGACGATTGATCAATTGAAACTGAGTCAGATGAGTATGAATTGGATGGGCATCGGCGGTCAGATTGACGATCTCCCACACTTCGGTCTCGCCCTCGTTGGGCAATTCTGAGTAATATTCGGTCACTCCACCAACGGTGATGGGGGTAAAATCGCCTCGGATTGAGCCATCCCCCCGTTTGCCGTTCCACTTCGTGTTATTCACCAAAACTTCAAGTGGACCACCCAGGCCCACTACTTCGTTGAGCGTAAGTTGACGCACTTTGTGGGCAGTCACGCCTGGTGCCAGCCTGCCTGCGACTGGATCAACCAATCGCACCATCGGCGGACGAAGCGGAATGAGCGTAGCCGGACTGTAACTGGCATCAGAGACCGGTCCTGGCCCCACCCGAAACTGGAGCACCTGACCAAGGGTTGATCCATCGGGAGGCGCACCTTTGGGATAAGGATGGTTGCCAATATTGCGCAATATGAGCATTTGACCTGCATAACCGGCGAAATCAATAATCACATCCGCGCGCTCGCCCGGCATCAGCACCAGCTTCTGCAGGCTGCCCTTGGGGGCGTTGGGGTTGATGAGCACCGGTGTGTCCAGGTAACCGCCATCGGTACCAATTTGCCACATGGGCGGTCCCATGACTTTAGTCTTGGGATTAATAATAAACAACTCATAGGTGCGGGCATTGGAGCCATTGACAAACAAAAAGCGATAGCGCCGAGGTTCGACGTTTAAAAAGGGCCAGGTCTTACCATTGACCACGATGGTGTCACCGACGAACTCTGGCACCCAGTAGGGATGTTCAGGGTTGAGACCCAAATTGGGGAAGTAAAGTTGTCCATTGATGTCGAACATGCGGTCCTGCAAGACTAAAGGGATCAGGAAATCCACGGGACCGCTGGCGCCTTGCTGCAAGCCAACAGGATGCAACCCGGTCGGAAGCACCAAGCCGGGATCAATGATCGGGTAAGCCCCAGCCAGGCCAGCATAAACATTCAAGCGCGTCCCACCCAAGAGGTGATCGTGGAACCAGATCATCGAGGCTTCTTGGGTGTTGGGGTAACGGTAGACGGCTTCATTGCCTGCAGCGGGCACGTTGGGATGAGTATAGTAGGCATGACCTTTGTAAACGCCGTCGCTGGTCCACCAGGAATCCGGCCCACCGTCCAACAGCGGGGGAAGTTCGCCGCCATGCACATGGACACAGGCCGGAATGGGACCCCAATAGTGCTCCATTGACATGCCCTCTCCTAATGGATTAGCCCAGTGTAAGCTCTGGTCGGTCCACTCTCTCCAGGCGATGTGATCGGCGCTCAATTCGTTAATAAATCGGATTTGTGTTGCTTGGTCGCGGGTAGCGATAATGACTGGCCCTATGTATGTGCCCCTTGGGGCTGTCAGAAGATTTATATCTCCTAGGTATCCCCATACCCAGGTGCCGGCGTACGCTGCTCCTGTAGGCAGGAC
>JBBILY010000169.1:0-5804 GCA_037444705.1 Chloroflexota bacterium | reverse complement strand
CCTACTTGCGTTTCACCCTAGCCCATCGCCTGGAACATTGGACATTTGTCCTCTCTTTTACCACCCTCGCCATTACTGGGCTGGCCCAAAAATATGCCAGCAACCCCACAGCCGTCGCCATTATCGGTGCCTTGGGCGGCATCGAAACTACCCGCACAATTCATCATTATGCGGCAACCCTGATGATGTTAGTAACGATATACCATATCGGAGCAGTAGGTTACCGCCTTTATGTGCGTCGCATCCGTATGACCATGCTCCCGGGCATGTCGGACGTGCAGGCTGCGATTCAATCTTTCCTGTACAATATTGGCCTCAGAAAATCCAGACCCCAACAAGGTCGTTACACCTTTGAAGAGAAACTCGAATATTGGGCAGTGGTCTGGGGTACCGTGATCATGGCTATCTCTGGCTTCATGATGTGGAATCCGATCGCCACAGCCCGTTTCCTGCCGGGAGAGTTTATTCCGGCTGCCAAAGCCGCCCATGGCAATGAAGCCTTGCTGGCCGTTTTGGCGATCATCATCTGGCATTTTTATCATGTCCTGGTGAGGCATTTTAACCGCAGCATGTTCACCGGCTATCTCACCGAAGAAGAAATGCTGGAAGATCACCCTTTAGAACTGGCTGACATCAAGGCTGGCATCGCCGTGCCTCCACCAGATAAAGGATATCCGAAAAGAAAGCGCACCTTCTTCTCCGTCTACAGCGTCATCGCCGCCGTGTTACTGGCGGGAGTATATCTCTTCGTCAACTTCGAACAGACTGCCATTGCTACCCTGCCACCCGCCGAGAATGTTGAGGTCTTTGTGCCTTTAACGCCCACACCTTTGCCCACCCCCGTCCCCACCCGCACCCCTCCACCGGGAGGTTTGAGTTCCTGGGAAGGTGGCATTGGTATTTTGTTCCAGCAACGCTGTTTAATCTGTCACAACAGCAGCGCCCGCATCGGCGGACTGGATCTCAGTTCTTATCAGAGTGCTCTAACCACAGGCGCTCAAGGGCCTGCGGTTGTGCCAGGTGACCCGGATAAAAGCCAATTAATTATCGTCCAATCCGCTGGCAACCATCCAGAACAATTATCTCCGCAAGAAATCGAACAATTACGACAGTGGATACTGGCAGGTGCACCAGAGAAGTAATAAAAAAGGCGCTGCGGGCTATTGAAGCCCGCAGCGTTTTTAACCCTGGGCTGCCAATGGATTCAGAGATGTCACCCCAACATCAACTTCTTCCTGATGATCCACGATATTCAGATAACGAATCCCCAGGGTAACTGCCATCGCCCCATAAGCCAATACTCCCAGGGCACTGATCACCTCAATCAATGAAGGAACGTAATTCGTGTATCTGGCAGCGATCTCGTGGGGTAGATAGGAGAGCAACACCAGTTGGCCTGCTATATTCGTATCCCAACGATAGGCCACCACACCCACTACAATCAGAGTCATGGCGAGCATGCGCCAAGTGAGGCGGCTGCGAAAGCGGCGGTTCAATAATAAGATCGCCGGGACAAGAGCCCCTGAGAATATCTCCATCACCCAAAAGTTGAACGAAAGCATCCCGCGCGTCAACACGCGCAAGCCTTCTGTACGCCCAGGGAGATAGGTATAAGTCATCGCCAGGGCGTCCCAAAAGCGAAAGTAGAGATAAGCCACCAAGACCCAACCGATAAATTGCGACAAGCGTTCCAATAATGAATCGTTCACTCGCACCTGAGGCGATAGGCGTGCTGCCAGCATCGAAACTAAGATGGTCATTGCTGGCCCCCCTGCCATGGCAGAGATCATAAACAGCACCGATAAATCCGGCCGATACCAGATCGGTCGCGCTTTCAGCACGCCATAGGTGGCCCCCAGGGAGGACTGGTGCAACATAGATAAGCCCAGGCCGACGATCGCCAGGTAGGGTGCATAGTGGTGCAGGTTAACCATACGCTGCGCCAAACGCGGCCAGCGACTTTGGAACCAGGCGGCATGGCCGAAGATCGGGGCAGTTTCAAGCACCAGCACCGCAAAATACAAGGTCACACACATGGTGACTTCCCAGAGCACCGAGTGGGGATTCCAAAAGACCAGGGCATGCCAGAAACGGTCTGGGCGGCCAATGTCTAACAGAAGGGTTAGCACAGCCATGCTATAGCCAACCAGGCCAATGAAGGTTGCAGTTCGTGCCAGGGGACGATAGTGCTTCAAGCCCAGGATATACACCGCGGCACACAACAGGAAAGCCCCCGCACTCATGGCAATGGCAGATAAATCAATCGTAATCCACAACCCCCAGGGTACCAAATCGGTCAGGTTCGTCACCACCAGCCCCCGGGCGAAGACAATCCCCCCAGCCACAGCGCCAGCCGCCATCAAAAACCCTGAGGTAGTAACCCAGATGCGGAAAGGTGTCCAGTTAAATTTCGACAGTTTAAGCCTCATGCCCCTTCCTCCTTAAGTTCTCTGGCGGGTAAGTAATAAACCCGTGGTTTTGTCCCCAGGTCCTCTCTCAGGCGATAAGATGGGGTTTCTGCCAGAATTTTGCTCACCGTTGATTCGGGGTCGTTTAGATCTCCAAAGAAACGCGCCCCGACCGGACAAGCCACCACGCACGCCGGTGTAGCCTCGGGGTCCACACCGGGTTTCAGTCCCAGTGCAAGCCCGCGATCTATACGCTGATAACAAAAGGAACACTTTTCCACCACGCCGCGTGGGCGGCGCTTTACTTCCGGTTGACCCCATTTTGGCACGGCCGGATTGGGTTGGGTAAAGGCTTCCCAGTTGAAGGCTCTGGCCCCATAAGGGCAAGCCACCTCGCAGTAGCGGCAGCCAATGCAGCGCTCGTAATCCATCATCACGATTCCATCGGCGCGGTAGTAACTGGCTTTGACCGGGCAGACCTCCACGCACGGGGCATGTTCGCAGTGCATGCAAGGGCGCGCTAGAAATATCTTCCGCCCTCCATATTGCCCCACTTCAATCACCCGATTCCAGGAGATGGTAGGCGGCACATCATTATGTGCTCGACATGCCAGCGTGCAATATCCACAGCCCGTGCACTTCGCCTGATCAATAACCATCGCCCAGCGGTGGGGGCTAGAGCCACTTGGCGCAGAAGCCGTCACCTGTCGCACCAGGCGCATACCCGCCAGGGTACCCCCACCGAAGACAACCACCTTTAGGAACTGGCGTCTATCAAGACCTTTCTGTGACATCTCGCTGCCTCCCATTTATTCCTCGTCTCGATAACGTCGGCTCAAGCGCTCCAGATATGGGGTCAGGATCACCCCAAAGGCCATACCTACCAAACCCGATAGGATTGAAAAGCCCAAAGGGCTAACAGGTATCGGCTCTGGAGTAACTCCTAAAGCCTCGACCGCAGACAGAGAATCAATCACAGGCGTCGGGGTTGGCCTCTCTGGGTGCACTGCCACCGGGTCATGCATCTGATACGAGTGACAACTGTTACAGGTGCTCAATCCCACCATAAAACTATGGTCAACTTTGCCCTTGCCTTCACCCAAACCCTGTTCCAACTTCTGTAGGTGACAGTCCGCACAAGTAAGGCCATGTTGACTGTGCTCAGAATGGGCAAAATTCGATGACCGTGCCCGATGGCAGGTTGCACACAGTAAGGTTTTATCCTCGACCTTAAGGTCGGTGGCATGCGGATCGTGACATGCTACGCAGTCTACCCCCTGCTCCCGGTGGGCACTCACCTGCCATTCAAAGTGTGTCTCGGTATGACAATCACCACATAACTTAGCCGAACGGTCCGCCGACATTGGAGCCAGGGGGTGATCGGAGATGATCGGGCTATGGCAGGCCTGGCAGGTGATCCCATCGGATGCCCAGGTATTGGTTTCAGGGTTATAGCCAGTGACATGGCACTTCAAGCATTCGACCGGCTGCCCTTGCGCCATCCAGGCCTCTTTAAATACCGGATCCGAGGTGGCTCTACCATGGGCGCCATTCTCCCAAGCCTGCTGAAACGCTTGATGGCACTCGGCACAATTCAAAACAGGGGTTGGGGTAGTTTGAGGCTGGTTGGAAGCCTGTGCCAGGGCAAAGGTCATCAGCATCAATGGGACAGCGAACAATAAGCCATAACCTAAACGGATTATCCATGCTTTCATCGTTTGCACCTCTCTCTCGAATGAAATCCTCATGTGGATGCCGATAGCGGAGCACTGAGAAAAACCTTACAACTCAGACAACGCTCAAGCAATTGTCCATGATTGCGTAAGCGATAGAATTGCCAGCAAGGCATCTCTGGGTGGCGATAAGCGTCACAACTTTCGCGGCGCTCTGGTGGACATTGGTTAATCTCCCAGCATCCAGGATTGCCAACGCGAACACCGCTTCGTTCGCACTCTGCCTCTATCTGCCAACGTTCATCCAGCCGCTTGAGTATCCAGATCAACAATGCCGTGATACCGATGGGGATACCTAGACGGAGGAGCAAGCCCACTAGAAAGGTCACAATACCAGATAACAACTCCATGCAACACCTCAACCAGGTGAGTCATAGCGCGGCTAGTTCACTCCCACAACTACATGGCTAAGCGAGCGCGACGTTCGACCAAGGTACCAATCAGGAGTAGCAACCCAAAGGGGATCACCACCCGTATCAAGATCAAGGCGATCAGGATAATTGCTCCGTTCATGGCTGCCTCCTTTCTCACACATTTTTAATTTCCAATTTGAGTATAGAGCCATAAACCAGGCGAGTAAATCCGACAGGCTACCGATTTTTCAGCCTCGGCTTTATGCTTTACTTCACCTATTTTCCTTGGTTGTTCCTCCCATACTTTAAATGGGAAAATTCACCCTCACCCGAGTGGGATAGATATGTGAACCAGCCTACATCGCCATGGGTAAAAACCTCAATCAAATTAGTCTGATAGCCGCGCAGTAGCCACTAACACCCATTGACGTGCCGGGATGATCATGCTATATTTGACGCAGCGCGTCATAACTCTAATCATGCTTTGAGTCCAGCCTTTAGAAACCTACGGAGGTTGCCATGTCGCCCAGGAAAAAAGCACCCGAAACAACCCCAAAAGAAGCCGCGGAGCGCAAGCCCATCATGGAAACAGCGCGTAAAATTCTTCTGGCCAGTATTGGCGCGGTCGCCCTGGCTCAGGACGAAATCGAAGATTTTGTCAATCGCTTGGTAGAGCGAGGCGCACTGGCTGAAGAGGAGGGCAAAAAACTGATTCGCGAGACGAAAGAGAAACGCAAAGAGCAAGTGCAAAAAGCCAGAGAGGAAGTTAACAAGCGCATTGAAGAGTTATTAGTGCGCTTGAATGTCCCCACGAAGGCAGACATTGAAGCATTGAGCGAAAAAATTGCGGCTCTTTCCAACAAAGTGGACGAAATGATGAAGAAATCTCAATAATCCCTGATGCCCCTGATCAAACGTTATCCCAACCGCAAACTCTACAATACAGAGACAAAAGAATATATCACCCTGGAGGGGGTGGCAGACCTCATCTGTCAGGGCCAGGAAATCACAGTGATAGATCATTTGAGCGGTGATGATCTGACCGCTGTGACCTTGACACAAATCATTTTTGAGCAGGCAAAAAAACAGAAAAGCCCAAGAGCCACCCCCCTGTTCACCCATCTTATTCGCCTCACCCGCCAGCATTGGGACGAATTGGGTTGGGATATAATTACTTCGATAGCCGATGAGCCTCTGGAAAGGTTATTAGAGCGCCTTATTGAGAACTATCATCTCCCAACTAAAGGAGATATTGTACGCCTCACCTATGAGTTAGAAGCGCTCAATGCGAAAATCGAGCAACTTGCCCG
>JBBILY010000168.1:0-5903 GCA_037444705.1 Chloroflexota bacterium | reverse complement strand
CCGCCGGTGATGCGACGGGATTAGAGGCCAGCCTCACTCGTTACGGGTACGGTGAAATTCACTTATACCCTTTGCCCTGATAACGGTGGCAACTCCGGCTCGGACTACTCACACCCATGGGCTCCTACCCCTCGCTCATCTGTGTTTTCGCCCTGCGACTCCGAGGTCCATTCGGCTTCGGCATACAGACGGGGCTTTCACCTCCTCCCCGCTCTCTTGACTGTTGTCTCGAAGCCTACTCGTCCTCTTATCAGTCTTTGTAGATCAAGTTGCACGGATTATACGCGCCAAAGACCCGAATTGTCAAGGTTTTGATGATACTGTAAAATTAGTAAATTGACAGCAATCATCCAACATGAGCCTTGACGGAAAAATAGTTCTGATAACCGGCGCAGCACGTAGAATTGGGCGTGCCATGTCCCTAGCAGTAGCCCAGGCGGGAGCAACTGTAGTCATTCATCACGCCCATTCCCCCTCAGAGGCAGAGCAAGTTCAACGTGTGATCCTAAATTCAGGTCGGCAAGCCTATGTCATTCAGGCAGATTTCACTCAACCTGATCAAGCGGCACGTTTAATAGAGCAGGCTTTTGGCTACGGCCCGCTCTATGCGCTGGTGAATAACGCCGCTATTTTTGAAGCCCTAAACTGGCAGACGACGGATGTATCGGCCTGGCATCGCCATTTGAATATCAACCTGATAGTCCCTTTTATTCTAAGCCAGGCCTTCGCCCGCTTTCTACCGCCTGAGGCAGAAGGCAGGATTGTTAATATTTTGGACTGGCGAGCTTTACGTCCAGGCCCAGATCATCTTCCTTATACCATCAGTAAGGCGGCTCTGGCAGCTTTGACCCGTTCCCTGGCGATTGCTTTTGCCCCACGCATCACGGTCAACGGGCTGGCATTTGGCGCCATTCTACCCCCTAGCAGTGGAGGTGACCTTCCCGAAGTGAAGAGGGCTGTCCCCGCTCGGCGCTGGGCAACCCTGGATGAAGTTAACCAGGCCTTGCTCTTTTTGCTCGACGGGCCTTCATATATCACTGGAGAAATCATCCATTTGGATGGGGGCAGACATCTTATTTAGGAATATCTTCATTCGCGGAGTTAACATGGACCAGGTAATGATTTGTGACCTACTTGCACGCGGCATAATAGGGATTAATGATTGGGAACGCCGCGCCCCACAAGACATCTTGATTAACATCATTCTCTTCACAAACCTTCATCAGGCGGGCGAGAGAGACGATCTAGAAGCCAGCATAGATTATCGTAGTATCGCCAAGCAAGCCCTGTCCATTGCCGAAAATAGTGGCAGGTATACGGTTGAAGCACTAGCCTCCGATTTGGCGAAAATGTGTCTCGCCCACCCGCGCGTAGAAAAGGTGCGCGTACGGGTGGAAAAACCAGGCGCGGTGCGCTTCGCCCGCTCTGTTGGCGTCGAAATTGAACGCAGTCGTGATGGCTGAACACATCATCGTTTTAGGTCTTGGCTCAAACATCCATCCTGATGTTAATCTTCCGGAAGCATTGACCTGCTCCAGGAGTATGTGCGTGTGGAGATGGTTTCCACTACATGGGAAACGCCCCCTGCAGGCGAAGACGCCAGCGGTCCCAATTTTCTTAACGCCGTTGCCATTATCCGCACCACACTGGAACCCGAAATCCTTAAATCTCAAGTCATCCGCTCAATTGAAGCCCGATTGGGACGCCAGCGGACAGGTTCTAAGAATGCCCCCCGCACGATTGATCTGGATATCCTGCGGGTAGACAATCAACGTTTTGACCCCCAGGTATGGGAACTTCCTCATCTGGCTTTGCCACTTGCTGAACTGTTCCCCGACCTGAGTAACCCAGAGAGCGGAGAAACCCTCTCCCAGGCAGCAGCACGCCTGCGAACAAGCGTCTCTGTCAGGCCGCGACCTGAGGTCGCATGGCATGTGAACAGTTAGAATAATGGTGCAGCGCCACGCGAGATGTTATCTAAAAATTCCTGGCGAGTGGCGATATTCTTACGGAAATAACCCAACATTGCCGATGTGGTCATGCGAGCATCGTGTTTTTTCACGCCGCGCATGGCGGTACATAAATGTAATCCTTCGACCACAACTGCAACACCTGCAGGGTGAAGTAATTCGTCTAAAAACTCGGCAATCTGGCGTGTCATACGCTCCTGCACCTGAAGGCGATGCGCAAACATATCTACCAGACGCGGGATTTTAGATAGCCCTAACACTCTTCCCTTGGGTAAATAAGCCACGTGCGCTCGCCCGAAAAAGGGAAGCATATGGTGTTCACATAAACTATAAAACTCAATATCTCGGACTAAAACCATTTCGTCATAAGTCACATCAAATAAAGCATCGTTAACTAAGGCAATAGGATCCATTCGGTATCCATCCAATAACTCGGTGAACATGCGCGCCACCCGTTCCGGGGTGCGCAATAATCCTTCGCGTTCTGGATCTTCTCCAAAAGCGCGTAAGAGTTGGACTACAGCCGATTGAATGGCTTCCTGATCAATTTCAGTATCCTGACGTAAATCGGCGATTTGATAAAGGATATCTGTTTGTGCTTCCATGGTTCCCTTCGAATTTCAGAATTTGAGATACACCAACATTGTATCAAGAATCGCTGAAGATACACCTACAGACGCCCGGATTCACTTTTCGGCTGCCTTATCAATAGGCAATACGAATCAAAAGGGTGTTCGAACCTTAATCGAACACCCTATCCCACCTTCCCCTTACTCTTATGCAATCTCTGGTTCTATCAAACCAAAGGTGCCATCACGCCGGCGGTAAAGCACGTTAATGGCATGGGTATTTATATTGTAGAAAATGAAAAAGTTCTCATGACCTAGCAGGCTCATCTGCTCGATAGCCTGCATTTCATCCATCGGTTGAAGGATAAAGCGCTTGCGCCGCACAATCACAGGCGCGGCTTCTTCTGGGGTTTCTTCCTCAATTTCGGTAACCTTCTCCACTTCCAGTGGTACTACCTCCGCGGCACTCCTCCCATCACCACGCCCGCGATAATGCTTACCTTTATAGCGCTCTATGCGGCGTTGAATCTTGTCTAACGCAGTATCCAGAGCCGTGAAAATATCATCGGCGCGTTCTTCCGCACGCAGGATGAAGCCTTTACCTCGCACCGTGATCTGGGCAACCTGGCGATCCGCTGCACTGCGCGCTGACTTCACATAGGCAACATCCACCCGAGCCTCTTCAATTCCCGGGAGATAACGATCTAGTTTGGAAACTTTCTTGTTGACATATCCCCGGATGCGTTCTGTCACATCCATGTTTTTTCCATAGATTTCCACTTCCAATGCCATATTAACCTCCTGTAATTCCGAAATTACCACTCATCTCAACGGATGAAATTTTGCTATCATTACCCATGGCTCGAGCCAAAGTTAAGCAGTACACTGTATCAGCACCGACGTTTAAAAGGGCGCTCGCGCAGGCTTCTAAGGTGGCACCGCTGGTTGCTACATCATCAACCACCAGAATGCTCTTTCCAGAAATTATACTTTCCTGCGCCATGAACGCGCCGGCAACATTCTCCCGCCTTTGTTCAACGCCAAGGCCAACCTGCGAACGCGTTTCCCTAGTTCTAGATAATGCTTTGGGTGCATATTTTAAACCACAACTTAATGCCAACGGTCGAGCGAGTAAAGCGGCCTGATTATACCCACGTTCTGCATAGCGGGCAACCCCAAGTGGGACAGGGATCACCATGTCTACCTGCCATCCCCCTGCAAGAAAACATTCAATCATTGGTCGAGCCAGTATCTCTCCCAGCGCCACATCGCGGCGATATTTTAAATGATGAAGGGCGTTACGCACTGGCCCATAAAAGTATGCCCACGAACGCAGAGCTTTATAAGGGGGGCGACTATCTTTACAGCGCCGGCAGATGCCTTTCGTAGCCAAACGGTTTCCACAAATCTCACAATAAGGTGGCGTTATAATTACCGCCTTTTGGGTGCAATCAGAGCACCAGCGCGTTCCAGGTCGTCCGCACCCTGCACACATGGGGGGATAAATCCAATCCAGGCTCGCCCAGAACCATTGATACAGGCGATAAGCCGGCCGCACCGAGGAGCGCATGCAAGCCTCAGCGGTTAATTATGGCCCAAATAGAACAGTTCTAAGCGCCGAACGCATCAACATTAAAAAGGCGGGGGTCATCAAAACAATACATATAGAAGGAAAAATCAGCAACGCCATCGGAAGTAGCATCTTGATTGGCGCCTTATGCGCTTCTTCTTCAGCGCGCTGGCGGCGTTTCACGCGCATTTGATCAGATTGAATGCGCAATACCTTAGCCATACTCACGCCGAGTTGTTCACTTTGAATCACAGCCGCCACAAAACTGGTCATTTCAGGAATGCCCATGCGCTCCGCCATATCGCGCAGAGCCTCGCGCCGCAATTTTCCCAATTGAATTTCTCGCAACGCCCGCCCAAACGCTAAAGCCAATTCGTTATCCCACTTCTCATAAACCTTTTGCATAGCGCCATCAAAGCCAAGCCCAGCCTCGACGCAGATTGTCAGCAAGTCGAGGGCATCCGGCATTGCTTTGCGAATTTCCTTTTGACGGCGTTGTATTTTACTCATTAAGAATAGTTCAGGTAGATAGAAACCCAGGATCACGAATACTAATATGATGAGTAATTTTGTCCCCCATCCCGTGTTTTTAAGACCTACTCCCATGAGGAACGCCATCAATCCCCCCAACCCAATTGCCGAGATGAACCTCAATGCCCAAAAGAAAGTGGGATCTAGCCCGCGGGGATTGCCGGCCAATTCAAGTTTGTGTTGTGTAGCCTGTAATGCGTTTTGAGGTGTAAACCGAACCGCAATTTCTCCCAATTTCCGCGCCAGTGGTAAAATCACGCGCTCTGTAATTGGTTGAGATAGTTCAATCTCTTCCAACGTTGCGGTTTCTCCCCGAGCGGCAAACTCTGCCAGCCGCTCCTGAAGCGGATCTCTACCACTGGTCTCCCGCATTCCAACGATGACCAGAACTATGGCCCCAATAATGACTATTACAGCGATCAAAATCAACAAGGTACCCATGACAGGTCTCCTGCAATCAGATTAAACATCTATCGTGGCAATCTTGGTCATGACAAAATAGCCGGCCAGGATCATCAACCCGCCAATGGTTAACATAATCATCCCCACTAACCGCGTTTCCGGGTTGAAGAATTCCATTAAATATGGGCGATTTAATAACCAGAGCGCTAACATAATGAATAACGGCATCATGGCTAAAAAGCGACCCGAATACATCACCTGAGCAGTGAGCACACGGATCTCGCCTTTCACCCGCACTCGCTCTCTGATGGTATGAGAAATCGTATCCAGGATTTCAGCCAAATTACCACCCACATCACGCTGGACATTCATAGCGGTTACCACCAGGTCCAGATCGTCGCTGGGTATGCGGCGGAGAAGATTATCCAGAGCTCGATCCATGGGTAGTCCTAACTGCACTTCCTGGACCACCCGACGAAATTCATCGCAGATTGGTGGTGGTAATTCTTTACTAACCGCCTCCATAGCCTGTAGCGTTGAATAGCCCGCCCGCAAGCCATTGACCATCAAGTTCAACATATCGGCTAACTGGTCATTGAAGCGATATAGTCTACGCATTTGTTGCCGCCTGACATAGACCCGCGGCAATAAAGTTCCAACCACCACGCCTATCAGAGCGAACAGTATCATCCGCCCACCTAAATACCAGGTGAGCAGCCCCATCGCTAGCCCCGAGAAGACGATCAGAACCAGATATTCACCTACTCTGAGTTTAATATCGGCGCGTGCCAGATCTCGGGCGATATTCTCTCCCCAATTCGATCGCTCTAAACGGACATTTACCCACTCCCCCACCAGAGA
>JBBILY010000167.1:0-6157 GCA_037444705.1 Chloroflexota bacterium | reverse complement strand
AATGCTCGCTTGGCCGGATTTATCCCCTGCGGGCAGCGAGCCATGGATTGCCGGGTATGACTCGCACCCCGTAAATGCTCGCTTGGCCGGATTTATCCCCTGCGGGCAGCGAGCCATGGATTGCCGGGCATGACTCGCACCCCGTAAATGCTCGCTTGGCCGGATTTATCCCCTGCGGGCCATGGATTGCCTGCACACTTCTAGCGATTTGGGCTATAGGGTTGTCTCACGTCCACAGGGATTTTAATGGGCTTATCTCACCCTGCGCTTCCACTCTTCTTTCAATTGCAACTGGCGTGGGCTCTCTCCGGATGGCAGGCTGAGAAAATCGTTGAGCAGGCGGTTAAATTTGCTGGGCTCGTCGAGCATGGGGAAATGGCCGGAGTGCTCGAAGAGTATCGTATGCACCTGCTGCGGCAACGCAGCCAGCATCTCGACCTCAGGCGCACGCACGGCTGGATCATTTTGAGCGTAAACCAGCAGGCACGGGGTGAGCATCCCCATGAGCCCAGGTTTCAGGTGCAGGCTTTCCAGGTCAGTGAGCGAGAGCAAAATGGCTCTGGCATCGGCTTTGGGCGCTTCCATCCAGGCCGCCTCGTGGGCAGGTGAACGCCCCAGAAGCCAATCTGCCAGTTCTGCAGGCTGGTTCAGGCGCAGGCGGGGGTCAAGATCGGCCTGGCTGACGGGCATACCCACCGCCATCTGGCTATCCACAAATTGTGGGCGACGCTTGGCTTAGTGCGTCGCCACGACCGCCCCCAGACCATGCCCCACCAGCGCGGCGCGCCCAACGCCCATCTTTGCCATGAATTCTTCCACCAGGCCCACCTGCTGCTCCAGGGAATAATAGGCGGGATTCTTACCACTATCTCCAAAGCCCCATAAATCCAGGGCATAGGCACGGAAGGAGAGCGAAGTCGCTTGCATGCAGGGAATCCAATAGCGCCAGGAGCCTACCCAGTCGTGCAGGAAGATGACCGGGCGACCGCGACCCAGCACCTCGTAATGCACGATCTCATCCCACAGAATAATGGCGCTCATTTGCCTGCCTTATCGTCCCAGGGCCGCCTCACCCCTTGCCAGATTTGTCCAGGATCGCCCTGACGCGCTCGATCAACTGGTCAGGAGCGAAGGGTTTGACAATGTACTCCGTCGCCCCCATGTGCAGGCCGGTCTGCACTTCGCTTTCCTGCCCCTTGGCCGAGAGAAAAACCACCGGCGTTTGGGCCGTTTTTTCATGGGCTTTGATCTTCTGACAGGCCTCATACCCGGTCATACGCGGCATACGCACATCCAGCAAGATCAAATCCGGCAGCATTTCCAGAGCCGCCTGATAAGCCTCCTCCCCGTTTGTAGTAGCCCGTACCTCATGCCCGGCAAAGCGCAGGGTAAAAGTGATTAACTCTCGAATGTCGCGCTCATCTTCTGCGATCAGGATTTTCGCCATATTCGCTACACCTCGAAGATTGTGTTCGCCCAACCAGTTCCAGACTAACCCAAGGGCTGAGGGTATATCGGCAGGGTGAAGGAAAAGACACTCCCTTCACCAGGGACGCCACTGCTGCTGAGCCAGATGCGCCCTCCGTGCATTTCTACCAGGTGTTGGACAATGGAGAGGCCCAGGCCGGTGCCAGAGGTGGCCAGGACGAAAGGATGCTCGCCCCGATAAAAGCGCTCAAAGACGCGCCCTTGCATCTCTGGGGGTATGCCAATGCCATTATCCTGTACGTCCACCTGCACCTCGCCATCCAGACGTTGTAGCCTTAAGGTAACCCGACCATTGGCCGCGGTATACGCATAGGCGTTTTCAAGCAGGTTATCCAAGATCTGCCGCACCCGCTCCACATCGCCCATGACCGGCGGCAGGGGCAGCGGACACTCCATTTCGATAATCATCGGTTTGCGTTCGATCTCTGCCCGCCGCCGCAAATCGGTGAGAGCCTGGGCAGCCACTTCTTCCAAATTCAGCGGTTGCAGGCTCAGGCCGACCCGTCCGGCTTCGATGCGCGAAATATCCAAGAGATCGTTGACCAACGCTGCCAGGCGCTCGGTGTTGCTCTTAACAATTTGCAGGAATTGCTGCTGTTGTTCGCTCATCACGCCAGCCGCCCCCATCAATAGCAATTCCACATAACCCTTGATCGAGGTCATGGGGGTGCGCAGTTCATGGCTGACAGTGGCGACAAACTCGGATTTGAGACGATCCACTTCCACCTGATGGGTAACATCGCGAAAAGTGGATACCGTGCCCAGGAACACATCGCGCAAACTCACCGGCGAAAGGTGCACCGAAACCACACGCCCATCCTCTAAGGTGATCTGCTCCTCATACACCTCACCCGCCTGAGAGGTGGAAGGATCCTCTGACCAGGTGCGGATGGTCTCCAGCCAGGCGCCAGCCGCCGCGCCAAAAAGGCCAATGAAATGCTCTAACGATCTACCCACGACCTGCTGGCGTTCCAGCCCCAGGATGGCCTCGGCCGAGGCGTTGAACAAGGTGATCTGCATGTTGGCATCGGTTACCAGGACGCCGTCTGCCACTGCCTCCAGGATGGCGCGCGAGCGACTGGCTTCTTCCTGTTGACGGCGGAACATGTTCCCCAAATCTTCAGCCTGATCGCGGATCAGGCGATAGAGTTCGGCGTTGTTAATCGCCACCGCCACCTGGTTGGCCGCCGCCTGTACCAGGTCGAGTTGATCGGGTGAGAAATGTCCTACTTCCTGATGATACAGCAGGAGTACCCCCAGGACTTCTGCCCCCACCATGAGCGGCACGGCCAGGGCACTGCGGTGTAGTGGTTGCGGGGTCTCAGAGAGCAAAATCCAGCGCGCATCCTGTAAAACATCCTCAATGAGCGCTGCCTGGCGGGTGGTGATCACCCAACCCGCCAGACCCTGGTCGGCCTCGAAGGGAGTGGTCTTACCTCCAGGTCCAGCCTGACCGGCATACCCCAGAGACGCCAGGCGATAGAGCTTCTTTTCCCCAGGCCGCACCACCAGAACCGTGATCTGCCCGGCATCCACAATTTCATTGATCAAATACAGGGTGCGGTTGAGCACCTGCTCCAGATCCAAACTGGTAGACAACTCGGTGATGATGCGCAGCAGGGTTTGGGTGCGTTTATGGGCTTTCTCTAACTGGGCAGTGCGTTCGATCACCCGCTGTTCCAGGTCTTGGCTCAAGCGGCGGGTCTCGGCATAGAGCAGCGCGTTGTAGATCGCAATGGCCACCTGATTGGCGATGGTCCGCACCAAATCCACCTCGTCAGGGCTGAAGCGCTGCTGCCGTTCGGAGAGGATCAATAACACCCCGTGGGCTGTGTTCCCCGTGGCCAGGGCGAGTGCTAGCAGGGAACGCACCTGGCGTGCGCCTAAATAGTCGGCCAGGGGTGATAGTTCACCTTCCCGCCCCACATCGTCGGTGTTGAAAACCCCCAGGGTTTGGCGCAGGCGCTCGAAGAGCGGGTTTGGAGGGAAGCGCCAGGGTAAATCGGTGGTGGCGCGGGGTGCTTCGGCGTGTAACCAGGCCTCGCCAGCCGCGTCGAAAAGCGCGATCTGGGCGGCTGAACATGGCAACACCTGAGACACCTCCCCAACGGCAACCTCCAGGAGGCGTTCCAGGTCCAGGGTGGCGCTGAGGGCGGTGGACAGGCGGTTGAGCATTTCCAGACGTTGTGAGCGTTGATCGAGTTCTCGCGCCCGCGCCAGACTCTCTTGATACAGGCGGGCATTCTCCAGGGCCACCGCTGCCTGCGCGGCAAAGGTGGTGGCAATCTGAATGCGCTCAGGGGTGTAAAAATCAGCCTCGGCCTTTTCCAGGGCGATCACACCCATCACCTCGCCACTGGCCAGCAGGGGCACACCCAACCAGGAGAGATATTGGGGTTCCACCAGGGAGGGGAAGCGTGGGTCGTGCCTCACATCCCCAACCGAGATGGGCAATCCACTGGCGCTCATCTGGCTGAGCAGGGCGCTGTCTTCCAGGGCCACGCTCAACCCCAGGCGTTGCTCGTTGTCGGCGAAGCCGCGCGCCGCGTGCACAACCATGTGCTTTTTCTCCCGCCTCAGCCAGAGCGTTCCGGTGTCATAAGGCAAGATCGCCTCCAGTAAATCGAGCAGGGTGGCAATCAGGTCCTGAGGGTGCAAATTCGAGGTGATGGTAGCCGCCACCCCGGTCAGGGCTTGCAATTGATTGGCGCGTTCCTGGGCAGCCTGAACCAGGCGCACGTTCTCCAGATATAAGGCAGTTTGCTGAGCCAGGGGGGTCGCCAGGGCCTGTGCCTGCGCAGTGAAAGCCGCCGTGGTTTGAAAGTTTTCCAGGATCACCACCCCCAAAGATTGAGCCTGCTCTAGGTGCCGCATGGGCAGCGCCAGGCAGGAGAGCGGCAATCGCCCAGCGGTGGCATCGCGGTAACGTAACAGGTTCTCACCAGAGAGTTCGTAGTCCCGGGCAAAATCCACCTCGTCCAGCAACTGCCCCTGGCCTGAAGCAAACACCTTGCCCGGCAGCGCCTCACCCGCGGCCAGGGTCATCTGCAACAGGCGTTGGGGCTCTTTGTAACCCCATGCAGCCCGAGGGCGGAGAACCTGGCCATTGGCGTCCCACCAGGTCACCATCCCCGCCTGGGCAGAGGGAAGCAACTGGCGCAAACTTTCGCTCAAAGTATTCAGGACCGCCTCGACATCCAGACCGCTCAGGCGGCGGTTGAAGTTCAGCAGCAGGTCCACCTCAGACAGACGCTGGCGTGTCTCGCTGATCAGGCGCAGATTTTGCAGGGTGACCTCTATCTGGCGCGCCAAGAAGGTGAACGCCTGCACCTCCTCTGCAGAGAAAGGCGGCAGAGGGGTGGTGCTGAGCCCCAAGACGGCCGCTTCGGGGTGGTCCTCCTGCCACACAGGAAGGCAGACGAAGGCTCTGGCAGCCAGTGCCTGTAAAAGCGGGGACTCGCCCCACTCCGAGTCGGGCTCCAGGCGCGCCATCAACACTGCATCTGGCCTTTGGAAGGCGAGATACAGCGGGTTGCGTTGCCCCAGCAAAGCGTCAATGTTAACCTCTTGCGGGAGCACCCCCAAAACATGGAGCAGGCGTGGCCCGTGGGGCGTGGCTTCAACCACCAGAGCCAGGTTCAAACCCAGGTGGGTTAGCATCTCGGACGCCAGGGTATGGAGCACGGCGTCGCGCTCGCTCTGGCGGTTGCAGCGCTCGGCGATCTCCATGCTGGCGCGGATCCACCGCGCCGATTGGCTCAAGCGTTGGATGGTCAGGGCTTGCTCCAGGTCTTTTTGCTGATAAACCTCGAGGTGTTCCTGGGCGATGTGAGCGGCGTGCGTCGTCCGCTCTAATTCCTGGCTCACCCGCTCCAACTGGGCGCGTAAGTGGGTCAACTTCATCTGGCTTTCAATTACCAGGGCAGCCTGGCCGGCAAAGATCTCCAGCGTCTCGATGGTGGGGCGGTCGGGGCGCAGGTTGTTGCGCGGCGCGTCCATGCTGATCAAGCCCAAGGGTTGTTGCTGAGCGTTCATCAGGGGGATGAGCAACATATCCTCTGCATGCCAGAGCATCCCCTGATCTTCATCAGCCCTGTGGTCAATCTCATCCAGGGGGAGCACCGTCAGGGTATGCAGTTCGGGCGGCGTGACCGGCATCTTCTCATAAGGGATGAAATAAACCCTGCCCAGGCGAAATTCGGGCTGGAGCACCTTCTCGACCGCGCTCCAGGGCTGAGGGTGAGCGCGCAGCGCCTCCATCTCGTCCAGCGAGAGGCCTACCCCAGCCAGGCGCTGCAAGGTTTGGGTTTCGGCCTCATACACGCTAAACAGCACCACTTCAAATGGCGTGGTGGCTTGAATGGCGGAGGCGATATGTTCCAGCGCCTGTTCCAGGGACAACTCTAGTTGTAACACCTGGGAGGTCTGCAATAAACGCGCCAGGGTCTCCACCCGGCGATTGAGCAACTCATTGCGGCGCACCTGCTCCTGATAGCGCAAGGCATTGCCCAGAGCAATCGCGGCCTGGACCGCCAGGGTTTCGGCGATCTCACGTGCGGCTTCATCGAAGCGCCGCGGGGTTTTGGCATGCAGGTGGATTAACCCGGCCACCTGCTCTTGATGGGCAATGGGCACCACCAGGGCAGATTGAACCCCCTCATGCGCCGCG
>JBBILY010000166.1:268-6246 GCA_037444705.1 Chloroflexota bacterium | reverse complement strand
CCAAGGCACGGGCGATAAAGGAAAAGGGGATATTTTCTTGAATTCCTGGGGCGATATCTTTAATGAATTGACCCTGATACCCAGATCGGGCGCGCGTTGATAGCTCTCCAAGAACGCACTGAACTCAGCGCCAAGGAGTTTCTGCATGCGTTGAAGGAAAGCGGGAGGCAAGATGTCCACAGGCAGTTGTGTGATGATGCCAAAGGGTATTATCAAACGGAGACGGCGGCGTCAGTAATCTCTAGAGCCTTATCGAGAATATCAAACCCTTCTGCCAGTTGTTCTTCGGTAATGATCAGGGGAGGAATGATCAGGATGGTGTGCCAATGGGTATAGGCGAAAAGTCCATGATCTAGTAGATATTGCCTGAGTCTTATCATCTCTGGGCTGTTGCCATTATAAGGAGCCATAGGCTGTTTGGTTTTACGGTTTCTGACCAGTTCGATCACGCCAAATAAACCGATCGAACGTACTTCACCCACCGAGGGATGCTGTTCACCCAGGTTAGTAAGCATGCGATGTAGCACGCGGCCCATGGCTGCAGCATGTTCCACCAGGTGATCCTCTTGTATAACACGGATGTTGGCGATGGCTGCTGCAAGGGAAATCGGGTGGGCAGTATAGGTCAGGCCGCTTTGAAAAACGCGATCATTGAAGAATTCAGCGATATGAGGCCGCATTCCCACGGCACCCAGGGGGGCATATGCAGAAGTGAGACCCTTGGCCATGGTCATTAAATCTGGCACTACGTTCCAGTGATCTACGGCGAACCATTTACCAGTGCGGCCAAAACCGCTCATGACCTCATCGGCGATGAGTAAGATACCATATTGATCACATAAGGCGCGCACGCCTTGTAAATAACCCTCTGGGGGGATGATGATACCATTTGTGCCTGTGACGGTTTCTAATATGATGGCGGCGATGGTCTGAGGGCCTTCGTAGGTGATGATTTCTTCGAGGTGATTTAAATAATCCTGGGTAAATTCTGCCTCTGAGATATCTGGGTTAGTACGATGGAAGGTTGAGCGATAGCGATAGGGATCGAGGAAATGCACCACCCCTGGCATCAAGTTAGGCTCCCAAGTTAGCCGACGCGGGTCTCCGGTGAGAGCCATGGCTCCGGCGGTAGCCCCATGATATGAGCGATAGCGGGCAAGGATTTTATGGCGCCCCGTGTAGGCGCGGGCTAGTTTGATTGCATTCTCATTAGCGTCGGCTCCTCCTAGAGTAAAAAGGAAGTGATCCATATCTCCGGGGGTAATTTCGGTCAGTAATTTCCCTAAGATAGCGCGAGGTTTGGAGGTCATCGAAGGGCCAACGTAAGGCAATTGGCGTGCCTGTTCTATAATGGCATTGATGACGCGTTCATCGCCATGGCCAATATTCACGCACATAGTCATTGAATTGAAGTCCAGGTAGCGTTTGCCATTTATATCCCAGAAATACACCCCTTTAGCGCTTTTAACCGGGATAGGAGAAACCTTTGCTTGAGCCGACCAGGTCCAGAACGTATGTTGTAGGGACAGGGGGAGGATTTGATCATCGTTGATATCAAACATAGTAACCTCGGTGCAGATATGATTTATTCAATCTTAACATAAAATGAAGATGTGGTCAGGCTTGATTGACAATTAAAGGTGGGCATGGTAGGATGACGCCCTGGTTATATCTATCAGCAGGAGGTCATTTATGAATGCACTTTACCCTATAGTCTTGGGCATCCACAATCTTATCCGCTGGTTAGTATTGATATTAGGTGTTATTGCCCTGGTTCGCGCCTATCGGGGTTGGTTTGGTAAGCGCGATTGGTCCGCGCTGGACCAAAGGATTAGTGTTTTCTTCACCTCTGCGCTTGATATCCAGTTATTGTTGGGTTTATTGTTGTACTTTTTCTTGAGCCCGATCACTAAGTTGGCTTTTTCGGATATAAGCGGGGTGATGGGTAATGCTCAAGCGCGATTTTTTATCCTCGAACATGCACTCTATATGTTTATCTCAGTCGTGCTGGCTCATGTGGGTGCAGTTTTAGCCAGGAAAGCAGAGAATGCGCTCATACGACATCGCTATGTGGCCATATGGTTTTCTTTATCCTTCCTTGCTATCCTCATTGGTATGCCTTGGAGCCGACCTCTGCTTCCAGGTTTTTAGCGGGCTAGAGCCATTGAGCATAGGGCAATAAAAATTCCTTAAATAAATATCTGACTGGATGATGAGTGTGGAGAGGCGGAAGATAGTTGCTATCGTTGAAGCAGCCTTTTCCGTAATTGTTTGGGGGGCTTCTTTCATAGCCACAAAAGTGGCTTTACGATATGTTTCTCCGCTAACTGTGGTGTGGCTACGCTTTGCAATAGGGGTGGTTATTTTAGGCATAGCCATGGTGATACGCCGACAGATGGCCTGGCCGGGTGCAAAAGAATGGGGTTACTTTGCCCTTCTTGGTTTCATAGGCATTACCTTCCACCAATGGTTGCAATCAACGGCTCTGCTGACTGCCGAGGCTTCGACCACAGCCTGGATTATATCTACCACGCCGGTGTTCATGGCGCTCTTAGGATGGCTTCTGTTGCGAGAAAGGTTGAGGTGGCTACAAATCTTCGGCATTGGCCTGGCTGGAACAGGTGTGCTGATTGTGGTGACGAAAGGCAACCTCGCTTCTCTGGTTGGTGGCCATTTCGGGTCTTCGGGGGATGCCCTGGTTATGGTAAGTGCAGCCAACTGGGCAGTATTTTCGGCGCTATCGCGCCCCGGCTTACAACGTTATCCTGCCACGCGCATGATGTTCTTTGTGATGATTTCTGGTTGGCTCTTTACCAGTCTCCTTCTAGTTGGAAGTTCGGGGCTGGGCGACATTAGCCACCTGCGTCTGTCTGGCTGGTTAGGCATTGGCTTCCTGGGAATATTTTGCTCGGGTCTGGCTTATATCGCCTGGTATGACGCCTTGCAAGTTATGCCGGCCTCGCAATTGGGTGTGTTTCTATATCTTGAGCCACTTGTAGCAGTAGGAGTGGCAGCCTTGGTTTTAAATGAATCTCTTACGATAAGTTCACTATTGGGTGGGGTTACAATATTATTGGGAGTGTGGATGGTCAACCAATCACACTTTTCATGAGACGGGTTATTGGGGGTGAAAGTTTTAGAAGGTTATAATTAAATCAACCCGTATTCATGACCTTTTCCATGGAGATAAATTATGCGCACCGTTGGAAGATCTGTTGAACGCATTGATGGGGTGGGAAAAGTTACCGGACAAACGCTTTTCCCGGGGGATATAAATCTACCTAACCAGGTTTATATGAAGATATTATTCGCTAATCGTCCTCATGCAACGATTAAGCGAATTGACACCCGTAAGGCAGAATCTCTGCCTGGAGTGGTCGCGGTGTTCACCGCTAAGGATGTACCTGTAAATGAGTATGGGCTTATCATGCCTGATCAACCGGTATTATGTGGGCCGGGTTCGAGTAAACCCTATGCGGAAAGGGTACGTTTTATAGGCGATCAGGTGGCGCTGGTTATCGCTGAAAGCGAAAAAATTGCTGAGAAAGCGCGAGACCTAATTGAGGTTGAATATGAAGATTTGCCGGTGGTAACCGATCCCATTGAAGCCATGAAGCCTGAGGCAATTCTCCTGCATCCTGATAGGGGCTCTAATGTCTTCTGCCATTATCGCATCCGAAAAGGGGATGTAGAGACTGCTTTTGCCCAGGCGGATGTCATCATTGAAGGTGAATACCGTACGCCATCTCAAGAGCATGCCTATTTGCAACCCGAGGCGGGTATTGGTTATATTGATGAAGAGGGACGGGTAACGATCCAGGTGGCCGGGCAGTGGACGCATGAGGACCAAAAGCAAATTGCGCATGCTTTGGGGTTACCTCTGGAACAAGTGCGTGTGATTTATGCAGCCATCGGCGGCGCTTTTGGGGGACGAGAAGATATGTCTGTGCAAATAGTGCTGGCTCTGGCAGCCTGGCGTCTTCATCAACGAGGGATTAATCGCCCTGTAAAAATTATTTGGAGCCGAGAAGAGTCAATTATCGGTCACCACAAGCGTCATCCTTACATCATTCGCGCTAAATGGGGCGCAACCAGAGAAGGAAAAGTGATTGCCGCCGAGATGGAACTTGTTGCCGATGGAGGCGCATACGCTTACACCTCAACCAAAGTGTTGGGAAATGCTACTTTAATGTGCACTGGCCCTTATGAGATTCCGAATGTGAAAGTCGATTCTTACGCGGTTTACACGAATAATATCCCCACCGGTGCGTTTCGGGGTTTTGGCGGCCCCCAAGGGGCTTTTGCTGCTGAAATGCAAATAAATCGCCTGGCTGAGAAATTAGGCATTGATCCTGTAGAAATTCGCTTACGGAATGTGTTGAAGGAAGGATCATTGCTATCGGTGGGAACGCCTTTACCTAAAGGGGTAAGCATGCCCCAGGTTATCGAACAGTGCGCGGAGGCATCTGAAGAGTTGCGGACAAGGATTCGTCAACAGCAGAAGGCTGGACAATTACCGCCTCATATTAAGAGAGGCTTTGGCTTTGCTTGTGCATTTAAGAATGTAGGCTTTTCCTTCGGCTTTCCAGAACAGTCCTGGGCAACAGTTGAGTTACATGGCGATGCTGAAATCGAACGGGTGGTGGTGCATCATGCGGGTGCCGATGTAGGTCAAGGGGCGCATACGGTTATGGCCCAGGTCGCGGCCGAAGCGTTAGGCGTCCCAATGGAAAAAATAACCCTGGTCGTTTCAGACACTGCATATACCGATAACTCAGGAAGCGCGTCTGCTTCTCGCATGACTTTCATGGCAGGGAATGCGATCAAAGGCGCGTGTGAATTGGCCTTGGAAAAATGGCGTGCTGAAGATCGTCCAGCCATTGCTACCTATCAATATCGCCCTCCCCGAACGACGCCCTACGATCCCCAAACCGGCAAATCGGAACCTAATTTTGCCTATGGTTACGTGGCAGAAGCTGTCGCGGTTGAAGTAGATACAGAGACCGGACACGTGCGTTTACTGGATGTGATTTGTGCCGACGATGTTGGCAAAGCGGTGAATCCGCAAATGGTACAGGGGCAAATTGAAGGTGCAGTGGTTCAAGCAGCTGGTTATGCAATCCTGGAAAACTTTGTTCAGAAAGATGGATATGTTTTAACCCAGCATCTATCTACTTATCTAATACCAACAGTTTTGGATGTACCCGAGAGAGTGCAATCTCTTATTCTGGAGTATACAGACCCGCTTGGGCCTTGGGGCGCACGTGGAATGGGAGAGATGCCATTTCTACCGCTGGCACCAGCGGTGATGGCGGCAGTGCATGATGCTACAGGGGTATGGTTTTACGAGTTTCCGCTTATACCTGAGCGTGTATTACAGGGTTTAGGTAAATTATCCGCGATGTGAACCATGATCGTATTGATACGTGGTGGTGGTGATTTAGCCAGCGGTGTAGCATACCGCTTATATCGGGCTGGACTGCGTGTAGTCATTACAGAACTGCCTCAACCTCTGGCCGTCCGTAGATTAGCATGTTTCAGTGAGGCAGTTTATACAGGCGAATGGACTGTAGAGGGAATAACTGCTCGGAAAATATCAGACCCTGAAGACACGTTGCGCGTGTTGCAAGTATTGGCCAAAGGTCAGATACCGGTGTTAGTGGATCCTGAGGGGGTTTCGATTAGGGCTTTACATCCCCATGTTGTTGTAGATGCACGGATGATCAAACGCCATATACCTTTAATTCGTGAGCCAATTAAACTCATCATAGGATTGGGTCCGGGCTTCGTAGCCGGAGAAAATTGCCACGCGGTGATTGAGACCAATCGCGGCCACTTGCTGGGACGGGTCATCTGGAAAGGGGCATCTGAATCTGATACGGGAATACCAGACCCTGTTTTAGAGCGCCGTGCGGAACGCGTGTTACGTTCTCCGGCCGATGGCGTGCTGCAGACATGGGCTGAAATTGGTGATCACC
>JBBILY010000166.1:0-258 GCA_037444705.1 Chloroflexota bacterium | reverse complement strand
GGAACCAGGGCAATTAATCGCAGAGGTGGCGGGGAAACAGGTCGTTGCTCCGTTTAAAGGAGTACTCCGTGGGTTGTTACGCGCAGGAATATCTGTGACCACTGGCCTTAAAATCGGGGATGTGGACCCCAGAGATGAGTCTCGGTATTGTTCCTTAATCTCCGACAAATCTCTTGCGGTAGGGGGTGGGGTTTTGGAGGCGATATTAAGCCGGCCGGAATTAAGGCCTCATTTATGGGCTAACTAGGGCACGATGAT
>JBBILY010000165.1:0-6325 GCA_037444705.1 Chloroflexota bacterium | reverse complement strand
TGGCCAAGCCCTCATTGAGAGCGCCCACGGCGGTTGTCTGTTTGAAGACCGAACCGGCTGGCAAAACATCTCCCACCGCATGGTTAAGCAAGGGCTTGGCGGGGTCCTGTACCAACTGATTGTAATAATATTCCGGGATCAGCCGCGCCATGCGGTTGTTTTCGTAAGTAGGATAGGACACCATCGCCAGGATTTCCCCCGTCTGAGGGTTCATGGCGATCACCACGCCGCTGGTCGAACGAATCTCGCCAAACCAGTTATTCCAGAAGTTGATCTCCCTCTCCAGGATGCCAATCGCCGCCTGTTGTAAGCGGGTGTCAATGGTCAGGCGCAGGTTTAAGCCGGGGAGCGGCTGGAGGGTTTCGCCGATAGTGCGCAGTTCTTTGCCAGCCACATCTACTTCCACGGTGCGCTGGCCATTTTTACCGGCGAGCGTGTCCTGAAATTGCAGTTCTACGCCTGCATATCCTACTTTATCGCGATTGGGGTCCAAACCCTTGGCGATAAACTCCTGGGCGCGGTTGGCTGGGATTGGCCCCAGAAATCCGACGATGGAGGCGGTGAGGTAGCCCGTAGGGTAATCCCGAATGGGGGTAACCTCAATCCCCACCCCTGGCCAGTCCAGAGCCTTTTCCTGGATGATCATGGCCGTGGTGCGGTCAATATCACACTTGACCCGCACCGGCTGAAACGGCGTGGCGGTAGAGCCATATTCCACGATCTGGGCGATGCCGTGATCCGAAACGCAGGGCACATAGGGGTTGGCCTCGCTCAATTCACCGCGGTTGATGGGCATCTTCAGCAATTGAGAGAGATTACGAAAAATCTCCTGCACCGCCCCTGGATCATCGGGCAAATCCGCAGCGGTGATAACCACATTGTACGAAGCGATGTTGCGCGCCAACACCACACGATTGCGATCGTAAATCACCCCTCGCTGAGCAGGTAGATTGAGCACGCGGGTACGATTTTCCTCGGCCTGAGCGCGCCAGATATCGCTTTCCAGGATTTGCAGGTCGAACAGGCGCGCCAGATATAAGCCCAACACCAACAACAGTATCCCAAAAAACAGCCAGATGCGCCAGGCTTCCACGTTGTTATTCAAAGTGGGGGATTTTTCCACTGATTTACACCTCCAAAGGCTGCGGATAGAGCCACTTGGCCAGATCGCTCATCATGGCATACAAGGGCACGGCCAACACCAAGTTGAGGAACAAACTGGGCAGGGTGATCAGGTTAAACGCCTGGATTAGCGGTATCGGATCGCCCGCCAGGCGCAAAGCCATGAGAGCCATCCCATGACTGATCAACGTGCCCATGAAGACCGTCGCCAGCATAGCCAGGACGGGCAGTTGCCACAGCAGGCGGCGCAGGAACAGCGCTATGCCCGTTGCCAGAACATAAGCCGCCAAAGGCACCCCCAGGGGCAGGGCAGAGGCGATATTAAACATCACCCCACCCACAATCGCCCATGCCCAGGCGCTCTGCACCCGTTTTTGCAGCGCCCAGGCAACGATCGCCAAAAGCAATAAGTCTGGCGTCCCGCGCAGCAGGGGCAAGCGGCTGAGGATGCTGGCCTGGATGAGCAATAAAACGGATAGGATGGGGATGGAGAGAAAAGTAGCCATTCTGCACTTTCTCAAGCGGCGCGCCTGATCCCGGGCGGATCAGGGCGCGGGCGAGGTTGGGATCAACTCTTCGACATTCACCGGCCTGAAACTGGTGATGACCAGGACAATGTTGAGGTCATTAAAATCCACCACCGGCTGAACGGTAGCGCGCTGAAACACATCCTGTTCGCGCTTTTGCACGCTCACCACCTGCCCCACCAAAAGATTGGGCGGATAGCCTCCTCCCAAGCCTGAGGTGAGCACCAGATCGCCTGGGTGTACTTCCGCCTCTTGAGGGATCATGTCCAGGATAATTTCGCCGGTCAACTGGCCCAATAACACGGCCTGAGCCCCGGATTGCTCCAAACGCACATTGACCGAGGAAGCCGGATCGGTGATCAATTGCACCCGGGCTGCACCCGCCGTCACCGCCGCAATGCGCCCAATCAACCCCTGCTGCGTGACCACAGGCATGCCGCGGCGCAACCCATTATCCGAACCGCGGTTGATGATCACATATTGCAGGAAGGGGCTGGGGTCGCGAGCGATCACCGCCGCGGCCTGATAGCGATTTTCAGGGTGAGCGCGGGCAAAATCCACCAGCGCCGAAAGCACATTGGTCTCCGCCAGGCGGCTTTCCAACTCGATGATCTGCGCCTGCAATTGAGCCACCTGAGCTTCCAATTCGGCGTTGCGCTGCCGCAGGCGGATGATGTCCTGCGGGGCGCGCGCCATGTCTTGTATGGCCTGATAGCGCACCGAAATCCAGGTCTGGACGGCGACAAAAGGATTGATGACGAGGCGAGAAAGGGGGGTGAGGTATCCGCTCAGCGCTAAGGCTATCAGACCCGCTGCAACCAGGATAAACACCAGAGTTTGCAGAGAGCGAGAAGAAGTATTCATCATATTAAATCGTGATCTGCCAATCAGCAGAATTGGCTCTACCGACTACATATCACGCCCAATCGTTCATTTATGTCTTGTGCTACCGCGCTCCAACCCAACCAGAAACCGATCTAAATGATCCAGGTCTTCCAGGATCATGCCTGCACCGCGCGCCACGCACGACATGGGATCTTCAGCCAGCCAGGCGCGAATACGCAGTTCATCACTGATACGCTTATCCAGGCCTTGCAATTGGGCGCCGCCTCCAGCCAGGCAGATGCCGCTCTCCATCAGGTCGGCGATGATCTCCGCAGGGGCTTCGTCCAGGGCATCTTTGATCACGTCAATGATCGTCCGCACTGCACCTGAGATCGCCTCGCGGATTTCTACTGAGGAGACTTCCACCGCGGCCGGCAATCCACTGACCAGATTGCGCCCGCGCAGCACCATGGTCTTCTCATCCGGCAGGTGATAGGCCGAACCGATGGCAATCTTAGCTTGTTCTGCCATACGCAGGCCAATGCTCAGATTGTACTTGTTGCGCATATATTGCACAATGGCTTCGTCCATCTCATCCCCTGCCACACGCAGGGAACGCGAAACCACCACATCACCCATAGACATGATCGCCACCTCGGAGGTGCCGCCTCCGATATCCACGATCATGCTGCCGCGGATCTCCGCCACCGGTAGGCCCGCTCCTAAGGCGGCTGCCACCGGCTCCTCGATCAAATAAACCTCACGCGCCCCAGCCGCCATGGCAGCATCATAGACCGCCCTTTTTTCCACTTCGGTGACCCCTGAAGGGATGCCAATCACCACCCGCGGTCGCGGCACGGGCACAATGCCTTGCTCGTGAGCTTTGCCAATAAAATACTCGAGCATCGCCCGCGTAATTTCGAACTCAGAGATGACACCATCTCGCACCGGGCGAATAGCAATCACATTGGCGGGGGTGCGGCCCACCATCTCCTTGGCTTCAGCCCCAATTGCCAGGGGCTTTCGGGTGCGCTTTTCAATAGCCACCCAGGAAGGCTCGTTAATCACGATGCCTTTCCCACGCACATTGACCAGAGTGTTGGCGGTACCCAGGTCTATGCCGATGTCTAGGGAGAAAAACCCCAACAACCAGTTGAGGGGATTAAACGCCAAACCAGGCTCCTCATTTGTAAAGGATTTCTTAAAGGGCGGTTAACTAACCCACCCGAAAAACTCGCGGTGATTATACCAGAAACCCAACAGATGAGGGGAGACAGGCCTTGGCGCCGTGTGCACGCAAAGGCTGTCAGGCAGTCCATTTCCCGCAGGGGATAAATCATTGAGTTTGTTTTCGAGGAGGATAGTAAAGAGAGTTGTCAGGCAGTCCATTTCCCGCAGGGGATAAATCCCCTGCTCAGCCCTCGAAAGTCGGCTAAAAGCCGACTCGTGTCTATCCGAAAACCCCGGGCATGGTTAGTGGGACAAGTCATCGACTTGTCCGCGCAGTGTAGGACAAGTCATCGACTTGTCCGCGCAGTGTAGGACAAGTCACCGACTTGTCTGCGCAAAGCGGGGATTTGCGCCACAATTTGCGGTGTGGGACAAGCCTCCGACTTGGCCGGAAGCCGGTAAAATGATAACTCTTGAGTGCGCACCTGGCCCAGCCTCGGCATGAGGTTGTCAAAAAGGGCAATAGATGATAGGATAGCAATAACGCATATCATCCTTTACACGGAGAAAACGACGGTATAACCATGTCCGAAACGTTTAAACGTCCGGCGCGGACGCGATTTGCCCCCTCCCCCACCGGGCGCACCCATCTCGGCAGCGCCCGTACTGCCCTCTACGACTATCTGCTCGCCCGGCAGACGGGCGGCCAGTTCATCCTGCGCATCGAAGACACCGACCGCAAACGCTACGTGCCTGGCGCGGAAGAGGAATTAATGGCCTCCCTGCGCTGGCTGGGCCTGGAGTGGGATGAAGGCCCCGATATTGGCGGCCCTCACGCCCCATACCGCCAATCGGAGCGCAAAGAGATCTATCAGTACTACGCCCGCCAACTGGTGGAGATGGGCCATGCCTACTACTGCTTCTGCTCGCCCGAGCGCCTGGCACAGGTGCGCCAGCAACAGCAAAAACTCAAACAAATCCCGCTTTACGATGGCACCTGCCGCAAGTTAGACCCCGATGAGGCCGCCCGCCGCGTCGCCCGCGGTGAGCCGCATGTCATCCGCTTCAAGACCCCTAAAGAAGGCAGTATTACCGCCATAGACCACCTGCGCGGCGAGATTACCGTCGAAAACCGCACCATTGACGACTACATCCTGATTAAGTCGGATGGCCTGGCAGTCTATCACCTGGCGGCTATGGTGGATGATCACCTGATGGGCATCACCCATGTGATTCGTGGCTCAGAGTGGCTGCCCTCCTTCCCCTTGCATGTGCATATCTACCGCGCCTTCGGCTGGGAGCAGCCGCAGTGGGTGCATCTTTCCGTGTTCCTCAAGCCCAGCGGCAAGGGCAAGATGAGCAAGCGCGAATCGGCCCAACTGATGCAGGACGGCTATTCGATTTTTATCAGCGACCTGCAGAAACTGGGCTATTTGCCCGAGGCGGTGGTCAACTGGATTGCCCTCATGGGTTGGAGTTATGATGACCATACTGAGTTTTTCACCATGCAAGACCTGATCGAGAAGTTCAGCCTGGATAAACTCAACCCTTCCCCCGCCGCCATCAATTTCACCAAGTTCGACCACTTCAACGGCCTGCACATCCGCCGTCTCTCCATCGAAGACCTGGCACGGCGTGTCAAACCCTTCCTGGGAGCGGCCGGCTACACAGTGGATGAGGCCATGCTGCTCAAAGTGGTGCCTTTAATTCAAGAGCGCATGGTCACCCTTGACGACGCTCCCGCCATAGGCGGCTACTTCTTCCGCGATGCGATCCAACCCAACCCCCAAGACCTGGTAGGCAAAAACATGAGCGCGGCCGAGTCGGCCCAAGCTGCCCGCCGCGCCCTGGCCATTTTGGAATCCTTGCCTACGATTAATAAGGAAAGCGCTGAGGCGCCCCTCCGCGCCCTGGCCGAAGACCTGGGATTAAGCGCCGGGCAACTCTTCGGCATCCTGCGCGTGGCAGTGACCGGACAAACTGTCAGCCCGCCTCTGCTCGAGAGCATGGAGGTCATCGGCAAAACCAGAGTGGTGGAGAGGATAAAAAATGCCATCGCTATCCTGGAAGCGATGGCTCAGGAAAAGGTGCACGAGGGTGATTAACCCTCGGCCTGGAGGGACTTCTCGATCTTGGCCCAGGTATCTTTCAGGGTCACAGTGCGGTTGAAGACCAGTTTTTCGGGCGTGGAATCGGGATCAACGCAGAAATAACCCAGGCGCTCAAATTGATAGATGCTGCCCACGGGTGCATCCTTTAGATTGGGCTCGACAAAACAGGTGGACAACACCTCCAGCGAATTGAGGTTCAGGTTGTCGGTGAAGTCTCCCCCTTTGGGCACATCCTCCGGATCTTCTTTGATAAAGAGGCGATCATACAGGCGCACCTCCACCGGCAGGGCATGAGCCGCTGAAACCCAGTGCAGGGTGGCTGTCACCTTGCGCCCATCGGGAGCGTCTCCGCCGCGCGTGGCCGGGTCGTAAGTGCAGTGTAATTCCACCACATTGCCCTGTTCATCCTTCAGGGCATACTCGCAACGGATGAAGTAGGCGTAGCGCAGGCGCACTTCGCGCCCGGGAGCCAGGCGGTAGTATTTTGGCGGTGGCACTTCGCGGAAGTCGTCTTGCTCGATATATAACACCCGCGAAAACCGCACTTTGCGCGTCCCGGCGCTGGGGTCT
>JBBILY010000164.1:0-6352 GCA_037444705.1 Chloroflexota bacterium | reverse complement strand
CTGGGCGTTTATCTCTGCAATTTTGACCCCGGTAGGACAGGCCAGATTGCATACGCGGCAGCCGCTGCAATAATCTACGGAATGGTCTGGTGTAGATTGCGTGGGTGCTCGGAAACGGTCTGCTTGGGGGGCGGTGTATTTAGGGCCTGGAAACAGGTCTGTCACGGCTGATACAGGGCACACAGTCGTGCAGATATTACACTTGATGCACTGGTCAAGCGAAAGTTCAATGGCTCGGGGCGGTGCTGTCGTGATCATTCTGCCAGCCATCTCCCTAGCGCATATCCACTAACCAAGGCGATACCTTCCAGAGAACGCTGGCGAATGCTATCAAAACCCCCTAAAGCATCGCCAACAATGTATAAATTCTCATAAATTGGCTTATCGGAAGCGTCCAAGGGGCGCAAACGAGAATCCGTAGGAATGCCGAGGCGAAAGATGGGGTGTCCTTCGGCGTTGAGAAATTGGCGGTTAAACCATTGATGGGGTTCGAGGCGTGGCAGGAGAGGCAAATTAAAAATGGTTTCCTGCGCATAGCCATAATAACTCACATAGTAGCCACCTCCTAAGAACCCCCCTGTGGCTAAAACGAATTTATCGGCGCTGCGTGGATAATGGCGTGCCGCGGCTTCAATCCAGACGGCTGCAACTTTATTCCCAACTGTGCTGGCAGTTTTAACCTCCATACCTTCATAAAGTTGACCACCATGATGTTCGATGGCATCCGAGAGAATGTTATGCAAGCGCATTCCGGGGATAGAGGGGGGCAGTGAGGGGATCTCGAAGATTGGCAATCCAAGGGCGTCTTCCAGGTCTTGTTTTATTTTTAGAGCGTTGTTTAGTCCGAGAACTGAGGGAAAGCCTAGGCGCGCTGCGCCAGGCAGATGAGGTTTGAGCGTTTCACACACCTCCTGGCGGAAGCCTGGCGACTCGAATAAAGTAGCCAAAACAAGGGCGGTGACAAAGCGTCGCTTCTCTAGCGAGGGGAGGTCTAGACTGATGCCGCGCGCCGAAATCCCCTGATAGGCCAGATTGTCAGCGATCAATTGCGGGAAAAAATCGAGGAATTGCTTGAAACCTACAATGAGCATGGGATCATCCCGCCTCAAGTCGCCCGCAACCATGGTTTCGGGGGCGAGGCAGGTGGAACGCACCGTGCCAAGGGCTGAAGGTAATATCCATGTATGTTCGAGCGAGCCCTGCAAGGGATAACCCGCGCTATGACATAGGCTTTTGAAGGCCTCAAGGGCAGCCTGTATTTCGACCAGCCCAATTTTTGCGTAAGGATGCTCAGGGTTTTGCTGAACAAATTCCTGCAATTCTTCGTATAGGGTCTTGCGTTCTGTGCTGTGTTCTCCCCTGGTGAGCCTGAGCACGTCCACGCAACCGCTTCCCCAGTAAATGGCACCCCTGCCTTTGGTCACCAGGCACACGCTCTTTCCATGAATCGCTACTTGCCAGGCGGTTACCAATGCGGCTAAACCACCGCCGATGATCAGAACCTCAGTGGTCTTGCGCGGGAGATTGGTGGGCGAAGAAGGCGATTTTGGCCTTTCCCCAGCCTCAATTGTGTTTTTTGGAATGGCTGGTGAGGTGGTTGGAACATATAAATCTGGCGCCAAAGGGGAAGCTTTAGGGCCTGGCAAATCTTCGGCGTTGAGCACAGAGATGTAAATAAGTTCAGCCAGGCGTTCCTGGCGTAACTGTTGCCCCCAAAGGGTCGGATAAACCCCTTTCCAGCGCTCTAGGAGGAAATCCCTCAAGGCAACATTGGTTTTGATGATTGAAGATTGGCTTTCGTCTGGGGATGGAGGTTGATGGGCTTGATGGAGCAAGCCGGCCACGCGGTACGTACAGAAGCCCCCCTGACATGGTCCCATGCCGAGGCGCGTGTCGCGTCGCACATCGTCTATTGTGGCAGCGCCCGCGTTAATTGAGTGCATGACCTCATCGTAAGTGGCCAGTTCACATTCACAGACTAAACGTCCATAAGCAGCCTCGGACACGATCTTTGCTAAGCGCGCTCCTAGATAGTGATAGTGTCTTTCATCTGGATGAGGCAACGGTTCCAGATGAGTACGACATGGACGAGGGCTGCCCAGTTTCTTGCATACCAGATCAACGGTGACTTCTGCCATCTTGCGATATGTGGTCCATTTTCCACTGGTGATGGTAACTATCCCAGAGACGCCATCCCGCTCAGCGTGATCTAGAAGCACAAAGGCGCGGGTAATCTGGCGAGTATCTTTCGCTTCCTCTTCCTGATACAGGGGGCGAATGCCAGCCCAGGCTCGCAACACTCGCATATCCCTAAAGCCGGGAATTAACTTCTCGCCCTCTTCAAGGAGGAGATGCACTTCCCAAGGTTCAATGGATACCTTGTCGGGGTCGGAAATCCTGACGTCTGTCGTACCCATGACGCAGACCGTGTGGGCAGGGACCAGGATATCGCCATCCGTAGGCATGCGGCAGCGGTTAATGACTGTATGCACCAGGCGATGGTTCATGGCGATCATCGTGCCTTTACCTCCCAATATTTGGAGAGGTATACCAGCAGTGGCGGCAATCTTACCTGCCCAGGCGCCACTGGCATTCACGATCATGTCGGCATAGATTGTTACTTCTTCGCCTTTTAATAAATCGTAACACTGCGCCCCGATTACCTTGGTAGCATCACGCCCAATAGACCCATGATCTAAGATTAGTTTTAGCACTTCGTGGTAGGGAAGAATCTGAGCGCCATATTGGCGAGCCGACTGGGCATTTAAATCTGCGGCCAAGAACGAATCTGCTGAGGCATCGGGTAAGCGAAAACAGCGCTGGATTTTGGGATTCAGCAGGGGCTCTTCGCGGAGCATCTGGCCTACTGGGACCTCTTCCAGTGGAATTCCAGCCCGTTTGCAGCCCTCTAGGAAGAGAGGCACGTACTCGGGATCATCCCAAGGGGTCACTACGAAAAAACCACCTGTATCCTCAAGGCAGAAGGGCATGATGCGCCTTAGTATGCGATTTTCTTCAATGCACTCTTTGGCTGCTAAAGGGTCTCTAACAACATATCGTCCACCGCTGTGGAGCAAACCGTGGTAGCGGCCACTAGTGCCATGGGTTAAATCCCTCTTTTCGACCAGGATGGTTTTGAAACCGCGCATGGCTAGGTCGCGTGCGACCCCTGTACCGGTGGCGCCCCCGCCAATGACCAGCACTTCAGTCTGGAGCGTGCGCATTGCTATTCTATCCAGCCAAATGTTCTTTCTACCGCCCTTAACCAGCCTCGATAGAGCCTGTTGCGTTGCTCAGGGTTCATTTGAGGTTGCCAGGTTTTATCCATCTGCCAGTTAGCCCGCAGGTCTTCAAGATTATCCCAGAAGCCCACCGCTAAGCCAGCAGCGTAAGCCGCACCCAGAGCCGTGGTCTCCGCCACCTTGGGTCGAATGACCGGCACGTCCAGGATGTCTGCCTGGAATTGCATCAGCAGTTCATTGAATACCATGCCGCCATCCACTTTCAGGGCTTTCAATTTGACACCCGAGTCTTTTTCCATGGCGTCCAACACTTCGCGGGTCTGGTAAGCAGTCGCCTCGAGGGCGGCGCGGGCAATGTGCCCTTTATGGATGTAGCGGGTCAAGCCAATAATAATCCCGCGGGCGTCGGAACGCCAATATGGGGCAAATAATCCAGAGAAGGCCGGTACGAAATAAATGCCTCCATTATCCTCAACCGAGCGGGCCAATTCTTCGATCTCGGAAGAATTCCTGATCAACTCCAGGTTATCGCGGAGCCATTGCACTAATGCGCCTGTAATAGCGATTGAGCCTTCTAAAGCATATATGGCTGGTTGGTTACCTATTTTATAAGCCAGCGTGGTTAAAAGACCGCTATTAGATTGCACGATTTCGGTGCCTGTATTCATCAACATAAAGCAGCCCGTGCCATAGGTGTTTTTGGCTTCGCCGGGGGTATAACAGGCTTGTCCTACTAATGCGGCTTGTTGGTCACCCAGGTCACCACAGACGGGGATCTGGTCTTCAAAGGGACCATCGGCGGAGGTCACTCCCCATATTTGCGCATCACTGGATGGGACAATACGTGGCAGCATGGATCGAGGAATATTCAATATGCCGAGTATCTCCTCGTCCCAATCCAGGGTGTGAAGATTCATCAGCATGGTACGACTGGCATTGGTGACATCGGTGACATGGGCACCGTTTTTAGGGCCACCTGTGAGCCACCAGATCACCCAGGTATCTATATTTCCGAAAAGCGCATCACCTCTCTCAGCCGCCTGCCTTAGACCGGTAACGTTATCCAGTAACCATTTAATTTTCGGGCCTGAGAAGTATGTGGCTAGAGGCAAGCCCACTTTGGAGCGAAAGCGATCCTGACCTCCATCGGCGGAGAGCCAATTGCAGATGTCTTTGGTACGCGTATCTTGCCAGACAATGGCGTTGTAATAGGGCTTCCCGGTATGGCGATCCCAGATCACGCTCGTTTCGCGTTGGTTGGTGACGCCAACAGCGACAATTTGTTTAGGTTTAATCTCGGCTTTGGTAATGGCTTCGCTGATAACCTCCTGAGTGCGTTGCCAGATTTCGAGCGGGTCGTGTTCTACCCATCCGGGTTGGGGGTAGATCTGCCGATGTTCCTTCTGGGCTACACTCGCAATAGAACCCTGGTGATCGAAGATTATGCAACGGGTGCTGGTTGTGCCCTGATCTATCGAGGCGACGTAATCAGGCATGGTACGTTTCCTTTCCAGATTTACGGGGATGTTTGGCTTAGCCTCCAAAATTTAGGCGACGACGACGAGGCCAATCCAGGGCCTTCTTGGCTGGAATAGATAGAAACAGGATGATGGTGTACCACAATAAAAGGGGCGGTTGATGAGAATACCAGGTAAGCGCTGCCAGCGTACCAAGCCCAAGGGCTGCGCTCAGGTCAAAATTGCGCAAAATGTAATAGGCAATACCGAAGGTCATCAGCCCTATTGCAGTTTGAAGGGGTAAGAAGACGGCCAGGGTGCCCAGGGTTGAAGCCATCCCCTGACCACCACGGAAACCGGCAAATATCGGAAAATCATGACCTATTACGGCAGAAACCCCGCTGGCTAATTGCCAGTTCAAAGTTAACCCGAGAGATTGGGCTAACAATACCCCTAAACTTCCTTTGCAAAAATCAACCACTGCTACCGTTATGCCCGGCCCCCAACCCAGGGTTCGGGTTACATTGCGGGCACCCATGTTACCATCACCAATCTCACGAATATCCACCCCAGCCACAGCGCGTGATACCAACAAAGCCGTAGGTACCGATCCCACTAGGTAAGAGGCCATAAGTGCGAAGAGATTCCGTGCCATTTCGTTGTCCATACAGGCCTCCTTTAAACTATTTATATGCTAACCAGAGGATAGTGCCTTGAAGTGTTATCCGTGTTGTGTATATCTTAGCACGCAACACGGATTACGTAAATGTATTATCTATCAAGTCTTGGGCAGTAAATAAGAGACAATGTTACCGGCGAATTTGAGGCATTAACCAGAAGGCAGCATCATCTTTATACGAGCCATTCGCCAGTACGGTTAAGATGAATTTGACGGACTTACCATCCAGATCGCTGAGGTCTACATCTACACGGGTAATCTGTCCATCGTATACCTCATGCCATTCACCCAAAGTTTTCACCGGCCCATCGCCAATGCGATAATTGAGGCGGAAAATCACATCACAGTTTTCACTATCGGCGAGGCAACCGATATCTGCCAGGAAGTGGTCACCTTTCTTGATGGTAATTTCCGGATAGGTGCCGGTGATCCACCCATCGTTCTTCATCTCCGGGTTGGTCCAAAGCGCGGGCTCGTTTTCTTTGCGGTTTTCCTGTTCGGGCGCATTCAAGCGGATGACAAACCCCGAGGGCTCAGTGCCCTTTCCAGGGCAGGGGAGTGTACCCGCGCCAGTTTCCCATTTCGCCGAACAGTACGCCTCTACGAATGAGAACACGATCCCTTCTTCCACCTCAACAACGCGGATGCTCACCCAAAAAGGATTATTGGCGTTTGCACCCAGGCCAAAACGCTTTCCAGAGGCATCACGGAGCATCCATTCCCCGCGATAGGTACCTGGATTAATCGGAGCCACCAGGTTTACCGATATGTTGACTCTCTCGCCAGGCCGCACCTCACTGGGTAGAGGGAGCGAATCGGGACCGCTCATCTGGTTACCTTTGACAAACACGATCCCGTAGTCTTTGCTCCAGGTGCATGAGCCAACGTTTTGGATTTGCCAAGTTTTTGTGAAGGTGGTGCCAGGATTGAACTTTGTCCCATCTGGAATGGTGACATCTTTAATGAAACGTGCT
>JBBILY010000163.1:2711-6510 GCA_037444705.1 Chloroflexota bacterium | reverse complement strand
ACTGATCTCAGTAAGCCTGCCGGCTGGCTTTACAGCGATGCGGGCGAGGGGTATGGCCCACATCGGCTGGATTGTTTTTATCTGTCGCTCGAAGATGGCGAAATCGAAATTCGCTGGGAGGCCCCGGAAGATGATGACCATGCCTCAAGCCAGGAGATTTTTCCCTTCCCATACAATCAGGTAGAGATCTGTCTGCATGGGACCGAAGCCTTAAAGGTTTGGATAGATGGGCAAGAAACCCAATATTCCGGCAGGCAGTTTCTTATCTCAAGATTCAAGCGTCTGCGATGGCGTCATTCATAGAAGGAGGAGAACTCACATGGAATATACACACCTCGGTCGTGCTGGTATTAAAGTCAGCCGTCTTTGTCTGGGGACAATGAATTTTGGCCCCCACACTAGCCAAGCTGATAGTTTCGTCATTATGGATCGCGCCCTTGAACTGGGGATAAATTTCTTCGATACCGCTAACGTTTATGGCTGGCAACTGGGAAAGGGGATTACCGAAGAGATCATCGAGCGCTGGTTCGCCCAGGGCGGAGGCCGCCGCGATCAGGTGGTATTGGCCACCAAAGTCTATGGCAGGATGGGAGAGGGCCCAAACGACCGCCGACTCTCTGCCTACCATATTCGCCAGGCTGTGGAGGGGAGCCTGCGTCGCTTGCAGACTGATCGTATTGACCTGTACCAGATGCACCATGTAGATCGTGAAACCCCCTGGGAGGAAATCTGGCAGGCCATGGAAGTGCTGGTCCAGCAAGGAAAGATCCTATATGTCGGCAGCAGTAACTTCGCTGCCCTGCACATCGCGATAGCCCAATGCACCGCCCGAGAACGCCATTTTCTGGGTCTCGTCAGCGAACAAAGCCTGTATAACCTCAGCGCTCGCATGATCGAGTTAGAGGTTATCCCCGCTTGCCGCACTTTCGGTATGGGTCTGATTCCCTATAGCCCGCTGGCCGGAGACATGCTGGCGTGAACACTGGATAAAAATCCAGGGCGCAGGAGTTCCGAGAACACCCAAAAAGTTATCGAGAAGCATCGCCCTCAATTGCAGGCTTACGAAAGCCTGTGCCATGAGATTGGGGAGAAGCCGGCCGATGTGGCCCTGGCTTGGCTGCTCCACAACCCGGCTGTAACTGCTCCCATTATTGGCCCGCGCACGGTTGAGCAACTAGAGGCCAGTTTGCACGCCTTGGATCTTAAACTCTCTGAAGATGTGCTCAAAAAACTGGATGAAATCTGGCCCGGCCCCGGAGGAGAGGCTCCAGAGGCTTATGCCTGGTAACCCCCTCGATATGAATGACCATCGCCACCAACCCGGCCCAATCCGTCGCCTGCTGGCAAGATCAGTGCGTGGGGTAATACACACGCCCCTGGGCATATCCATCATGAGCATCAGCCGCCTACTTTACCCGCACCCTGCGGATAACTGGGTGGATATCAACCAGGTCGCGTTAGCCTTGCCCCGCCTGTCGCCTGAATTTGACCATTACAAGATCGTGCACCTCAGTGACTTCCATATCGGTACCTGGTTGAAGCGAAAACAACTATCACAAGCCGTTGACCTAGTGAACCAGCAAAATCCGCACCTTGTCGCCATCACCGGGGATTTTGTCACCTACACACCCCAACACTTTTTTGATGACTTGGCAGGCGAACTCACCCGCCTCTCGGCAGAGGATGGCATCTTGGCAGTTCTAGGCAACCACGACCATTGGAGCGATCCACAGGTCGTGCGCCAAATATTAAAGGCAGCCGGTGTGGTGGAATTACAAAATTCGGTATATACCATAAGGCGCAAGCAGGCATTGCTTCACTTTGCCGGCATTGATGATTTCATGGAATCTAGAGATGATCTGGGCAAAGTATTGAATGCATTGCCCGATCATGGGGCCGCTATCCTGCTGGCGCACGAGCCCGACTTTGCCTTAATCAGCGCTGCCAGTGGGCGTTTTGACTTGCAGATCTCTGGCCATTCCCATGGTGGGCAGGTAGTTTTATCGCGTTTGGGTGCGCTCATCTTACCTTCTTACGCCCGCAAATTTCCTTCGGGTCTCTACCAGATTAATGGCATGTTTGTTTACACTAACCGAGGCCTGGGAACCTCAGAAATCCAGGTGCGCTATCGTTGTCCCCCCGAAATTACAGTGATCACTTTAAAATCTACTGCGGGCAACTTCAAGGCTGATAGTTTCTGACAGCAACCAAGGCTAAAATGACAAGGGTTGTCAGACGGGAACTATTTCCGCGCCTGATTATCCCTATCCAATATTTTCATCATTTCGATTGAAGGACGTTCTATGCGTGAAATCGCCATCATCGGCGTTGGACAAACAAAAGTAGACGAACATTGGGACAAGTCGTTGCGAGAACTGGCTGGCGAAGCCATTTTCACGGCTCTGATGGATGCTGGGCGGGAGAGCGCAGATGGGTTGTTTGTCGGCAATATGCTCTCTGGGATTATCAGCAAGCAGGAGAATCTAGGGGCACTGATCGCCGATTGGGTTGGCCTGAAAGGGGTTGAAGCCTTTAAGGTTGAAGCTGCGTGTGGCTCAGGCGCGGCTGCCCTCAGGCTGGCTAGCCTGGCGGTCATGTCAGGCGAAATGGAATGTGCCATCGCCGTAGGCGTGGAGAAGATGTCTGATACCAAAGGTGCTGAAACAACCGCGGCCCTGGCTACCGCCGCAGACGCCGATTACGAAACTGCCATGGGGCTTTCCTTCGTGGCAATCAACGCCTTAATCATGCAACGCTACCTCCACGAATATGGTTGGAAGCACACCGATTTTGCAGCCTTCTCAATCAATGCCCACGCAAACGCGGTGCACAATCCATACGCCCGCCTGCGGGAGCAGATTTCCGAGAAAGACTATCGCCAAGCGCGCATGATCGCTGAACCGATTAACCTCCTGGACGCCTCACCCACTGGAGATGGTGCGGCGGCGGTCGTGATCGTTCCGGCGCGGAGTCTGCATTCAAATGGCAAAGGGCGTCCAGTGATTACCATTGCTGCTTCCGCGGCTGCAACCGACACCCTGGCTGTTCACGATCGTGAAGATCCGCTCTGGCTAAGTGCAGCCGAACGATCAGCGAAAAAGGCCTATGCCCAGGCAGGTGTAAGCCCAGAGGATATAGACCTGTTTGAACTCCATGATGCCTTTTCGATCATGTCCGCCTTATCTCTGGAAGCCTGTGGGTTTGTCCCTCGCGGGCAGGGTCCTCGCCTGGGTCTGGAGGGCGAGATCACCCCACAAGGTCGCATTCCGATCGCCACGCGCGGCGGCCTCAAAGCCCGCGGCCATCCCGTTGGAGCCACAGGACTATATCAAATTGTTGAACTGGTGCAGCAATTGCGCGGCGAAGCCGGCCCAACCCAGGTAGATGGTGCTAGAATTGGGATGGCTCAGAATATCGGCGGTAGCGGCGCGACAATTATCACCCACATTTTGAAAGCCGGGCAATAACTCATGAAAACCCCTCTTCCTTTCTTGATTCTTGTTTGTATAACCTTATTCCTGGTGCTCTGGGTCTCCCCCGAGGTTGGGGGTGTCCAGGCTGTGAGTAACGATCAGTTAGTCCCCTTGCTCCCTTCTTATGCAGAAGCCGCTGAGAATTTTTCCCCAAATTTTGCCGGGCAATTTCAACAACCCGGCGTGAGTACACCCGAAGCCTCCGCCACGCCAACCCTGGCACTTCCAACCCCTACCGCCACCCCCCCCCCGCCCCCCAGCGCCCCGGCAGGCCCCCCCCCCCCCCCCGCGCCTGCCGCCGACAGCCAGGCGCCGGCCGGTGTCGC
>JBBILY010000163.1:0-2701 GCA_037444705.1 Chloroflexota bacterium | reverse complement strand
ACCCGCACCCCCCGCCCAACAGCCACGCCAGTCCCCACACCTCCCCCGGCTAATCCCAGCACCATCGAGGCACTCAGCGTTTTCGGCGTGCTCATCGCCGCGGTGATCATCATCGGTCTCTGGTTGAATCGGCACAAATTGTTCTAATAAACCTACTAAATCCCCGTATTTGTGACCCCCATCCTGTAGATAGGGGTCTTTTTTCACATTGCATTCGCTCCACCTTTCACGTACAATAAATTCAAATCAAGTTGTCTCATCGGCAGAAAAGGTCTCTCTTTCTATTACCTCGGAGGTAAAAATGACTGAACGTAAGAAAGTCACTTTGCCCTATTTGTTCAAGAAAGTGGCTGAGGGAAAATCCATCACCTGGCTAACCTGCTATGATTACCCTACCGCGTATTTTCAAGAACAGGCTGGAGTGGACATGATCCTGGTGGGTGATAGCCTGGGAATGACTGTCCTGGGATACGAAACCACCTTGCCAGTTACTATGGACGACATGATCCGCCACAGTCAAGCCGTGCGGCGTGGAGCTCCAAATGTATTCCTGGTCGGCGACATGCCATATATGAGTTACCAGCCCAGTAATGAAACGGCCGTGCGCAATGCAGGCCGTTTCATGGCAGAAGCGGGTTGTGATGCGATTAAACTCGAGGGAGGCGCCGAAATGGCTGACCGTATCCGTGCCATTGTCTCGGCCGGCATCCCTGCTATCGGCCACCTGGGGCTAACCCCCCAAAGCGTCAGCGCTCTGGGAGGTTTTCGCGTTCAGGGCAGAGGCGCCTTACAGGCTAAGAAGATCCTTGATGACGCAAAGGTTCTGGAAGAGGCGGGAGCCTTCATGATCTTATTGGAGATGGTACCCGACCGCGTGTGCAAACTGATCACCGAGCGCGCTCGCAATTGCATCATCATGAGCCTGGGTTCAGGGCCCTATGCCCATGGCCAACTCCTGATCTTCCACGACATGTTCGGCCTCTATCCACGCTTTAAACCCCGCATGGCAAAGGTTTTTGGCGACGCCGGCAAGGTAATCCTGGATGGTCTCAAGCAATACGTCCAGGAGGTCAGTGAAAAGACCTTCCCCCAACCCGAAAACTGGTTTGGGATGCCAGATGAAGAATATGAAGAGTTGCTACAAATGCTGGAGTCATAAAGATGGACAGCCAATTACGTCAATTATTAACAATCCCATATTCTCGCCTGGACGAGATCAACAATGTGCTGTTAGATACCAAATGCCAGGTAATCAACGATCTACTGAGCGTCGTTGCAAAATATGGTACTCCTGACGAGATCAACGCCAAAGCTGAACAAGCCCGCCAGTTGCCTAACCTGCTTAAAAAGGTGGAGCAAGCCAATCCCCAATATCTGGACGATCTACGCTGGCTAGAAGATCAACGCGACCGCGGGGCTTTTATCAGCATTGCCGATTACCGCCGCAAGGTGCTTGGGGCACGCGCTGACCAGATACAATTCAAAGATGAATATGCGGTCACTCTAGAAATCAGCGCCCTGCAGTATTTCCCCTGGGTCATTGCCATCGCTAAAAGAGCAATTGCCGAGGGGATGCTGATGCCTGGACGCTTCATCCAGGTGCGCAAGATGAAAGAACAGGAAAGCGATGGCGACTTACCGGCCATCATCGCCGCCATGCAAATCATAGGTGCCAGTTACGTAGAAACCCTGGACACAAAAGGCACTGATGGCTCTAATGTGCATCTGGGTGGCCCTGCTACGATTACCGGCTACTTCGGCGGTGTTGGCCAACCCAATCATTACCCTCTCAAATGGGTGGATGAGTTTCTCTATTACTATACGAATTACGGTGTGCGTCAGGTCTTAAACATCAATCCGGGCACGGTCCTGGTGGGTTATTTGCTACATCGCCTGGGCGTGGATATCGAATTCAAGATCTCCGTCTTTATGGGTAATGATAACCCCTATGCCGCCTTTTGGACGCTCATCGGCACAAAACTCTTCGCGCGGGAGGATGGCACGACACCCTTGATTGGTTTCAACTGGAGTAATTCAGTGAACAACGAGACCATTGAGATAACCGCCCAATTGCGTAAAGCCCTGGGCTTTGAACACGTGGTACGCTTTGAACATCACATCACCGAAACATGGAAAAGCATTGTCCGCCAACCTTATAATCGTAGGGACGAATTGATCGCCCTGGCAGACCATGTGGCTAATATCTCAGCCAAACATGAGGGGGGAGATCCCGAGATTGATAGCAGCCGTCCCCACCCATCCGACATCCTGGACTATTTTCGCGACAAGTCAGAGATTATCGCCTCAGGAGACTGGGATCACCTCTTACTCAACTTCATGGACAAATTCGAGGCGCTCAATAAGACCGCCTGGGCGTTAACCGAGCATGGCCTTTCATTTATCGCTGCCCAAAACCTACACAAGTAACCTTGGATTGAAACAAAAACAGGGCCTGCAGAAGATAAGTCAAGAGCCATGTTATCATTGAGACCAGATTGAATCCAACACCAAGCGAGGAGGTCTATGAATACAAAAGCCTTATTGGAAAAACTACAGATACAGGATGTAAATCCGGGTGCGTGCACTGGTGCGGGTGAGTGGATCTCTGATCCCCAAGGTAAAGAATTAACCTCATATAACCCCACTAACGGCGAAGCCATTGCCAAGGTGATTCAAGCCACGCCGGCAACCTACGAAAATG
>JBBILY010000162.1:0-6528 GCA_037444705.1 Chloroflexota bacterium | reverse complement strand
GCCCGGGTGGTACAAATCGATTGAATATAAAGGAGTTTGAAAGCTTCCTATCCCGACTGAGGGATTGAAACAATTCCCTAATAGATGATATTATTAGGGCGGTTAAACAGTTTGAAAGCATCCTATCCCGATTGAGGGATTGAAACCATGGGGGTGGAACAGATGGCTTACGCACTCTGTAGGTTTGAAAGCATCCTATCCCGATTGAGGGATTGAAACTTTTTGCGCCCATTCAAATCCTGTAAACCTCAAATTTGCAGAAGCAAATTGCGCCGCCTTCGGGGAAGGAGGCGGCGCACGCGTATGCGCAATCCCCTTTCTAAGCGCGGGGCAAAAGCGTTTCCACGTTTGCTTGGCGGCGCAAGTCAGAGACTTACGCCACAGCCCTGGCGCCATGTGGGACAATTTCGTAAATTGTCCTACTCCACGGGCAGGCTTCGGAGTTGGTGTAAGGGCAGAAATTTGCGCCTTAAATCAAAGGCTCAAATCTCATCCTGTTATCACAAGCGTTGTCGGGGTTCTACCGACAGAGAAGGGGGAAGCGGTTTACTTTCCGCTTCCCCCGTTTGGTTCATGCGGTGGCTTGTTTGCCCATCAGCAAGCGATAACCCGCCAGGAAAATCAGCCCTGCCAGCGAGACCGCCCAAATCGCTACCGGCCATTCGGTCGTGGTGGGGAAGTAATCCAGGCTCAAGCCAGGACCGACATACGCCGTGCGCAGGCCTTCAAATTCGGGCACGGTCAGGGCAGGGAGAACCAGATTGAGTTTAGTGGTAATTGCCATCAGCGCAGCCAGCGCGCCGCTCAGCGCCAGCGCACTTTGATTTTTCGGCGCGGCGGCAAGCAGGAGCAGCGGTAGGACAAGTCCCAGCCCCAGGTGGGCAATCCAGAACACCCACCAGTATTCGCCAAACAAGACGATTTGCAGGCTGGCGATCTTGGCAGGGATGTTGGCGTAGAAGGCGGTGAAATATTCCGACACTTCCAGAACAATTACGGCAAATAACAGGGCAAGCGTCAGGTTGCGCAGGAAAGGCTGCGGCTCACGCTCTCCGAAGAGGACGCTCAGGAAGAGCATGAGCGCCACGCCGCTGAATGCGCCTTCAACCAGGAAGAGGATGGGCGTCAGGCCTGATTCCCAGGTGGCGCGGGCGCCGACCACGCCGAAGAGCGAGCCTTCCGCGCCGCCGAGCAGGATGGCAAACGGCAGACCAATCCAGCCCAGCCAGCGCAACGCCGAATGAGCGGGCTGCTTCCACGCCAGGTAGAGCATGACCAGCAGCAGGATGCCGTAGAGGGTGTAGAACCAGGCCATCAGTCCCATAACGGAGGTGGGGTTGTTGAACAAGAAAAGGTTGAAGATGCGGCCCATGTGTCCCAAATCCAGCCAGACACTGGTCAGTCCGCCCGCCAGGGCAGCCAGCGCCACCAATAGAGACATTTTACCGAGCGGCTGTACCGCTTTGACGTTGAAGCCATATCCCAAAACAGCGATAAGAAACGCGCCAACCGAGACGCCAATCAGGGTAACGTAAACGGCAATCCACAGTCCCCAGGGGACGTAGGTGTTGTAGGCAGCCGCTAGGTGACCGCCGGTGATGCGGTTGAACAGGCCCACCAGTCCTGCCAAAAAGCCGAGACCAGCGATGCCCCACAGGATTTTTTCAGTCGTTTTCATAGGAGGGTTCTCCTTGTGCACAAATTATAGGTTATCCGAATTTGTGTGTGTTGAACAACTCATTGAGTTGTCCAACCGACAACCGCCTCTTGCAGCCAGGCTTCGTCTTCAGCAACGAACTGTCGTGTGGCCCCTGCCAGGGCAGTAAAGAAAGCCTCACGGTTACTACCTTCGAGGGCGGCGCAGAACAACCTTAGCCAGGGCTGGAGGTGTTCGCGCAGGAAGCGTTGACTGGTTTCCAACGCGGCGGCGGGTTTAGTATCCGTCAAAGCGCGTTCGGCCAGCACAGCCAGAAAGCCTAATTCCAGGGCGATATGGTCAGGGGGAATCGAGCCCTGTTCCGGCTCGACACCATGCTCCAGGTAGAAACGATGCACGGCTTGTGCGGCAGCGCCCATCAGTTGTCTGCCGTTCAGGTAGCATGAGGCGTAGGGAACGGCAGGGGTGACGCCGGGACCTTCCATCAGACGCGTCATTTCAATATTTAAGCGTTCCACGAGCATATGGTTGACTTCTGTCAGCGCGTTCTGCAAACTACGGATGGCTTGGGCTGAAGGCGATTCGCCATCTATGGACAGCGCCTGCAAGGCGGAGAGTTTCTCCTGTGTCAGCGGATAGCGGTAGAGCGCCGCCAGCAGGTGATATAAGACAAGCCTGGTTTCAAGAATGTCGCGGGGTATCATACTTTCTTGACCTTTACAATGATGTCGGCATAGACCGGCATGCCCATGATGGGAGAGTGACCTTCGGGGTCGGTCAGGTCGTTGGCGTTGGGGGTCACATCGCGGAAGTCGTAGGTTAAGCCGAGGCCAGGGCTGAATCGTCCGCCAGCCCCCATCGCCACGCGCAACACGCCGGGGCGGATGGTCTCCACCAGGTTGACCTTGCCGCGCGTCTTGTATCCGAGCGGGGTTTCCAATTCCACCAGATCGCCGCTTTTCAAGCCTAGTTTGCGTCCATCGGAAGCGTTCATTTGAATGACGCCAATGCACCACGAGCCTTTCGCCAGGCGCACCTTGCGTCCACTGCGGACGGGTCCGTTTTCGCCGATGACAATTTCATCCACCACACGCTCGTCGTTGAGCGGCGCCCACAGGTCTTCGCTGGGGATGCGTCCCAGCCAATCCACCAACTGCGTGCCAGACATGGCGTGATGCACGCGCCCGCTAACAACTTGGAAGGGGTATTCCTCCTTGTATTTGGCGTAGTCGGGGTTGGTGTAGGGGTTCCAAATCGTCTCGAACCAGTAGAAGGTGTGAGGGTATTTCTTCCAGCCCAATTTGGCAATGGCAAAGGGTGTTTCGCCGGCGGACTCGATGAGTTTGTTGTACTTGGAATATTGCCCCTGGCGATTCATCTTGCCATCTTTTTCCACTTCGTAATCCCAAACGAACTCGACCTTCTTGCTGGCGGTCTTCAGCACACCGCCATCCTTGAAGCGATGCCATGACATGGGCCAGATAGCGACACCGTTGTGTTCCCGCAGCCATTGTACGGTGACGTATTCGCCCTGCACGACCTTCTTCTCATCGTCAATGGTTACCTTACCGGACTCGAGCGAATCGGGCGTGCCGATGAGTTTGTAGTTGACGGGATATTTGGGATACGGCAGTGGCACGCCGGCGTGAGCGCGACCTGGCGCGACCTTGAGGGCTTCGTTCCAGAAATCTTCCTCGGTGGGGAACTTCTCCCAGAAGTCTTCGGGTTTAATGTCGGGGTCGCCTTTTTCGTGCAGTTTCTGCGCCAGGGCCATCATAATGTCGTACGGTGTCTTGGATTCGTGCAGTTTGTCAATCACGAAATCTCTCAGATAGATGACCTGATGGCTGGGGTAAATGTCTGAGAGGCTCATGCGCTCCAAGTAACTGGCTTCTGGCAGGATGACATCGGCGTACAGCCCCGTTTCGAGGAAGGGCGTATCAATATATACCACCAGTTCCACGCGGTAGTCGTCGCCGTCTTTAGCGGTCAGGGCTTCGATCCAGTGGGCGGTGTTCGAGCCGGTGATGACCGGGTTGCCGGTGCGCATGAAAAAGGCTTTGATCGGGTACTTATAACCGCGAAACGGCCCGTAGCGCAGGGTGACGCCCTCCAGGAAGCGCCGCGGGTAATCGCCCACCACGTCGTCCCAGGCGGCGGGCCAGTCGCCGTAGTAGTCCATGTGCAGTTCTTCAATTTTGCCGCTCACATCCTGAGCGTTGATTTTGCGCGTCACTTCGCGCTTGACGAAGTCTTCGCCCTTGGTTTGCCGCCTTTGTCGCTCTTGACCAATTCGGTATCAATGGCGCCGCCGGGGACTTCCATATTGCCGGTAATGACGTTGAGCGCCGTGCCGAGGATGGAAGCCACATAGCCGTTGTAGTGATGCCCGATACCGTTCATGCCCCAAATGAGAGCGGCGGGTTTGGTGATGCCGTAGGTATGCGCCAGTTCGGCAATTTTTTCGGCTTCGATGCCGGTGCGTTCTGCCGCCCATTCGAGGGTGAAGTAATTTAGTCCATTGAGCGGATCCTTCTTGTTCCAGTAAGACTTGAAGGCAGCCAGGAATTCTTCCCAGCCCTGGCTGTATTCCAAGAAGGACCAGTCAATGTAGCGACGGAAGGGATCGTTGTTATCGTGATTTTCGAGGATGTAGCGCAGGATAGCGGCGAACAGGTCGGGGTCGGTGCCAGGGCGGATGGGGATCCACTGGTCGGCTTTGGTAGCGGTGTTAGAGAGCGCCGGGTCAATTACAATGATTTTCGCGCCCGCCAGTTTGGCTTCCACCGTGCCGCGGGATTCGTAGTTGATGCGGGTGGCGGTGAAGGGATTCCAACCGGCGTAGATGATGAGTTTGGTGCGGTAACTGTACTCGTTCTTCAAACTGCCATCGGGCTGGCGGACGAGTACCGGGCGCATTACGTCCGGCTCAACGCGCTTACCCCCAAACATGATCTTGGGTCCATGGCGGCGCGGCGTATCGCAGATGGCGCCGTGTTCGGTGACGTGCGGCGTTCCGAAAGCGCGAAAGAGATACCAGTAGGGGTCGCGGTCGGTCACGTCGCCAGCATCCATGATAACGCATTCGGCGCCGTATTTTTTCTTGAGCGCAAGCAACTTGTCGGCGATGTAATCCAGGGCTTCGTCCCAGGAGACACGCTTGAACTTGCCTTCGCCGCGCTCGCCGACGCGAATCATCGGGTATTTGATGCGGTTGGCGTTATACACCATTTGCAGCCCAGACGCACCTTTGGCGCACACGCCGTTGGTGTTCATCGGACCATAGACGTTGCCGTAGATGGCTGAGGCAACCCCATTTTCCACCTTGACCTGGATGCCGCATTCGGCGGGACACATCACGCAGGCGGTGTAAACGTATTTGGCGTTATCCTGCAAGGCGGCGGGCGCGGCGGTGCTAGCGGCCTTAAACCCGTTGCCCAAGCCCCGCAAGGCTGTCAATCCGGCAATGCCTGCGCCGCTCAGTTTGAGAAAATCGCGGCGGGAGAGCGTTTTTTCAGGAATTTGAGTAGTCATCGTCTGCCTCCTACACCAGGTAGTAAACGTTAGGTTGGGTGCCGAGTTCTTCCTTGAGCCGCATGACATTCGGCAAACCAAGTAACTCGGAGACCAGGCTGTGCGGGTCGTTCAGGTCGCCGAAATAGGTGGCGTGACCGAAACAACTGACCGTGCAAGCAGGCAATTCGCCGCGTTCGATGCGATGAATGCAAAAGTGGCATTTGCGGGCATTCCCAATCGGCGAGGCGCCTTTCCGACGCACGCGCTCCTCCCCATATTCCGGCGAAGGCAACAGTTCATATGGCTGACGTTCACCGCCGTTGAAGTCGCCATAAAAATACCCAGAATCAAACAAGCGCGCCGCGTACGGGCAGGCGGTGATGCAGTAGCGGCAGCCAATGCACCGATCGTAATTTATCGCTACGATGCCGTCGGGGCGCTTCCAGGTGGCATTCACCGGGCAAACATCCACACAGGGCGGCTCTTCGCACTGCATACACGGGCGCGGAATAAAGCGGCGCGAAACATTTGGGAATGTGCCGTATGTTTCGGTCATCACCAGGCGGTAACTGATGCCCGGCGGCAGTTTATTCTCGGTCACGCAGGCGATGTTACAGCCGTTACAGCCGGTGCATTTGCGCAGGTCTATCACCATCCCCCACTTGCGCTGTTCGATAGGCTTTTGCAGTGCCCGCTGCAGGTCCTCCATCATGCGCTGGATATAATGCTTTTCCCCGTTGATGCCGGGCGGCAGATCGGGAATGGGCGCCAGTTTTTTCCCTTCGAGGCTGACGTTGACGGGCGTGAGATTGCCCGCTTCGAGCGCGGGAGCAATCAGCCCGCCAAAGACATCACTGGCAATCTTTTTGAGTAAGTCTTGCGGCATAATGCAACTCCTTTCGGGAAATTGGGGATGCAAATCAAAAAAGCGCAGGACAAAGTCCTACGCTTTCATTGTAGAGAGAAGCGGCTTTTGGTGTAACTGCCTAAGTTCCCAGTCGGGCACTGGGAATTTTCCTAGTAGGACAACTTACTGAGTTGTCCTACTACTTCATGCTGCCAAAAGACAACTCACTGGGTTGGCCTACTACAAATTGACGTAAGTATAGGGCCAGTCGGACCAATCGGTCACCAGTCCCGCTTTGACGGGATTGTTGGCAATGTAGGCCAGGATACGTTCAAATTCACCTTCGTTGCGCACGACATGGTCATAACTTTCATGCTGCCAAAAGGGACCGCTGCGTTCCAGTATCTGATTGCACAAGGCGGCGCTGCGTCGTTTGAGTAAACGCATGGCACGGCTGAGAGCAGTGTAACTCTTGCCATTGTGGCGGGGAGGCGCTTCGGGGATGTCT
>JBBILY010000161.1:0-6543 GCA_037444705.1 Chloroflexota bacterium | reverse complement strand
GAATCAGATGGGCGCCCAAATTGAAAACATTGGCTCAAATACGCTGATCATCCACGGCGTGCCTCGTCTGCACGGAACTGAGTTCAGCATCGGGCCTGATTACCTGGAAGTGGTTAGTTTCATCGGCGCAGCAGTGGTGACTCATGGTTCGATTCGCATCCATAAGGCTGGTGCAGAATATCTGGATATGATCGCCATGGTATTCCGTCGCTTAGGCGTAACCTGGGAGGTCGAAGGTGAGGATATTATCGTCCCAGCCGAGCAACAATTGGTCATCGAGCCCGACCTGGGAGATGCCATCCCTGAAATCAGCGTTATGCCCTGGCCATCCTTCCCCACCGACCTGATGAGCATTGCCATTGTTGTCGCCACCCAGTCCAAAGGCAGCGTATTATTCCACGATTGGATGTATCCCAGCCGCATGTTTTTCATTGATAAACTGGTCAGTATGGGCGCTCAGATCGTACTCTGCGACCCCCATCGTTGCATTGTCCAAGGGCCAACCCCTCTGTATGGAGAATACCTGGAAAGTCCAGATATACGCGCTGGCATGGCTTTGGTGCTGGCAGCCCTGGCAGCCGAAGGCAAATCCGTCATCCGTAATATCGGGCAAATTGATCGGGGTTATGAACGCGTGGACGAAAAATTGCGTGCTTTAGGCGCCCAGATTGAACGCGTACGACAGACATAACGGGTTTAAATCAACAGGCTGGTGGGCATTCCACCAGCCTGTTCTTATCAACTACTGTGCCTTTTGAACCACCTCTAGAAATTGCACCACGATATCCCTTAAGATAGGCTCTGGTAATGCCCCTACCTGACGGTGAATGACTTTCCCATTGGCTACAAAGAGCATGGTTGGGATACCCTGGACACCAAAACGCATGGCCCATTCAGGGTTTTCATCTGTGTTGACTTTCGCCACCACTAACTTGCCAGCATATTCGCGCGCCAGTTTCTCCAGGGTTGGAGCCACCATACGGCAGGGGCCACACCATGGCGCCCAGAAGTCCACAATGACCGGCAAGGACGATTGAAGCACTGTTTTTTCAAAAGCAGCATCGGTGACGTGAATAGGTTCTTGAATCATTTGTCTCTCCTGGAATCACACGTTCAAAATAATCAGCAGAAATTCTGCCCATTTTCTCCGACTGGTATTTATAATTAGATGCATAGATAAGCCAAAGGTTACAACCCAAAACAGAGGTCAGCATAACATATCCTTCAGCGATCCAAAGGCATCAGCATGTCAATCACCCTAGCCGAGAAACCACTGCATTATACCATTTCCACCCCTGTTTATCAGGGGCCGCTCGATCTACTTCTACAGTTGATCGAGAGGGCAGAGTTGGACATCACCAAATTGGCTCTGGCACAGGTGACCGACCAGTTTTTGGAACATCTGCATAGCCTCCCGGAAATGAGGCCAGATGAGGTCTCTGCATTTCTGGTTATCGCCGTAAAATTGTTGCAGATCAAATCTGAGGTTCTATTACCCCATCCCCCAATCCACCTGGAAGACGATGAAGTAGACACTGGCGAGGCGTTGGCACGCCAACTTCTGGAATACAAACGCTATAAGAAAATCGCCGATGTACTCGAACAGCGAGAACGAGCGGGGCTTAGATCGTATTTACGTCTGGCGCCTCCGCCCAAGGTGGAGGGGAAAGTTGACCTGGGTGAGTATAGCCTGACCGACCTGGTAGCCTCAGCCCGGGCTCTTCTGACTCCCCACGACCAACGTCTACCCTTAGCCTCAGTTGTTCCCCCACCCCGAGTCACGATCCGTCAAAAGATCAGCCTGATGGGGCGCATCCTCCGTGAGCGAGGGAAAGCTACTTTTCGCATGCTGCTCGAAAATGCCCGTTCTCGCCTGGAAATCGTGGTTACCTTCCTGGCAATGTTAGAACTGATCAAGCGCCGTATGGTTTCTGTCACTCAAGACAGGTTGTTTGGTGAGATCGAAATTGAATCCACACAGCCATGGAGCGAAGACGAGGATTTCGAACTGGAATTCAGCGATTAATATTACAGGTAAACTGATGGCCAACCGATTGATCCACGAAAACTCCCCCTATTTATTGCAACACGCCGAAAACCCTGTGGACTGGTACCCCTGGGGTGAAGAAGCCCTTGCCAAAGCCAAAGCCGAAGATAAACCCATCTTTCTCAGCATTGGCTATGCAGCCTGTCACTGGTGTCATGTCATGGCACACGAGTCCTTTGAAGATGCGGACACAGCCGCTATCCTGAATGAGCATTTTGTCAGCATCAAAGTGGATCGCGAAGAGAGACCTGATCTGGACAGTATTTATATGAACGCTGTCGTGGCTATGACCGGGCAGGGAGGTTGGCCGCTTAGCGTGTTTCTCACACCAGAAGGTCAACCATTTTTCGGCGGCACCTATTTCCCTCCTGTGCGCCGTTACAATATGCCCTCCTTCAGAGAAGTGCTGCTGAGTGTGCATCGCGCCTGGAACATGGAACGAGCGCAAATTCTGGAATCGAGCGATAAGATCAGCGACTATCTTAAAAGCCTCTCCACTGTAGAGGCAAAACCTGCAGAAATAAACCCGGCAAACCTGGAACAGGCCGCGCTCAACCTGGCTCAGGCATACGATTGGGAATTCGGCGGCTGGGGAAAGGCACCAAAATTTCCACAACCCATGACGATTGAGTTCCTGCTTCGCCGCGCAGCCTATGGCGAACAATTTGCACAGGATATCGGCGTGCATGCGTTGCTCTCAATGGCGCGTGGAGGCATGTATGATCTGATTGGAGGAGGATTCGCCCGCTATAGCACCGATAACGAGTGGCTAATTCCCCATTTCGAGAAGATGCTCTACGATAACGCCCTGCTCTCCCAGGTTTATTTACACGCCTATCTAATCACCGGTGATGAGAACTTTAGAGCCATTTGTCAAGAAACCCTGGATTTCATTTTGCGCCAGTTGAGACATCCCCAAGGCGGCTTCTTCAGCAGTCTGGATGCTGATTCAGAAGGCGAGGAGGGTAAATATTACCTGTGGACACCGCTTCAATTTCGTCAAGCCCTCTCAGATCCCCAAGATATAGAACTCGGCCTGGCTGCCTTTAGCATTGAGCAAGGCGGACAGTTTCAAGAGGCCGGTGTATTGCGGCGTATACGGGATGATCAAACGTTGGCAGAACAATTTGGACTGCCTGTCGAGGAAATTGCCAAACGCCTCAACGCTATACGCCAGCAGTTATTGCAAGCCCGTCAACAACGCGTGCCTCCTGCCACAGATGATAAGATCCTCACTGCCTGGAATGCACTGGCGATGATCTCTTTCTCGGAAGCGGCGCGCTATCTGAAACACGAAAGATATTACCAGGCAGCCCGAGACAATGCCAAATTTTTACTCGAAGAACTTTACAAAGGAGATCGTCTGCTTCGCTCCTGGCGCGAAGGTCAGGCGCGCCATAACGCCTACCTGGAAGATTATGCAGCCTTAATCCTCGCTCTGCTCTCTCTCTACCAAACAGATGCGGATGTCAACTGGTTCAAAGCCGCCCTTCAACTCACTCATGAGATGCTCGACCATTACCAAGATCCTCGAGGGGGCTTCTTCGACACCCGTGATGACCACGAACCTCTGTTGACACGGCCAAAAGACCTTCAAGACAATGCTACACCTTGCGGCAACTCGCTTGCGGCCTTCGCCTTGTTACATATGGCTGCCTATACAGGGGAGTTATCATGGAGAGACCTTGCCTGGAATATGCTCGTTGCGATCCAGCCTATGGCGGTGCGCTACCCCACAGCCTTTGCTCATTGGTTGAGCGCCATGGATTTCGCCCTGAACCCGGTCAGAGAGGTGGCTATTCTGGGGAGAGATGATCACCCGCTCACACAACGGTTGATCAATGTCCTTTGGGAAAAGTATCGCCCCCGATTGATCAGCGCCCGCTCAGATGCGCCCATACCTGAGGGGTGTCCGCCTCTGCTGAGAGGGCGCTACCTTCTGGGCGACTTACCCACTGCCTTCGTCTGTCAGAATTTCATCTGCAAACAACCGCTAAACACCCCTGAAGAACTGCGTTTGCTACTAGATCATGAGCCATGATTTCAGACCGTAAGCAAGCCATTCTAACCGCGCGCCAGAAATTGCTGTTGTTACCCCTTTACCTGGACACCGAAACCACCGGGCTGGAACGCGACAGCGAGGTCATTGAAATCTGCATCGTGAATGATCAAGGACAGGTGATCTTCGATAGCCTGGTTAGACCTTCACGCCCAATCCCACCCGACGCGATGCGTGTCCACGGAATTACCAACGAAATGGTAAAAGATGCTCCCACCTGGTTGACAGTCTGGCCGCAAGTCGTCACTATTCTTGCAGGGCAGCATGTAGGTATCTACAACGCTGAGTTTGACCTGCGCATGATGAGGCAAACCCACGAACACTATGGAATGCCCTGGCCGTTCAACCTGCCATTCCAGCCCTTTTGCATTATGAAATTATATGCACAATATTACGGTGAATGGAATAGCAGAACAGGTTCATATCGCTGGCATTCGCTGGACCTTGCTGGGCAGCAGTGTCGCATACCGTTGCCGAATTCCCACCGCGCTCGCGATGATACTTTCCTGGCGCGAGCCATCCTACACCACATTGCAAACAGCGAATAATCCAATTCATTACCCGGCCTCCCCGAAATCTGTGCTAAAATCGTGAAACTATGAAGACGGTAATTCAACCCATCAAGGGCACACGCGATTTCTACCCCGAGGATATGGCCATACGCTCCTGGCTTTATGCCACCGTACGTAAGGTTTCCGAAGCCTTTGGCTATCAGGAGTATGATGGCCCATTTCTGGAATCGATTGACCTGTACGCCGCCAAATCTGGGGAGGAACTGGTCAAGGAACAATCCTTTGTCTTCGCTGATCGCGGCGGCGATTTGATCACCCTGCGCCCGGAATTGACCCCTACCCTAGCGCGCATGGTCGCCCAACGCCAGAAGCAGTTGACTTATCCAGTGCGCTGGTGGTCATTTGGACCATTTTGGCGCTATGAACGGCCTCAGAAAGGTCGCTCCCGTGAATTCTTTCAGTGGAACATTGATCTCTTCGGTGTCAATAGCCCCGAAGCCGACGCGGAATTGGTGGCGGTGGCATGTGCCTTCTTCGCCGAAGTCGGGTTAGGCCCAGATAAGGTGAAGGTTTTAGTCAACAACCGGCGGCTGATGGACGCTGAAATGGCAGCCATGGGCATTTCTCCCGAGGTACGCCCGGTGGTATCGCGCTGGATTGATCGTAGAAACAAAATGCAACCTGTAGCTTGGGAAGCCTATGGGCAAGATATTGGATTGACACCAGATCAACAGGCTCAAATTAAATCCCTGTTGAGCAACACTAACCTGTGGCAAAAATCCGAGGAACTGGTGCGGTTTCTGGCTGCGATTGAATCGCTGGGTTGCACAGATTACGTGTGCTACGACCCCAACATCGTACGCGGATTAGATTATTACACTGGCATTGTCTTCGAGGCAGTGGACATCAGTGGGAGCGTGCGACGCTCTATCTTGGGCGGCGGTCGCTACGACAATCTCCTGGCAGATGTAGGCGGTGAGCCTCTGCCAGGCGTGGGCTTTGCCATGGGGGATGTCGTCATTACCTTATTGCTTAAAGAACATAATCTTATACCACAAGACCTTAATGCCCCCCCCGCACCCATCCTGGTCACAGTATTTGACCAGAGTATGCTCCTGGCGTCCTTTGCCCTGGCAGCGGAGTTGCGCCGCGCCGGCCTAAAGGTGAATTGTTACCCCGAAGCAGCCAAGCTCAGCAAGCAGTTCAAATTCGCTGATCGCTGTGGCATTCGTCTGGCTATTGTTTACGGCCCTGACGAACTGAAGATTAACACCATCACGATTAAGGATATGAAAAGCGGCCATCAAAATAGTGTTCCTCGAGAGGAAATGGTGAAGGCTATCCTGCAACAACTTGAAAGCCCTGTTCCTTCATGATACAATAATTTCGCTTATGGTGCCTGTAGCTCAATGGCAGAGCACTTGACTGTGGATCAAGGGGTTGTGGGTTCGACCCCCATCAGGCACCCTTGAAATATCAAGGGCGTTACTTCCCCAAATTGTTTAGGCAGAGGATTGCGCAGGTCCTCTGTTTTTTTTATAAAGGACCAGGGACCATACATCATTATTAGAGGAAGCGGGGGTCGGCTTAGGTCTAGCTTGCCATCAGACCAGGTTCTACGAACCGCTGCTTTCGCGTGTGCCCATATACCTGGCAAGCAAAGAAGAAACCTTCTGCCTCAAGTCAGTCAGCTCTTTGGGAACCAAACCCTGGATCCTCGCCAGGGTCTCAATAATCTCAAGCGTCTCGCGCAGATATCCCACTGTGGCAGCAGTGAGCGAGGACATATCTTGCTTGGCCAGATGGACCAGGCCTGGTAGCATGACGATGGCGGTCCGATCGCGGGGAAACTTGGCGAAGAGAAACGTCTCGACGCCATAACCAAGGTCTTCCATCTCATCGACCAAAGGTAACAGGTCTGCCCT
>JBBILY010000160.1:0-6559 GCA_037444705.1 Chloroflexota bacterium | reverse complement strand
AAAGCTCAATGATCTTCTGGCGAGTTTCATCAGCCAGGGCTTTGACAAAGAGGATCGGGTCAAACTCTTTCATATAGACAACCTTCTATGTGAAATTATATAGACAATCTTCTATTTGTCAAGGGGGGATCGTGGCATGTTTCTTGCAACTACTAAGGCATCAGGCGCACAGTTCGATTACTCCTGGAGAGGTGCCTATGTCTTCTGACCTGGCAATTGAATTGCTCCTCATCATGGCCATTGCCTTATTTTTCCTAGGGATGGTGACAACCATCATCGGTATCATTATCCTGACCCGCGCAACCGGCAAAGACATTCACACTCTGGCCACACAAACCAGCCGCCTCGCCCAAAAAGGGTTGGCTGAAGAAGTAGCCGGCCTGGTGGGGAACGCCTCATCTTTGTTAGAGGCCATGAATCAACTCATCCGCACCACGGCCGGGGTGGGCGTCTTTCTGACTATCTTTGGCTTGCTGGTGATGATTTCAGCCTGCCTGTTAGCGCTTCAGGTTTATCGCTAACTGCCAGGCAACCTCAGAGAACGTGGGTCTTCACCCAGCACAAATCTCAAATAATATCGTCAGAGTGGTGGTACAGCCCTATGAGCCTTATTTCATTCATCTCAAAACTCAAGAAGCAAGCCCCCGAGACCTCCTGGCCCTGGCTCTTCGCCGCTTTGAGCAATGACACCCAGGTTTGGCAGAGCCTGGAAGGAGATCTGGGTGAACGCGCCCTGGCGCGTCCCTCATTTAATCCTGAAGATTTCTCTCCCGCCGCCTTAGCTCTCCTGGCCCTGGATAGCCCGTACACTCTCAGCGAAGTGAAGCAGGGAAATGAAGTGAAAGTGGCCGAAGAGCGCCTTGCACAGGCTTCGCCGCTGGCTCAGGCAGGCTGGTCGGCATTGCGGCTAAGGCAGCAATCTCTGGAAGCGCTTTCCCAGCCTCAAGCCCAGATCACTCCCACCACTCTGGCGTGTTTATATGGCATGCTCCCCAACCCGGCAGAAATGCTACGCACCATCGCCAGTTGGGATGATGCAATTCATGGCTTTGACGGTTTGGCGCTGGCGCTTCACGCTCTTCTCTCTAACCCTCTGCCCCCCTTGGCGCTTCAGGAAGCCCTCAATGAGTTGCTCACCGACCTGCCCCGCAGCCAACGCTTGAATCTCCTGCGCCTGGTGTATACCCGTCGTCCCAATTTGGCTGCTCCCCTGGCGCAAGGCTTGCTCAATTTGGAGCAGAATCTCAACGGTCGTGGGCTCTTCGTTCCCGATCAAAGTGATCCGGCTTTGAATGAGCTTCAGCATCTCCTCCGCCAGGCTGAAATCCAGGGTTTCAGCCCTCAACCAGATCAAGCCATCCCTTTGCTGGAACAGGCTTCGTTCAAGATTGAGCAGTTACAGGCTCGCCTGGCAGCTCAAATCGCTCAAACCTATGCGCTGTTGGGCGATCACCGCGCTGCTTTGCTGGCCTGGGAACAGGCGTATACCATCAACCCACACAACCCAGAACACCTGATTGGGTTGACCCTGTCCTTAATACGGAGCGATCAGAAGGATCAAGCCGCTTCGCTGCTGGCCTCTCAAACAGTTGACGTAACCCATTCAGCAATTTGGCTGGCGCGCGCCCACCTGTTAGCCCTGGATCATCAGACCCAGGAAGCGCGTGCAGCGGCGTTGAAGGCTTTAGAAGCCGTGGATGAACTTTCTGAAACCCTGGCAACCGATCTGGCACACCTTCTGTTTAACCTGGGGGAGCCTGCTGCCGCCCTCTATGCTACTGAAAGGGGACTTGCCCTTCAACCGCTTCAACCCGATTTATTAGCGCTGCGCGCCCGCGCCAGCCTGGAACTTGGGGAGGCAGAGGCGGCGTCTATGGCTGCTCATCTGGCTACCGCCTTTGCTCCCGAACGCTTAGGCCTGCGCCACCTCCTAGCAGAGTGCTTAGAGGAGGCAGGCGATTGCTCGGCTGCCCTGGACGAACGCCAGTTAATCCTGGAGCGCTCCCCTGCCCCCACCAGCCAAGACTGGCAAGCCCTGGCAGTGTGTGCCTTGCGCGCAGGTCAACCTTCCCTGGCATTGGAGGCCGGCAATCATCTGCTTCAAGACAACGAAGATGATCCCCTGGAGCTGACCCTGATCGCCCAGGCATGGGCGGAGAAAGGCGATTCCGGCGCCGCCCTTGAGCATCTGCATCGCGCAATTATGTTAACCTCCGACCTGGCGGCGCCCTGGCTGGCTTTAGCGCACATATACCGTCATAGTGATCAGCCTCAGAAAGCGCTGGAAACCCTGCAAGCCGCTGCCCATGCCTGTTCCCACTCGCCAGAAATCGGCCTGGCTTTGGGTGAAGCCTACCTGGATCAAGGGGCAGTGTCCCAGGCCCTGGTTGCCTTGCGTGAGGCTTACCAATCCAGCCAGGCGTCGGACTTTCCCCGCCGACCTGTGGAATATGTTCTGTTCTGGCCACAAGAAACTGTACGCCGTCGCCCACTGAGGGTACACATCGCCCTGCGCTTTGGCGAAACGTTATATCGCGCCCAACATCTCAGCGAAGCGCGGCGGGTGTTTGAAGCCACCTATCTCCAGGCGCCTAACGATGCGGAGATCGCCCAAGGCTACGCCCAGGTGCTGCTGAGCCTGGGTGAGCACCACCTGGCACTGGAACCCCTGGAGGTGGTGCTGAGGACTCAACCCCAGGATGTATGCCCATATCTGGATTATGCCCGCTGCTCGCTGGCGCTCAATCAGGAAGAGGCACCTGCCCTGGATAAGGCACTCGAGGCTCTCCAGCACGCTTTGCAACTCTCCCCAGAGCACCCTGAAGCCACAGCCTTGCTGGCTGAGGTCCTGAGCGCCCGTAATGACCTGCTGCCCGCTATGCAGGCCTATCACAAAGCCCTGGAAAGCCCCCTGGCTCAAGAGCCCGCCTGGCAAGCCCGCCTCTCGCTAGGATTGGGTGAACTGGCCTGTAAGTTAGGCCAATTTGATACCGCCATCGCCGCCCTGCAAGAAGCCAGTCAGGCAGACCCGACCAATGCCCGCATCCAACGTAGCCTCTCGGAGGCGTATGATGCCGCCGGCCTGAGCCAGGATGCCTATCAAGCGGCGCGAGCCGCCTTGCTGCTCGCCCCTAACGACGTGGACAACCTGACCTGGTTTGCCACCCAGGCATTGAACTTGAACCAGAGACCGGGATCAGACCTCCCAGAAATACAAGCCGAAGCCATTCGCGCCCTGGAGCGGGCCGCCGAACTCTCACCTCAGCGCAGCGATTTGTGGGTGGCGCTGGGTCAGTTGTATCTTAAGGCCGGGAATGTAGCAGGCGCCCTGGCTGCTTTTCGCAAACTGGCTGATGGCACCGACCTTAATCCCAACTGCACCACCCTGGATCTATATCAAGCCGCCCAGGGTCTGATGCAACTGGGTGATCCCGGCGCCGCCGTCCATTGCCTGGAGCGCGCCCTCCAGAGCGGTGCACCGCGAGAAGCCAGTGCCATCCCTCGTTTGCTCGACTTGCTCACCACGCTCTCTAAGGCCCGGCGTCAGGCTGGCGACTGGCATGGCGCCCTGGAAGCATTGGATCAAGCCCTCACCCTGGCGCCACACGAGCCTGGCTTTTACCTGGATAAGGCCGATCTGCTCATGGACCTTGCGGATGCAAACGCCAGCCAGGAAGCCTTAACCTGCCTCACCACCGCCCTCAAATTAAACCCTCACCAGCCAGAGTTGCACTATCGCGCTGCTCTGATCCAGCGCGCCGCGGGAGATTTGTCCATGGCCTGGTTACACGCCAGCCAAACGGTCGAGAACTGCAAAGCTTTTTCTCCGCTGGCGATCCAAGCCCGCCTCCTGGCAGCCGATCTGGCTCTGGCTTTGCTCCAGCCAGTTCAGGCGCGCCTTTACCTCCAAGAGCCACTGCCTGCTGCTGCAACCGAGGAGGCAGTTGACCAAACCACCCTGCTGAGTTACCTGGCCTTGCGAGCTGAATTAGCCCTGGAGGATGGCGACGAACGTGCCGCTATCGAAGACCTGGCACGCGCTCTGGACATCGCCCCCGAAAACCCACGCCTTCTTGCTCTCCAGGCGCGCCTGGCTTACCAACATGCTGACCTTCAGGCCGCAACCACTGCCTTCACCTCAGCGCTTAAAGCCCTGGGTGAACCAGAGCAGGCTACGCCCCTCGCCCTGTATGCCACTGCCGAGGCGGCAATTGAAATGGGACAATGGCAGTCAGCCCTTCGCCTATGCGAAACGCTTGTCCAACGCCTCCCCTCAGAGCCACGCTCACACCTCACCCTGGTGCGAGTGTTGGTGTTGCGCGCTGAGTTCCAATGCTTGGCCGAAGCGCTCGAGGTTGTCCGAAACGCTCCAGGGCCTGAGACGCTTTCCGACGCCGTCTGGCAGCGCTTTGAAGAGCACCTGCAAAACGCCACCCACCAGGTCGAGTGTTGGGGTGATCGGCCAGGCCAGAACGAGGTCAAACTGTTGCTGGAGCGCTGGCGCGCCCGTGGTCAGGCTATCTTCCAACCCAGCCCCACCAGCGCCCAGGCCCTGGCGGCTTTGCCTTCGCACCCCGACGACATTGCGGCGTGCATCGCCTGCTTGCGGCGCATCGGCGATCTGAACGCCGCGGGTTTAGCAGCTCGCGACTATCCACAAAACCCCCTGGTGCTGCTCCAACTCGCCCTCACCCTGGCAGATGAGAGGCCGCGCCAGGCCATGGCAGCCATTCACGCTGCCACCGATGCCCTGGAACGCCTCGCACCCGGCCGCTCCTGGCGCTCGGCTTTCGGTGAACAACAAATCACTCCCCTCATCTATGCCTTAATGGCCCGCCTCTTCCACCGCAACGGCCACCGCGCCAGCGACCACCAAAGCGCCCTGCAAGCCATTCAGACGGCCCTTTCGATGTGGCCAGATGAACCTCGCTGGCATACCCTGGCAGCAGAAATCTATGTCCACGACATACTCCCCGAGGCAGGGGAAAGCCCAACCTTATCTCCAACGGAGCAGCGCCACGAAGACCAGGAGAACCTGGAAGCCGCCATCACCCACCTGCAACAGGCCATTCAACTCGACCCCAACCAAGCCTGGGCCTTATTACTCCTGGGGCGAATTGCGATCCTAAAAGGTGACCTGCCTCAGGCAATTCACATCCTGGAAAGAGCTGTACAGGTGGCCGGGAATCAGGTCGAAGCGTGGATGATGCTGGCACAGGCTTATCGCGTTACTGGCGACCTGGAGCGAGCTGCCGCTTGCGCTGAACGCGCTGTCACCCTGGCACCCAACCAGATACCCCCGCTTTTGCTACGCGGCGAGATTGCTTTGGAGGCAGATAACCCCCGTGGAGCACAGAGCCGCGCCCAGGCCGCCCTGCGCATTCAACCCGATCACATCGGCGCCTTGTTGTTGCTGGCGCGGGCCCTGAACGCCTTAGAGCGCCCCGAAGAAGCCTTGACGATTCTCGAAAAAAGCGTCTCTCTGTCTGACGAACCCTTACCCCTTTCTTTAGAACGGGTGCGCTTGTTACGCCGTTTTCGGGGGATCGAGGCCGCTTTGCAAGCCGCTCGACACCTGGCAGAGCACTACCCGGATGATGCAGGCGTGCTGGCGATTTTAGCCGAAATCCTAGAAGCCAGTGGGCAGGAGGAAGCCGCGATTCGCACCGCCCAGCGCGCCTTACGCACCCCTGAAGCTGTACAACGCCTACCCATAGGCGACCAGGCACAACTCCACTTCCTCCTGGGGCGCCTGTTCCACCGTGCCGGTCAATTGGATCAGGCCGTACACCACTTGAACGAATGCCTGCGCCTTGCCCCCAAAATGGTCGAGGCATACCTGGAACTAGGTTATGTTCTTCAGGAGAGGCGGCAACACAATCAGCCTCTCGATACTTTCCGCCAAGCCATCGCCATCGCCCCAGACGATTATCGCCCCTACTACCAGATCGGCCTGGCGCTCAAGGAGAGCAAAGATTACCTGGGCGCAGAGAAAATGCTGCGGCGCGCCGCCGAATTGGCGCCTAACGATCCCGCTATTCATCGTCTGCTGGCGGCAGTGGTCGCACTTAATCTGGTGCACAACCGCCGTCGCACCTCCGCCGAGCCTAACCTAAGGCAGAAACCCTAAAACATATCAAACCCGAGAGCGCGCTGACCTATCAGGCATCCTGAATCCCGAGAGACAACCCGATGAGCCTCGCTACCTTCCCCACTCAACGCCAACATCACTGTCAACGCCCTCAATTCGTCACCCTGCTCAACACTGCCCGCCACCTGGGTTATCTGCGCTTTGCCCGTCAGGCTGCCCTGGCCTGGCTAGGGACTTTTCCGGGAGACCTGCCTCTCAGTCTGACTTACGCCCAAATCTTGCTTCAGGATGGACAAACCCAGCAGGCTTTGCCGCTCCTGGAAAAACTGTGTCAGACCGATCCAGAATATCTCGAGGCGATCCTGACCTGTCTGGAAGCCGAACGAAAGGTGCACAACCTTGAAAAAGGGGTGAAAAACGCCCTGCCCAGCCAGAGGCGCAGCCATTTCGCCTCTCCCTCGGAATTGA
>JBBILY010000159.1:0-6567 GCA_037444705.1 Chloroflexota bacterium | reverse complement strand
GATTGACGGCATCCAGCGCTATCTCGCCCCTAACCTGAGCGTGCTGGCCTCTACTGGAAACGGTGCGCCTGGCTACGGCACAGTCACGGCCCCCAATGGGCCCAACCTGATTGGCGTGGGGGCTTCCACCCAAATGGGCTCCACAGGTTGGGATTCGGCCCTTGACCTGGATCAGATCACCTACGGGGACGTCATCCCCTGGTCAAACCGCGGCCCAGGGGCACGGGGTGACCTTGGCGTGCACGTGGTGGCTGATGGCGCATTCGCTTCGGGCGACTTGGCGCTGAATGAATGGGGCAATGGTTGGACCGCTTACACCACCTGGGGTGGCACCAGTCGTTCGAGCCCGGTGGCTGCTGGAAACCTGGCCTTGGTCTATGATGCATACCGCCAGGCGCATGGTGTCTGGCCGGACTTCACCACCGCCCGCGCCATCTTCATGCAAGGTGCTACCAATCTCAATTACGACCCGCTGGTGCAGGGTGGTGGCGCCGTCAACGCTGATCGAGCCACCGACATCGCCGCTGGCCTGGGTGGTTTCTATGTTCTCCCCGAAATCTGGCAGGTGGGGGATTACCGTGGCGTGGAATACCCTGGCTTTGCCAACATCATCCATCCAGGTGAGAGCGATACTCAGTCATTCACGGTCTACAATCCTGGCTCGGCCGCGCTCACGGTGAACCTGCGCTCCGATGCCCTGGTGCGCATGGGCGAGGTGGAATTTGACTTCGCCTCGGCAGACAGGAGCCTTGAAGCCGCCTATAACTTCAATCGCCCCAACTACCTGTTCGAAATTCCGGGGGACATCCCAGATGGCACCGACCTGATGTTCGTGCGTGCGGTTTATCCTTATGATGAATGGGATGCAAATCATGATTACACTGAAGACAATCGCTGGCGCCTGCTGGTGTACGATTGGAAAGACCAGAACGGCGATGGCAATCTGTGGACTGACTTAGATGGCGATGGCACTGTAGATGTCAGTGAATTGGACGCCGGTGAGTACATGCGCTACACCTATCACTACACCGGCCAGAACAACAAGCATGTGCTGGTGCAACGCCCACTTGAGCGCAGTCACGATGGCATCTTCATCGGCCTGCAACATCAGATTAGAGGAGGTCCAGCAGTCACCCACTTCCATTTCCGCGTGGAGTTCTATCAACACACTACGTTCCCTTGGCTGAGCCTCAGTTCGTCTGTGGTGAATGTCCCTGCGGGCGGCTCTGCAACCTTCAGCGCCAGTGTGAACGTGCCTGCCGATGCACCTTATGGCATGCATGAGGCCGCCATTTTGATGGACGATGGGGTGCATGTCTCGGTGTTGCCGCTGCTGGTCAATGTGGCCGCCAGAGGTGCAGATTTCACCTTCGGCGGTGGCCCGCGTTCAGATGGCCCATACGACAACGGTCAGGTCTTTGGCACGCAGGATTGGTCGTGGAGGGCCGAGTCCGGCGATTGGCGCTTCTATTTCGTTGATCTGCCGGAGCATAGCACCTTGCCAGAAGGGCAGCCTTTCACCAACCATCTCCTGATTGACACCCAATGGGAGAATGGGCCCTTCACTGATATTGATACGATCGTTATGGGACCAACCCCTGACTGCCTGAGCAACGGTGTGGGTTGCGGCTTCCCATTCGGGGGCTTTCCAGGGGATCCGGGCTACTACGGCCCATATACTCTGGATGTCATCGGGCGCAGCCCCAATACTAACGTCAGCGCCGGTGTCTGGACCTTCAACACCAGCAGCGGTGGCCCGCGCGAGATCATCTCTGCCCCTTATGTGCCAGGGCTAAACCTGATCGCCCTGCACAATGTCAACTTCCAGGGAGCGGCGATCTCGGAGAGCGTGGTTGGAAAAGTGGGCACGATCTCGGTCAATCCCAGCCCGATCAATGTGACCGCTAAGACAGGCGCTGGCGCCAACAAGATCAAAGTCGGCATTAATACCTCACTGCCGCTTTCAGGGTTAATGGTGGATGCCTTTGGCCTCGGCGCACCGCAAACCTTCCCAGGCCAGGTGGTCAAGCAGGACGATCCCAACAATCCTGCCACGGCTAGTTATGTCAGGAGGGTCACGGTCCAGCACGGCGCGCTGCTCGAGGTCTCCACTGCCAATTCTCCGGGGAATGACATTGATCTTTATCTGTATGATCCCACAGGGAAACTGGCGGGCTCTTCCACCACACCCACCGAGCAGGAATTCGTCTCTGTGCTCTTCCCTATGGATGGGGAGTGGACCATTGCCGTGCATGGATGGTCGGTGCCTGCTGGCGAAGCCACTTTCGACCTGACGATCAACGCTGTCCAGGGCTACGACCTCAAGGTTTCCAATCTGCCTGTGGGCAGCCTTGAGGCCAACCGCACCTACCACTTCGACCTGGCCTGGAACACAGCCAATCTGAAGCGCGGCACCTACTCGGGTCTGGTGCTCTTGGGGCCACCCCAGGCTCCCGGCGCGGTCACCGTCCCGGTCACGGTAACAGTGCGCTAGACCTGATCTCTGGCAGTTAAGAACACCCCGAACATCCCGTTCGGGGTGTTCGATTAAAGTGTTAATCTGCCAGCAGCCTGGGGCCTAAGTCCCGGAAGAGAAAAAGCCGGCGTTCAGGCTGCGCCGGCTTTTTCGAGGGCCTAGGTGTCGGTTAGGTAACTACTTGACTTCCACTACAGCGCCCGCGGCTTCAAGTTTGGCCTTGGCATCAGCGGCGGCCTCTTTGCTGACGCCTTCCAGCACCTTGCCACCGGGGGTCTCGGCCACGTCCTTGGCCTCTTTCAGGCCCAGGGTGGTTAGCTGGCGGATGGTCTTAATCACCTCGATCTTCTTGGGACCGGCGTCCTTGATGATCACATCGAACTCGGTCTTCTCCTCCACCTCTTCAGCCGGGGCGGCGCCGGCACCTGCTGCAGGGGCAGCTGCTGCCACTGCCACGGGCGCTGCGGCCGAAACGCCCCAGGCCTCTTCCAGTTTCTTAACCAATTCAGCCGCTTCCAGAACCGAGAGCTGGCTCAGTTCTTCCACGAGTTTATTTAAATCAGCCATTTCTTACACTCCTTTTTAGATAATTATTCAATCAGTTTTGCTGTATTTCAAGTTTCAAAAAACCAATGTTATTGCTTCTATGCCGGTGCAGGTTGCTTCTCGGCATAGGCCTTGAGCACGGCAGCCACGCGCCGTCCCGGCTCGGCCAACAGACGTGCCAACTGGCTGGCTGGGGCCAGGATGGTGCCCATGAGTTGGGCGCGCATCACGGGCAGCGGCGGCAATTCGGCCAGGGCTTTCACCTCATCCGCAGTGACTGCCTGCCGGCCCAGATAGCCGCCCTTGACCTTGATGAATTCATTGGTGCCCATGAACTCCATCATCACCTTAGCCATGGCGGCGGCATCGCTGAAAGCAAAGCCAATAGCCGTGCTACCCTCAAACAGCCCTTCGGGCAAGGGCAGTCCGATGGATTCGAACGCTCGCCGCGCCAGCGTGTTTTTGACAATGTGGAACTCACCGCCCACCTCGCGCACCTTGCGGCGCAATTCATCGAGTTGCTTCATCGTGATGCCTTTATATTCGGTCACAAACAACGCCTGGCTATGGTTGGCCAGCTCGCCATATTGGCTGATGACCTCAACTTTTCGTTCTTTCGATATGGCCAAAGAATCTCACCTCCTCTCAACAAAAGAGTCTTTGCCCCGCCAGGACCGGGCAAAGACTCTCCGCATTCAGGCAAACGGCGATCTTGCTCAAGAAGCGCCGCTGATTGCATTCAGGGATGGGTCTTCACCTCGGCAGGAGATTAAGTTCTACCTCCCGGGTAGAACGCCTGCTGTCTCTGGCGAAGCCTATACAACTAGATGTTAAACGAATCGCCTGCTATTCGCGTACCTCCATTGCCTGGGCTTGCAATGGGTCTACCTTGATCCCAGGCCCCATGGTCGTGGTAAGCGTGACGCGCTTGATATACGTACCCTTAGCGGCGGCCGGACGGGCTTTCTTAACCGCGTCCATCAGGGCTGCCAGGTTATTGTAGAGCATTTTGGGCTCAAAAGACACCTTGCCGATCGGTACGTGTAAATTGGCCGTCTTATCCAGGCGGAATTCCACCCGACCAGCCTTGGCCTCTTTGATGACACGCGGTAGGTCTTCCGCCGGCACCACCGTGCCCGCTTTGGGATTGGGCATCAGGCCGCGTGGCCCCAGGATGCGTCCCAGGCGACCCACCTTACCCATCATATCTGGCGTGGCGATGGCGACATCGAAGTCGGTCCAACCGCCCTGGATTTTGGCCAGGGTTTCCTCGTCATCTGCGACGATGTCGGCGCCGGCCTCACGCGCCAATGCTGCTCCCTCGCCCTGGGCAAAGACCAATACCCGCACCTTTTTGCCCAGGCCATGCGGCAGGACAACCACATCGCGCACCTGCTGGTCGGCATGGCGCGGATCTACGCCCAAGCGCATGTGCACTTCGACGGTAGCATCAAAGCGGGTGATAGAAGTCTCTTTTGCCAGCGCAATCGCCTCAGCGGGCGAATAGAATTTGTCTCGATCAACCTTGGCTACCGCAGCCAGGTATTTCTTTCCGTGTTTTGCCATGAATCATCCCTCCGTGGTTCAAGCGGGCAGCCGGGCTGCCCTCCCACCTGCTCCTAATCTACGATTTGCAAACCCATATTACGGGCTGTGCCCTCAATCTGCCGCATCGCCCCTTCCAGATCCAGGGCGTTCATATCCTTCATCTTGATCTCGGCGATCTCGCGGATCTGGGCGCGGGTGATCTTGCCTACCTTGTCGCGATTGGGCTGTGCCGAGCCTTTGTCAATCCCGGCGGCTTTCTTGAGCAGCACCGGGGTGGGCGGTGTTTTGAGCACAAAAGTGAATGAGCCATCGGTGTAGATGCTGATTTCTGCGGGAATGATCTCACCCACGCGGTTGGCGGTGCGGGCGTTATATTCCTTGCAGAATGCCATCAGATTAATGCCGTGCCCGGCCAGGGCCGGCCCGATGGGCGGTGCAGGATTAGCCTTGCCGGCTTGTATCTGCAAACGCACGATAGTTTTCAGTTTCTTTGCCACAGTACTCTCTCCTTCGTGGTTTTATCGGGTGAAAGGTTACACCCTCCCACCATTAACGCCGGCATATCGCCGGACGCCTCACGCTTTTTCAACCTGCAGGAAATCCAACTCCACCGGGGTTTCACGCCCGAAGAAGTTGACCATGACCCGTACTTTGGCGCGCTCCATATCTATCTCGGAGACGGTGCCGCGAAAATCGTTGAACGGGCCGTCAATAATGCGCACCCGCTCCCCGGGTTTGAAGGTGACTTTAATCCGCGGGGCTTCGGCTTCCATGCGCTTCAGGATTTGCGCCACCTCTTCGGGTCGCAGCGGGGTGGGCTGATTGCCCATGCCCACGAAGCCGGTCACACCTGGGGTGTTGCGCACCACATACCAGGAATCTTCGGTGAGGATCATGTTTACCAGGATGTAGCCCGGAAAGACGCGGCGTTCCACCGTGCGCCGCTTGCCCTCTTTAACTTCGATCTCCTCTTCCGTAGGCACGACCACATCGAAGATCTTGTCTTTCATGTTCATGGTCTCAATGCGCTGTTCCAGGTTATGGCGCACCTTATTCTCGTAACCGGAATAACAATGCACCACATACCAGGCGCGACCATCGTCTTCCTGGGCCTGGGTTTCCGCGCTGGTGGCCTCTTCCCCGACGGAATCCGCCTCGGGCAGCGCCACATCCTGGGGCTGCTCTATTGACTGATCCACCCCGCCCTCTTGCATTTCGGGTTGGTATTCCTGTTCACGTTCTTCCATTTCAATTACCATGACGTTCTAGCCCAATATCAGGGCGAAAATGCGAGAGAAGATGAAATCCAACAAACCCAGCAAAGCGCCCATCCCAGCCATCACTACCAGCACCACGATAGTTAAATTCCAGGCTTCGCGCCGCGTCGGCCAGGTGACTTTCTTCAGTTCGCCGATCGTCTCGCGAAAGAAGAGTTGAATCCGGTTTGGGCGCTTGCGTTCAACGCTTTTGCTTCTCTCGGCTTTTGCCACAGTCTTCTCCTTCTCAAAACTGTGCTTGAGGCGCCTCAAGGCACCAGTCTATGTCAGGGTGTTACGGACAAAACGCCGCCCTTGGAGACGGCGTTGTCCGCTTTTCAGGCAGGCCAGGCAGGACTCGAACCCACAACCGCTCGTTTTGGAGACGAGTGCTCTACCAATTGAGCTACTGGCCTGCGTTAGCGCCAGGTGTTCCCGTATTCAGGGGCACTCCATACAGGAACACCTGACGCGCTACTTCGTTTCGCGGTGTAATGTATGTCTGCGGCAGCGCGGACAAAACTTCTTCAATTCCAAACGCCCCGGATCGTTGCGGCGGTTTTTCTCCGTGGTGTAATTGCGCTCTTTGCACTCTGTGCACGCCAGGGTAATTACCGGGCGAAGATCTTTCTTGGATGCCATACCTGCACACCTATCACCAGATATTACGGTGCCTTTCTACTCAGTCCAGGATCTTGGTGATGACGCCCGCGCCGACCGTCAAGCCGCCTTCGCGGATGG
>JBBILY010000158.1:0-6733 GCA_037444705.1 Chloroflexota bacterium | reverse complement strand
TCTACCCGTTCTGTAGCCAGTTCTCGTATTCGGTCTTGAAATTCACGAATGCGTTCGGCCAGGATTTGAATAGCATTTAGGGCAATGCGGGGGCATTGCTGCATCAGATAAACCATGCTCTGCCTGTGCCAATAGAGAACATGCGATTCGACTACGGCTTGAGCGGTCACAGGATATGGCATACTGCTTAACATTCCGATGACACCAAAGGCTTCACCTGGAGCAACGTAGTGCATGATTACTTGCTGGCCATCAGGGGTGGTTTGGTTAAGTTTTATCCGCCCTTGCTGAAGTACATAGATATGATCGGCAGGATCGCCCTCAAAAAAGAGGAATTGGTCGGCCTCAAGATGATGGTGTCCCGCGGCCTCAAAGACGCGTTTGAGTTCCTGGTCTCCTAGCCCAGCAAACAGTTCGATGTTTCCTAGGGATATTGATTCGGGAGGTGGGCTCATTCGAGAAGTTCTTCTGCTAGCAGGCGAGCCTCGGCAATCAGGTTGGCCTCGATGGGCAAAAGTCGTTCTGGAGTAATGCGGACCAGAAAGTGCCTGGCTAATTCCTGGGCGCGGGGTGATACCTGGGAGAGGTTGGCGAGCAATTTCAGGCGTTGGTAAGCACTGGGGTCGGGGAAATCAATCCCCTGCCGCCGCAGATATTCACCAATAACGATCCCGGCCGCTCGGCGGGCACAAACCCGCGCCATGCCTTCGTTACCGGCAATGCGAGCAGTTTCTGCCCGTTGCAATTCTTCTTCAAATTCTTTTTTCCAATCCTCATCGGAAGACATGCACAAATTGTACCTTGAATCGGGTCGGACGGGCTGGGCTCGTAGGCACTTGAGACTGCCTCTTGACCTCAATCCTTAATGGCGGTAAAACATACTGAATTGATGTAACCAATTTCAGGGAGAGAAAACCATGGAAATTGCCTTGGCTCTGGGTGGAGGCGGCATGAAAGGCGCGGCTCATATCGGTGTGCTGCGTGTGCTTGAACGGGAGGGGATTCGGGTGCGTGCCATTGCCGGCACCAGCGCAGGGGGATTATGCGGGTGTTTTTATGCCGCGGGTTATACTCCGGATGAGATCGAGCGCGAAGTGGCGCGTGTAGATCCGGATGAACTCTATCGCCGCACCGCCGAAGATGGCCCGGCGATGTTGGGTTTGGGGGGTATTCGTTCCCTTCTCCGAGAAAGGCTGGGGGATTTGACATTTGAGCAGCTGCGGATCCCTTTTGCCGTAACCGCAGTCAATCTGGATACAGCGCAGATGGTGGTTTTGCGCCAAGGTAGCGTGGTGGAGGCGGTTTTAGCGACCATCGCTGTACCAGGGGTATTTCCACCTGCGTATTGGGGAGGGCAAACCCTGGTGGATGGGGGTGTTCTAGACCCCGTCCCAGTAACCGTGGCGCGGTCACTTGCCCCGGAATTAGCGGTCGTAGCCGTGGTCTTGTCTCCCCCTCTGAGTGGATGGAACAACCCAAGCCGGCCACGGTTGTTAGAATCGTTACCATTCATTTCTAAATATATCACTCGCTTGCGGATTGCCCAGGCGTTTAATATCTTTGTGCGTTCAATTGATATCGGTGGAGCTATGTTGACGGAATTGCGCCTGCAAGTGGACAAACCCGATGTGGTCATCCGACCTGCGGTCTCTCATATTGGGTTGTTGGACAGGGTGGATGTTCAGGAAGTCGCCCGATTAGGGGAGATGGCAGCCCTCGAGGCCCTACCCAACATTCGCCGTGCGGCTGGTTGGCGTAAGCGGCTAATGAGACGAATGCTCCAGGTGAGTTATCCAATCTGGCACAAGGAGCCTTGGGATGGGGCGTGATTTACGCCGCTATGCACAACAAACGACGGTCCGCTTGATATTTGGAGGTATCCTTCTGCTCTTTGTGGTTGGGGATGGACTAATCTATGTGTTTTACGGGCGTGAGGCTGCCCTCCTTGGGGCGTTATGCCTGGTGGCCGGCTTATCTCCCCTGATATTAATCTGGTTGGTTTTGACCGTGGTAGACCTTATTGTTCGGAGTATTTTTAAGGACAATCATGAGCGTGGATGATATGTTGACTACCCTCAAAATTAGCTCCTGGGTTGGGCGCGTGCGCCAACCTGCGGGAGGAGAGCTTGCGCCGATGATTGTGCTCTTACATGGGTGGACCGGGGATGAAAACGTCATGTGGGTTTTTGCTTCTCGGCTGCCACAAAAGGCACTTATCGTTGCCCCGCGAGGGATTTACCCTACCCCGTTAGGTGGGTATGGTTGGTATCCGCATCAGATAGGCAACTGGCCCTCATTGGATAGTCTCAAACCTACATCTCAAGAATTAGACAGGCTGTTGCAGCCGGAGAATTTCCCCATGGCTGACTTATCCCAGATCCATTTGATTGGCTTTAGCCAAGGTGCAGCGCTGGCTTATACCTATGCTTTGCTCAATCCCCTAAAGGTAACTTCAGTCGCGGGTTTATCGGGCTTTTTGCCCTTGGGGAGCGAGAGAGTGGTATCGGATCACTTACTTGAGGGCAAAGCGGTCTTCATCGCTCATGGCAGCCAAGATGACCTGGTGCCTGTAGAGCGCGCCCGTCAGGCGGTTGAGTTTTTTGAACAGTTGGGTGCCAGGGTAACCTATTGTGAGGATGAAGTGGGACACAAATTGAGCGCCAACTGTTTTCGGGGATTGCAAGCATTCATCAGCAGACAAATCCAATAATGCTGATTTGGGATATTCTCGGAGTTCTGCGTAACAGATTAATGTCAACCAAATGCGGTAAAATTATTTGAAAATGGGAGAAGGCTAACAGGCGAGGCAGATGCGGTATGAAATTACGATTATATGATACCTATACCCGAAGCATAAGAGAATTTGAAGCGTTAAACCCCCCTGAAGTGGGCATGTACACTTGTGGCCCCACTGTCTATGACTATGCTCACATCGGTAATCTGCGCACCTATATTTTTGAGGATATTTTGCGGCGGGTGCTTGAATTTAATGGGTATAAAGTCAAACATGTTATGAATATTACTGATGTGGGTCATTTGACCTCCGACGCGGATACCGGTGAAGATCGCATGGAGAAAGGCGCGCGCCGCACAGGTAAATCAGCCTGGGAAATCGCTGAAATCTATACCCAGGAGTTCAAGAAGGACTTACAGCGGTTGAACATCCTGGAACCCACGATCTGGTGTAAAGCCACTGACCATATCCAGGAGCAAATTGAGTTTATCCAGTGTATTGAGAGGAAGGGGTACACCTATCGCACCTCGGATGGGATTTATTTCGATACCTCCAAATTGCCTGATTATGGCTATATGGCGCGGTTAGATATAGAGGGTCTACAGGCAGGAGCACGTATCGAAATGGGTGAAAAACGCCATCCGACGGATTTTGCTCTGTGGAAATTTAGCCCTCCAGGCCAGAAGCGCCAGATGGAATGGGATAGCCCGTGGGGGGTGGGTTTTCCGGGCTGGCATATTGAATGCTCGGCGATGTCAGCCAAGTATCTGGGGCCTTTTTTTGATATTCATTGTGGCGGTGAAGATCACATCAACGTCCATCATACCAATGAGATTGCCCAGACCCAGGCCTGCTTCGGCACTCGTTTGGCCAACTTCTGGATGCATGGCTATTTCTTGTTGATTGATGAAGCGCGCATGGGTAAATCGGTAGGCAATTTCCTCCGCCTGCAAACTTTGATAGATCAGGGTTATGACCCCCTGGTCTGGCGTTATTTCTGCCTGAACGCCCACTATCGGGCGAAATTGAACTTTAACTGGGAAGGTCTAGATGGTGCAGCGAAATCCTTGGAGCGGTTACGCCAGGCAGTCTATGAATGGGGAGAACCCGGCAGCGCAGATGAAGCGTATTTGCAGCGGTTTACAAACGAAGTGAATGATGACCTGAACATGCCGCGGGCAATGGCAGTCACCTGGGACTTGGTGCGCAGCGAGTTACCACCAGCCACGAAGCAAGCCACCATCTTAACCTTTGATAGGGTTCTGGGTTTGAGGTTGGGGGAATGGCAACCTGAAGAAGAAACCATTCCAGGAGAAATTATGGAATTGGTGGAAAAAAGGCAGCAAGCCCGGCGGGAAAAACGCTGGCAAGAAGCGGATGCTTTGCGGCAGCAGGTGATGGCTGCGGGATATGAAATTGAAGATACCCCTCAGGGACCGAGGGTAAAGAAGATAAAGCGCATGCCTGTGAGCGAGTGACTCTTGGAAATTCGGTGGAAAGGGTATAAGCGATGAAACTTGCCATTAGCGGTAAAGGTGGCGTGGGGAAAACCACGCTAGCGGCATTGTTGGCGCAGGTTTATGCGAATGCAGGCAGGCAGGTGCTGGCGGTTGACGCAGATCCTTCACCTTGTCTGGCGGCGGCGTTAGGTTTCCCCCAGGAACTGCGGGCACAGTTGCGACCAATCGCAGAGATGGAGGATTTGATTTATGAACGCACCGGCGCCAGGCCTGGGACAATTGGGGGATTTTTTACCTTGAATCCACGTGTGGATGACATTCCGGAACGCTTTAGCGTGACGTATCGCAATGTGCGTCTGCTGGAGATGGGGGCGGTGGATAGCGGCGGTTCGGGCTGTATTTGTCCGGAAAGCGCCTTGCTGAAGACGCTTTTTACTCATTTGCTTTTTCGTAAAGACGATGTGCTTATTTTAGACATGTATGCCGGTGTTGAGCACTTGGGGCGGGCCACAGTGGATTTTGTGGAAGCCATGCTGATCGTGGTGGAGCCCACTCGGCGTAGCCTGGGGACAGCGGCTCAAATTAAGAAACTGGCGTATGATATTGGCCTGAAACGTTTGTGGCTGGTGGGTAACAAAGTTCGCCATGCTGAAGAGGCGGCCTTTCTGGAGGCTGAAACACCAGGGTTACCCGTGTTAGGTGTGCTACCAGCAGATGAACGGGTTCAGGAAGCCGACCGTCTGGGGGTGCCAGTTTACGACTACGTTCCAGCCTTACGCCAGGCTGCGGAAAAGATGGCTGAAATGCTTTCAGGTCAGATAGCGGGCTAGGTTAGAGGTAGAAGGAGTTATGACATGACGACAACCATAGCACTTGCAGGTAAAGGCGGGGTGGGTAAAACTACCATTGCCGCCATGGTGATCAAATATCTGGTGAATAACCATCTTGGGCCGGTGTTAGCCATAGATGCAGACCCAAGCAGCAACCTGAACGTGGTTTTAGGCCTGGAGTTGGAGTGGACGGTGGGGGATATTCGGGAGGAGATGCTGGCGCAGGTCAAAGAGTCCCTGGCGATGGGGGGAGCGGCCATGGGCAGCCTGCCTGGTGGGTTCACAAAGCGAGATTATATGGATTACCAAATTCGCTCCTCGCTGGCGGAGGGGAATCATTTCGACTTGATTGCCATGGGACGGCCTGAGGGACCCGGCTGCTATTGTGCCGTGAACCACAACTTACGTGAGGTCATCGATTCGATCAGCCGTAACTATAACTATGTGGTCATTGATAACGAGGCGGGAATGGAACATCTGAGCCGTCGCACCACCCGCGATGTTCAACACCTGATCATTGTCAGCGATCCCACACAACGCGGGCTGATAGCAGCGGAACGCATTGCCTCCTATCGAAAAGAGGTAGATATTCGCATTGAGAACGCATATCTGGTGCTCAATCGCCTGGCTGGTGAGATCCCGCCTGCCCTGCATGAGCGTATTCAGCGACTGGATATACCCCTGTTGGGTGTCGTGCCCGAGATGGATGAAATGGCTGAATTCGAGTTCAGCGGGCGTCCCTTGGTGGAGATGGACGCCAACTCCCCGGTGTATCAGGCAGTCGCGGGGATGATGAAACGCATCCTTTCCTGATGTTTTAAATCTTCATCTTGTCACGCAGGATATTTGCTACGTCGCTAAGGGTTTTTAGGACCTTTTCGGACACAGTCTCGCTCGCAGCGCCTAAGCCACAACTGGGGGTCAGAAGTCCACGGCTTGCTACCTCCTCCGTTGAGATTGCCACCCCACGCCCTTGGGCTTTCTCAGCGATCAACCTGAATCCCTGAGATAAACGCCTCGCCAGATCAAGCGCGGTGACTTGGTAGATGGCCTCAGTGTTGGGAACAATGCCCCAGGCTATAATACCGCCCCGATCCAGAAAGCGACGCAGTTCGGCAGGAAAGAGGGCTAGATTCTCCAGATAGCCGTAGGCATCCAGGTTCAAAATGTCCACCTCAGTTTCAAGAAGCACAGACCAGTCGGTGTTGGCGCAACAATGAACGCCTGCTAACCCGCCTTCGAGATGAATGGCCGCGAAGATTTCATTTAGCATGGAGATTACCTGCTCTCGGCTCAGGCTAATGAAGGCAGAGCCAAATGAAGCCATATAGGGTTCATCCACAAAGATAATCACTTGCTTATTCAAGGCTTTGAGTTGACGGATTTGCCAGCGGGCGTTCATCGCTGCATTTTTCACGATGACATCGGCTAGCATTTCGTTGTAGAGGCTGGCGCGCAGGTCCTGGTCGGTGACCGTGAGGCCGAAACTAATCGGGCCAGTGACCTGGCCTTTAACCCATTGTTTGGGGGTTTGGCGTAGCGTTTCCAACATGCAGAAGAAGCCCTCAGCATATGGGGGTTTGAGGGCAAAGGCATCTACATCATCAGCCAGGTAGCGTTCATAAAAGGTTTCTAGTGCAGTGGTCAGGTCACCTTGAGTATTAAAGGTGACTTTTTCTTTGTGTTCGTCAACTACAATGGCTGGCAGT
>JBBILY010000157.1:0-6799 GCA_037444705.1 Chloroflexota bacterium | reverse complement strand
TGTCTGGTTTGGCGCCTGTAGGATTATTTCTGGAGACGCTAGGCGTGCGCATTTATTCCGCCACACGCCTGTTTCTTTCTGGAATGAACCCCTTTCCCTGGCCAGTTACGGTAAAATTTCAGGGATTAACGGTATTGCGCCAACGGGAGAGCACGATGATCTCTTTCCCCAACGAACAATCTGTGACCATAACCGACCCCAGGCCTCAAATCGTGTCGTTGGATTAAGCATGGATTTGTTAAGGTAGATTGCTGAACCAGCCAAACAGGTGGTAAGAATGGATATCCCACATACCAATCAAGCCTCCCCTCTATCCATCCAGCGTTTGATCCTGGCGGTTGTGCAGGCTCAGGATATGCTCCGCACCAGCCGTGCGCTTAGCCAGGCCGGCTTCTATGTCGTCGAACTGGCGAGCAGCGGGGGATTTTTGGGGCACCGCAACACCACCTTGCTAATTGGATCGAGTAAGGATCGAGAGGATTTGGCACTCAGCCTGATCCAGGAGAACTGTCACCAACGGGTGGAATATATTTCAACCCCTCTGGAAGGAGCGCCCCTGCCTATTCCCGTGGCTACGCCTATCACAGTGGGAGGAGCCACCGTGTTTGCCCTTTCGGTAGAGCACTTTGAGGAGTTTTGACGATGAAGATGATCATTGCCATTATTGGAGATCACGATAATGAAGCGGTTTCCCAGGCTTTAGTCCAGGCTGGGCTCCGCGTAACCCGCATTGCCTCTACCGGCGCTTTCCTACGCCGCGGTAACAGCACCCTGTTGATTGGCGTGGAGGACCATCGCCTCGAAGAGGCGATCCAAATCCTGCGTCAGCATACCACTCCCCCGCCTCAGGAAGGGGCAAAACGCGCCACATTATTTGTGCTCAACGTGGAGCACTACCTGCAGGTGTAATCCCATCCCCTTTCAAGCGGCCTTTTATTTAATCCCGCTCCTCTTCATGAAATTCTTCCACTTGATAGATATACACTTGTAAGCGTTTGTGGCGCCACAGGCTAGCAGGTGCTCCCATCTTTAGGCATAAATGATCCAGAAAGTCTTTCGCATCGGGGAGTTTCTCCCAAACCTGAGGCAAAAAGGTGGCGCGCTGTAAACCATCGCGCAGGATTACCCCATCTATACCTGGACGTAAGAGGTTCAGCAATTGCTCGGGGGTCTCGTAATGCAAAGGTTGTGGCGGAGTGAGGCGCGATATCTCGATCTTGGTTTCAGGCAGTTCTTGAGGCTGCACTGGGGGAAAACGATAATCTTGTAATGCAGCCCCGACAGCATGCTCGCGCACATCTTCAGCCAGGGGTTGATAGGCTTCTAAGGCTCCAATACAACCCCGTAACTCGCCTTGTCGAGTGAGGGTGACAAACGTCGCCCCTGGCTGGCGCAAAGCCGGGGGCAGGCTCTCCAAATCTAACGCTTTTAGTGGGCGACCATTGACTGCGTCTTCAATTGCCTCACGCGCCAAACGCAGCAAGATCGAGCGTTCTTCAGGGGTTAACTTTTCCATAGAAATCTTCCCCGCGCAGGAACGAAAGCGCAAGGAAAGGCTCGTTCAGGGTGAGCGACGCCGGACTGTTTCAGCCTTGCGCTTCCTCCGCGCCAGCGTGATCTCTCGATAATCACGATTGTAATAAATCAGGGGTGGCTCCTTGGCTTCATCGCGGACAGCGAGAACCTCACCAATGAAGACGGTATGGGTGCCTGCAGGATAGGTGGCTACCACCCGACAATCAAACCAGGTCAGACCTTGTACGAGCAACGGCGCACCAGAGACCAGGGTAAAGGTCTCCAAGCCCTGGAAACGATCCCCGCTTTCAGTGAGGCGGCCTGCAAAGCGTTCAGAGATCTGGCGTTGGCTCTGGCCCAGGATAGTCACCCCAAAATGACCCGCCTGTTGCACCAGTTGATGTGTGTGAGTGCTCTGTTCCAAGGAGACCAGCACCAGCGGTGGTTCGAGCGAGAGCGAGGTGAACGAACTGACCGTCATACCATGCTTGCGACCCTGGAATTGAGCCGAAACCACAGTTACCCCTGTGGCCCATTGTCGTAGCGCTCGACGCACTTCTTCAGCGCTCGCACTGACTTTTATATCTGTCATCTACCAATCCTAACCCATCATCTTGGGGCGCTCACGCCAGCGCAGATAAGCCTTGGTGATCTCCTCCGAAATAGCCGGAATGAGCGCCAGCCCTAACACTACCGCCCACTCAATCGGTTTCAGAAAATGGGTGTTGAATATCGGCTGCAGGAAAGGCACGTTTACCACCGCCAGCAGCAACACGATTGAAAAGCCAACGGCAAATTGCATGTAGCGATTGGAGAAGACACCCAGCCGAAAGAGCGAGGCTTTCTCAGAACGCACCGTGTAGGCGCGGAACAATTCGCACAGCGAAAGGGTAACAAACGCCATGGTCTCTGCTGTTTGCACATCTACGTTGCGCCAATCGTACTTCAGGAGGAACACCAGGGGGTTGGCTCCAGGGGGAAGAACGTCTCCCTGAGCCAGATGCCAGAGCAACCCTAATGCAAATGCTAGCAAAGTGGCGCCCGTCTGGGTGATGGTTTGAATCAGAATGCCCAGACGCATGGTGGCATTGATAATCGGCTCGCTGGGTGGCCTGGGTGGACGACGCATTTCGTCCGGGTCGCCTTTCTCCATAGCCAAAGCCAGAGCCGGGGCTCCATCTGTAATCAGATTAAGCCACAAGAGTTGGATCACCGTCAGCGGTGTGGGCAAACCGGCCAGGGTAGCCAGGAAGATGATCATGATCTCAGCCACGTTAGACGAGAGCAGGAAGAAGATAAACTTGCGAATGTTGGCGTAGATGATGCGCCCCTGCTCCACCGCAGCCACAATGCTGGCATAGTTATCATCGGTCAAGACCATGTCGGCGCTTTCTTTGGCCACATCTGTGCCAGTGATGCCCATGGCAACCCCGATGTCGGCGCGCTTAATAGAAGGGGCGTCGTTGACTCCATCGCCGGTCATCGCCACCACCTCGCCACGGGCGCGCAACGCCTCCACAATACGCAACTTGTGCTGCGGAGAGACGCGCGCAAACACATCTACATAAGCGATCTCCTGCTGCAAGGTGGCATCGTCCATCATGTCCAGGTCGCCACCCGTGATCACGCGATGACCAGGGCGCATGAGACCAATGGCCTCGGCGATGGCGCGCGCCGTGTTGGGATAATCGCCGGTGATCATCACGGTACGGATGCCCGCCTGGCGCGCCTTTTCCAGGGCAGTGATCACCTCTGGCCGCGGAGGGTCAATCATGCCAATTAGACCCACAAAGATCAGGTCTTTCTCCAGGGTTTCCAGATCATCCACATTGGGGAAATCCGGGGTGACGCGATAAGCCACCGCCAGCACGCGCAAAGCATCCTGGGTCATCTGATCGTTGGCTGCCAGGATACGCATGCGCGTCGCTTCATCCAATGGGACAGCCACATCGTCCATGCGTTGATAACGGCTGCACAGATCCAGGACAAGATCCGGCGCGCCTTTGACGGTGATCACATACCCCTGTGGCTTTTCTCGGCCATCAAAGGGGGATATATCTTCTGGGCGGGGATTACTCAGGGCATGGATGGTGACCATGCGCTTGCGGGTAGCATCAAAGGGCACTTCCTGGACGCGGGGGTAATCCGCATTCAGATCATCCTTACGCGCCCCGGCTTTGGCTGCAGCCACAATCATGGCACCCTCGGTAGGGTCCCCAATGACCCGATAGGTTGTGCGTCCGTTCGTGGCACCCGCAATTTCCAACTCGGCATCATTGTTCAGAGTGGCGATCCATAAAGCAGTCAGAGCCGCCTGGTACTGAGTTGGGTCCACCACTTTGCCGTCCACCAGGAACTCGCCATGCGGGTTGTAGCCAGTCCCGCTGACTTCGATAAACTGCCCATCCACCCACAGGCGTGTGACGGTCATTTGGTTTTGCGTGAGGGTGCCAGTTTTATCCGTACAAATGGTTGTGGCTGAGCCCAGGGTCTCAACCGATGACAGACGACGGATCAAAGCATGGCGCTTGATCATCTCCCGCATTCCCAGCGCCAGGGTAATGGTCACCACAGCCGGCAAACCTTCGGGCACGGCCGCGATCGCCAGGCCGACAGCGATCATAAACATATCCAGCGGTTCATGCCCGCGTACCCAGCCAATGACGAAAACCAGAGCGCAGATGAAGAGAGCTCCCCAACCCAGGGTTTTACCCAATTGATCCAGGCGGCGTTGCAGTGGTGTAGACTCTTGCTCCATGGACTGGAGCATCTCGGCAATCATGCCAATTTGGGTGTGCATGCCTGTAGCGACCACCACCCCTCGCCCACGGCCGTACGTCACTAAAGTCCCCATAAAGGCGGTGTTCTTTCGATCCCCGATCAGCAGATCTTCTTTCAAAATCGCACTGGCGTCTTTGTGAGCCGGATGCGACTCGCCCGTGAGGGCCGATTCATCTATGCGCAAATTGACCGCCTCAAGCAGGCGGACATCGGCGGGCACATAGTTCCCGGCCTCCAGGATCACCACATCCCCCGGCACCAGTTGGGCAGCCGGGATCACCTGACGCGAGCCATCCCGAATCACATGCGCTTCGGGCGCGGCCAGTTTACGCAAGGCCGCCAGCGCCCGTTCAGCACGCCGCTCCTGGATAACGCCCAGGGTGGCGTTTAAAACCACAATGGCCAGGATCGCCGCCGAATCGACCCATTCGCCCAAAAAAGCCGAGATCAGCGCCGCCACAATCAGCATGATGACCACGAAGTTGTTGAACTGATCTAAGAGCATCTTTAAAAACGAGGGGGGCGGCGTCTCCACCAGGGCGTTTGGCCCATATTCCTGCAGCCGACGTTCTGCCTCGGCGGAGGTCAGGCCTTTTTCGCTTGTCTTCAGGTTACGTAAAACCTCTTCAGGGCCTCGAGCATGCCAGGCCTTACCATCTTCCTTGGCGGAGGTTATGCGAGGGGTGTCTTTTTCGAGTGTCATGGTCTTCCTTGATAACTTATACGCTAGCAGGTTATCCGTATGCTCCGCATACTTGCAAAAATGTTCATCTCACCGCGCCTAGATAGCGCTACAGCCAATGTGTGTGAGTCGGAAATAATTATAGCATGAAGGCTTTGATGAGCCCGCTTCAGGTAAGAATAGATGCTTATTATTAACGTAAAGCAACTGACAATTGTCACATTGTCTAAGCCAATCAATTTGCTATAATTTCCTTCACCTCATTGGTTCATAAGTACATTATCCCTCTGGCTATCGCATTCCCTAAGCGCAGAGACATCATCCTTATCAATTGGGTGAACAGCCATCGCTGATGCCATTCAAGCTCTGACGCCTTTATGGTAAAGGCCGAACACAGGTTATCATCATCATAAAACATAATTTAGGAGTATCTCATGCAATATAAAACCATTCAAATTCCAGCCGGCGGCGAGAAAATTAGCGTTCAGAATGGGGTATTACAGGTGCCCGATAACCCAATCATCCCCTTTGTTGAAGGAGATGGCACCGGCAGAGACATATGGCGGGCAGCACGGCGTGTATTCGATGCCGCGGTAGAAAAAGCCTATAACGGCAGGCGCAAAGTGTATTGGATGGAAGTTTACGCGGGTGAAAAGGCCTATCACAATTTTGGCACATGGTTGCCCGAGGAGACGATCGAAGCCTTCCGTGAATTTGTGGTGGGTATCAAAGGCCCTTTAACTACCCCCGTCGGCGGGGGCATCCGCTCCCTCAACGTCGCGCTACGCAAGGCGTTAGACCTCTATGTCTGCCAGCGCCCGGTGCGCTATTTCAACGGTGTGCCCTCGCCAGTTAAGCACCCGGAATATGTGGATATGGTGGTTTTCCGCGAGAACACCGAAGACATTTATACCGGCATCGAATTTGAATATGGCAGCGAAGAAAACCGGCGTTTCTTAGCATTGTTGAAGGAACATTTCCCTCAAGAATATGCCAAAATTCGTTTTCCCGAGACGGCAGGAATTGGCATTAAACCTATCTCCAAAGAAGGCACTTATCGTCTGGTGCGGGCTGCCATCCAATGGGCGCTGGATAACAAGCGACGCAGTGTAACCCTGGTGCATAAAGGCAATATCATGAAATACACCGAGGGCTCCTTCCGCAATTGGGGCTATGAGGTGGCAGAAAAGGAGTTTGGCGATCGCGTCTATACCTGGGCGCAATGGGAACGCACACGTGAGCAGAAGGGCGAAGAGGCCGCCAACGCCGAGCAAGAGGCAGCGCTTAAAGCAGGCAAACTCTTGATTAAGGATGTGATTGCCGACATCGTCTTCCAGCAAACCATCACCCGAGCGCGCGAATTTGATGTTTTAGCCACGATGAACCTGAACGGCGACTACCTCTCCGATGCCCTGGCTGCCCAGGTGGGCGGGATTGGCATTGCACCCGGGGGAAATATCAACTACACCAGCGGCCATGCCGTCTTTGAAGCCACCCATGGCACTGCCCCCAAGTATGCCGACAAGGATATGGTGAACCCGGGTTCGGTTATCCTCTCCGGTGAAATGATGTTCAACTATATCGGCTGGCGCGAAGCCGCACAATTAATTATCAAAGGCATGGAAGGGGCAATCGCCGCCAAAACGGTTACCTATGACTTCCACCGCCTGATGGATGGGGCTACATTGCTTAAATGCTCTGAGTTTGGCGAGGCCGTGATTCGGCATATGGAAAGCTGAATTCCGCTAAACCTGAGGCAGTCTCAGTTCTAGCCACCTGACACTTTAACAAAAGAATAGTTGATCGGCAGGAGAACTCCGG
>JBBILY010000156.1:6580-7054 GCA_037444705.1 Chloroflexota bacterium | reverse complement strand
ATGTTTTTTTTTTTTTTTTGCGGATCATCTTTTTCTACTCCTACGACATTGTCCCTGTGGTGCAAAAGCGTTTTGTCGAAGAAATGTCCGAGAAACTGGGGGTGGAGATCGTCGGGGTCAATAATCCGCGACAGGCTGTGATCGAAAGCGATATAGTAGTCACTTCCGGGCCTATATTAAAGCACCCCACTCCCACCATTCAAAAGGACTGGCTCAAGCCTGGCGGTTTCGGTAGCGCGGTGGACTTCGACTCTTACTGGACCCCTGAAGCCATGGCTCAAATGGACAAGATCAGCACCGATGACCACTCTCAATTCCAGTACTATCGCGGTATAGGTTATTTCCAACATACGCCTAACCCATATGCCGACCTAGGCGAGATCGTAGTTGGGACAAAACCTGCTCGCGAACGGCCAGACGAACGCATTCTAGCCATCAACCTTGGGCTGGCGTTGGACGATATGGCAGTCGCAC
>JBBILY010000156.1:0-6495 GCA_037444705.1 Chloroflexota bacterium | reverse complement strand
ATGTCTATGAGCACCCTCGCCCCGCTCTCACTGTAGACGTTGTCATCTTTACTTTACGCGACAATCGTCTACAGGTATTACTGATCCAACGTGCCAGCGAACCTTATGCAGGTTGTTGGGCCCTTCCGGGAGGGTTTGTCAACATGGAGGAATCTTTGGAGGAGGCCGCCGCCAGAGAACTCGAAGAGGAGACCGGGGTTAAAGGAGCTTATCTGGAACAACTTTATACTTATGGAGACCCCGGTCGAGACCCGCGTGGGAGGGTGGTCACTGTAGCCTATTTTGCCTTGATCCCAGCCGACGCTCCCATGCGGCGCGAAGGTGGCAGTGATGCCTGTCAAGCGCGCTGGTTTCCTGTGGATCAATTGCCACCCTTGGCCTTTGACCATGCCGAAATTATTGCTTATGCACTCCGCCGCTTGCGCTACAAATTAGAATACACTGCTGTCGGCTTCGAATTGCTTCCCTCAGAATTCACCCTGACCGAAATTCAGCATACCTATGAAGTAATCCTGGGAGAAAAATTAGATAAACGTAACTTCAGGCGACGGATGTTGGAATCGGGGATTATCGAACCCACGCCCCATCGCCGTGTTGGCGAAGGTCGCCCGGCGCGCCTGTATCGCTATCGCGACGATGCAGTGGCTGAGGTTAAGGCTCGTCGTCTTTTCCCCTGAAGTATCCATCCCAGGAAGGAGTCGTGTGTGATCATCAAGGCACTTCATCGCGCTCGGCAACTGCACTCGAATGTGTGGGTACTTTCTATCACCTCGTTTCTTACAGACATCTCCTCCGAGATGTTGAATAACCTCCTGCCATTGTTTTTATTCTACGTCCTGGGGGTACGCACCACAGCCATCGGTCTGATTGACGGTGTGGCTGAGACAACGGCCAGCCTGATGAAAGTGTATTCCGGCGCGCTCTCAGATCGCCTGGGGCAGCGGAAAGCGCTGGCAGCGGCAGGTTATGGCCTTTCAACTCTGGCTAAACCATTTTTATATTTGGCCACAAACTGGTTCTGGGTCTTGGGTGTTCGCTTCGTAGATCGCCTGGGGAAAGGCATTCGCACAGCCCCACGCGATGCACTTCTGGCCGGCAGCACAACGGCTAATCAACACGGATTCGCATTTGGCCTGCACCGGGCTGGAGATACCGCCGCCGCCTTTGTCGGGGTAGCAATTGCTGCCTCGATCATATGGTATCACCAGGCAGGGGTCTCTCAACTCACTCGGAGCACTTTTCAATGGATTGTTCTAGCCAGCATTATCCCGGCTTTCTTAGCAGTGCTGGTTTTGATGCTTGGCGCGCGTGATATTGAAACCTTATCTACCTCAAATTCTCAAGCCTCCCTCAAAATCCGCAACTGGAAGAAGTTAGACAAGCGCTTTCTCTCATTCCTGGGGGTGATGGTGGTTTTTACTTTAGGGAACTCATCTGATTCCTTCATCATTCTGCGCGCTCAGGAACGAGGTTTGGGTATCCTGCAGATCATGGGGATGTTGCTCACCTTCAACGCAGTATACTCGCTCCTCTCAAGCCCTGCCGGTTCTCTCTCAGACAAAATCGGGCGTCGGCGTCTGATCCTGACCGGTTGGTTGGTTTATGGGTTGATTTATTTAGGATTGGCATTGGCACGTGCCGGCTGGCAAGTATGGGTGCTTTTTGGAATTTATGGCTTCTACTATGCCACAACAGAGGGTGTTGCCAAAGCCCTTATAGCCGACCTGGTCCCTCAGGAACAAAGGGGAAGTGCCTATGGCCTTTATCACGCGGCTATTGGCCTGACAAATCTGCCCGCCTCGGTCATCGCAGGCATCCTTTGGCAAGGACTGGGCTCCTGGAATGGCTTAGGTGCTCAAGCACCCTTCCTGTTTGGAGCAGTAATGGCAATACTCGCTGGCTTTCTCTTTTGGATCCTGGTGCAAACATAAAACACGACACCTCCCCAGAACAATTGTCTGAGGAGGTGTCTGAATTCTGTTCCCACAACAAGTGCGGTTCAGAATCGAACACCCCACTGTGCCGTGTGCTGCGAAGTTTTGAACCTGCCTTCGCAGGTTGGGACCCTACCCGAATGCTCCGCCTTGGCTATTGCCTATCGCGTCACACCCGCAAGATCGAGTCCCCAATAATGAGTGTTGGCTCAAAACCGGTTTGCGAGCATCACGCACACAGTAGGGTGATTATTTTATACCATAAATAACCTGCCATGTGTAGGTGATTTTTGATTAAAAATTTTCTGTAAGACGCATTATCCTGGTTTCACCGCTTCAAGATCTAACCTGATATGCAGTTCTTTGAGTTGTTCTTCATCTACTGGCGAAGGCGCATTCCCCATAACGTCACGGGCTGCTTGGTTCTTCGGGAAGGCGATGACTTCACGAATGTTAGGCTCGCCCGCCAGAATCATACAGATGCGGTCAATTCCAGGAGCGATGCCACCGTGGGGCGGTGTTCCATATTCGAAGGCTTCTAACATGTGGCCAAAGCGCTGACGAGCCACCTCGATATCCAGGCCAATGAGTTTAAACACCTTTTCCTGAAGGGCGCGGTCGTGAATCCGAATTGAGCCCCCTCCGACTTCGTAGTTGTTAAGCACCAAATCATACTGTTGCCCGCGCGCTCGTGAGGGGTCAATGTCGAGCAAGGGTATATCTTCAGGCATCGGTGCAGTGAATAAATGGTGACTGGGGTCCCACCGACCCTCCTCTTCATTCCACGTGACAAACGGAAAATCAATCACCCAACAAAACGCCAGTAAGTCCGGATCAGCCAGACCCAAACGTTCAGCCAGGTGTACTCTTAAGCGACCCAGCGCCTCAAACACTACCGCAGGTTTGTCCGCTACGAATAACAGCAAGTCTCCGGGTTTGGCTTCGAACCTTTCAAGAATAACCTGCAATTTATCTGGGGCGATAAATTTAGCAAAAGATGAGCGTTGCTCCCCAGATGAAGAAATAGCCAGGTACGCTAAACCTTTTGCGCCATATTGCTTGACGAACTCCGTCAGTTCGTCAATTTGCGCCCGGCTGTAATCCCCTAATCCTTGAGCATTGATGCCTCGCACGTGCCCACCATTGGCGACGACACTTTCAAACACCTTAAAGCCACAATCTGCTGCCAGGTCGGTGATGTTTTTCAATTCCATACCATAGCGCAGGTCGGGGTTATCTTTGCCAAAGCGCTCCATGGCTTCGGCATAGGTGAGACGAGGGAATGGACTAGCCAACAGTCGTTTGTGAGGCACAACCATGGCTACGAGTTGCGTGAACAAGTCTTCAACCAGATTCATCACGTCCTCACGTTCCACAAAGGACATCTCGATATCCAGTTGGGTGAACTCTGGTTGCCGATCGCCACGTTGGTCTTCATCTCTAAAACAACGCGCGATTTGAAAATAGCGCTCCACACCTGCCACCATGAGCAATTGTTTGAGTTGTTGAGGTGATTGGGGGAGGGCATAAAACTCGCCCGGATGAAGTCGCGATGGCACAAGATAATCGCGCGCACCCTCAGGGGTGGGCTTGAACAGTATGGGGGTTTCAATTTCAAGAAAGCCGCGAGCATCCAAATAATCTCGGATGAATTTCACTACCCGATGGCGCAATTCCAGATTGCGCAACATTCTTTCTCGTCTCAGATCCAAATACCGATAACGGAGGCGGGTGTTTTCATCCGGTTCCTCATCTCGGTTAATGAGGAATGGAGGGGTTTTCGATGGGTTGAGCACCCGTATCTCTTGGGCTTCCACCTCGACTTCACCGGTTGCAAGTTTTGGGTTTTCCGCACCCGCGGGACGGCGTCTCACGACGCCTATTACCTGAATCACCCATTCCATGCGCACTGGTTCCGCCGCCTGGTGCGCCTGAGGTGAAATCTCTGGGTTGGCCACTACCTGCACCAGCCCAAAACGATCGCGCAAGTCTATGAATGTAACCCCACCGTGGTCGCGTCGCCGATGCACCCAGCCGGCCAGGATTACTTTCTGGCCTACATGCTCTGCTCGCAATTCACCGCAGGTATGAGTTTTATACATAGTTTGAAACCTCCATAAAGACTAAATGGCTAAGCGCCTCAAAAAAAATCGCCCTCCGCACAAAGCGTCGGGCGATCGTGCAGCACCCATAAAACTTACCCGAGAGACAGCCTGCACCTCTCCACCCGGCGCGTTGGTGCACTTCTATTGTTGTCATTGATATTCAGGAAAACAAGCATTAGTTCAGTCATAACAGATTTAATATCACCACTAGACGCCTGCGGTAAGTTAGCGCAATTATAGCATGGCTGATCCATTTCGTGGAAGTATGGATTTTCAAATTTCATACTAACTCTCTCATAACATCCAGCACCCCTCGCAGGATATCCCCGGCAAGTACGCTTGCTGTGCTGCCAAGAGACTTGGCTGCCCGAAGACCCGCCTGAGCGTGAATCCAAGCCCCTGCCACTGCTGCTGGGAAAGGCTCTACACCCTGTGCTCTCAGGCCAACAATCAATCCCGCTAAAACATCGCCTGAGCCGGCACGGGCTAAGGCTGGAGAGGCTACCGGAATAATCGCCGTTTGGCCATCAGGTGCTGCTACCACAGTAAAAGCCCCCTTCAGGACAACCACATGTCCCCATTCTCTGGCATAACGTTCCGCAATTTCAAGGCGATTAGCCTGTATTTCTTTCGTGCTCAACCCGCTGAGAACCGACATTTCTCCCGGATGAGGGGTTAATACAGCTGACCCAGGAATTTGCCTGAACCACCCAGGAATTTGGGCCAGGAGTTTTAACGCGTCTGCATCAATAACGAGAGGCGGTAACAAAGGCGCCTCTTCCCCTTGATTCCCTGACTCGGCTGACGGGATCAGCCCCATTCCTGGACGCGCCACCTGTTTTCCCTTGAGCAAACTAGAGATAAATTTACCTGTTGTGGCTTTGAGTCCGAAGCCAGGGCCAATCAAGAGAGCCGTCGCCCGCCCCAAATTCTCCCAAATTACCCTGGCTGCATGTTCGGAGATGACGCCCTCATCTTCAGGCAGAAGTATCCAGGTCGCTTCAGGAAAACGTCCGGCAAGGGGGGCATGCAAAGGCTCTGGTATAGCCAGCGTAACCAGCCCGGCGCCGCTTCGATACGCCGCTTCCCCAGCCAGCAAAGCCGCCCCCGTATAATTCAGTGACCCGGCCACTACCAGCGCTGTGCCAAAGGTACCCTTGTGGGCATCTAAAGGCCGTGGAGGTAACACTTGACACACCCAATCCTTATCTGGAACGAAGCGTGTGATAGCATGCCACGCCGCGGGATAAGGAGCTTCCACTCCCAAGCCTATCCCCACGAAACGCAGATCACCCACCAGGTTATAAGCAGGGAACTGGAATAACCCCCTTTTCGCCGCGGCCATGGTCACGGTCAATTCAGCCGGGATACATTCAGGCGCCGCCTGGCCACTATCGCAATCCACCCCCGAGGGGCAATCCACGGCCACCACATGGGTATCTTTCAGATTTGCCAGTGTTTGTCGGGCAAGGGCGAGCACCTCAGCCACTTCTTTCTTCAAAGGCAAACGCACCCCAGTGCCCAAAACGCCATCTAGAATAACACGATGCGCAGCCAACTGTGCTTTAAATACGCGATAGTCTGGGTCATCTACGGCTTGATAGCATCTTCCCCCGGCTTGCTTCAGACGGGCAACCAAAGGATCATCCTCTGGCCGGGGGCGGACAAGATAAGCGCTTGCATGCCAACCCCATTGCGCCAGCAAGGAAAGTGCCACCAGGGTATCTCCACCATTATTGCCCGAACCAATCAAACCTAGCACCGTTCGCTCACCTGAAGGATAGTAGATTTGATGCACTACCTCTGCCAAGCCTTTGCCCGCCCACTCCATCATTTTGGCATACGTCCACCCACTGGCGTCGGCTTCGCGTTCTATGGCTACCATTTCGGCAACACTGACATATTTCCACATATACCCCTTCCTGAACCCCTGCTCTTGGTTAGGCTGCCTCTTCAATGGAAAGCGCCCATCCTAACCCCAATTCGATCAACTTTTGGCGAGAGGGAAAGCCGGTCTGCAAGTCCCAACCTCGCGCTTGATAATAAGCCTGCATCATTGAAGTAATATCAGGTACAAACCCACCTGTTCCCGCGGCCGCGTCTGTAAAAGGTTGCAAGAAAACCTTAGGCAAGCGTTCCTGCTCGGGCCGAAGCCCCAATCGAAAGTTGATCAAGCGCTTTAGATTCCAGCCGCGCTCTCCCACCTGCAAAGCCTCAGCGATGTCCCACTTCAAGCCGCAGGCTGAATTAATTAACCCGACGACATCCTCTGGAGCCACATTGGCGAAATAGCACATGACCAGGGCATTAAATAGCGTGCGCCAATTCTGATGACGAGCAAAGTTAGCAGCCTTTTCGGCTCTCCCGTGCCTGGAAAATAATTCAAGACCAATTGCTGCATCTGCCTGGCCAATATCTACCATGAAATAGTCGGATTGATTATGGCAGGCACCTCT
>JBBILY010000155.1:0-7146 GCA_037444705.1 Chloroflexota bacterium | reverse complement strand
GTTGCAGGCCCAGGTCTCTCAGGTGGTTGCTGAGTTGGGTTTAACCCTTGGCGGCCAGCCGCTTCCGCCAGTTTTATATCATAGCACCCCTTTGCCTCTGGCTCTGATCGTCTCTCCCAGGAATGTGATCCGCCAGGATCATAATATCTCCCTCAACCCAGACCTAACGTTAGATCAGCAGGTAGCGCTGGAAGAGAGTGTTGACCGCGCCTTAAACGTTTCATCGCTGGTGGTCAGAATCGGAGGGGTGGGTGTGTACCCGACTATGGTGATGCAGACCAGCGATCTAAACTGGTTGAGCGAGGTAGTGGCGCATGAGTGGGTCCACAATTACCTGACCCTGCGCCCCTTGGGGCTGAACTATGACCGCAGTCCGGAATTGCGCACGATGAACGAGACGGCTGCCACGATTGCCGGGAAGGAGATCGGTCGCGCGGTGATGGAGCGCTACTACCCGGAACTTGTCCCACCTCCACCGCCCATACCTGAGCCTGGGCAGAAGCCGGCCCCGGCTGAATCGGCGGCCTTTGATTTCAATAAGGAAATGCACCTGACACGCCTCACTGTAGATGAACTGTTGGCGCAAGGCCAAATAGAAGAAGCGGAAGCCTACATGGAGCAAAGGCGGGTGTTTTTCTGGGAGCACGGATATCGCTTTCGTAAACTCAACCAGGCTTACTTCGCTTTCTATGGAGCTTACGCCGATCAACCTGGCGGTGCTGCGGGAGAAGACCCGGTGGGGGCAGCAGTGCGCACTTTGCGCGCTCGAAGCCCAACCCTGGTTGATTTCATCAAGCGCATTGCCTGGATGTCATCTTACGAGCAATTAAAGCGGGCGGTCGAATCCTTTTCAATCGAGAAACCCTGACGCATAGTGGTATCTGCTCGGAAAGCGGGGCGATTCGCGGTAAAATCCCTTGAGACTTTTACAGGATTGTACATTAGTGAATAAGAAAATCATCTCTTTGATATTTGGGTTGACATGGCTTCTGGCGCTGCTTATCAGCAGTTGTCAGGGGCGGTCGCGAGAAGCGGTTCTGCCCAGCCCAACATCCGCGGCAGCGTTTACTCCCTTCCCTTCCATGACGCCAGCTTTGGAGAAGCAACCTGGGGCATCTTCATCTGAGGTTGCATCTACGGTTCCACCCGGTTGCACTGCCATCAGCCCTAAACCCACGCCTGGGCCTACCGAAGCCTCGCTCTTCCCGCCGCTGCGTGCCGACGAGTGGGTTAAGGGAGCGCCTGATGCGAGCGTGACCTTCGTGGAATATGGCGATTTCCAGTGAGCGGGGTGTGCCGCTTTGGCGCCCGTGCTGGCGCGCATACAAAAAGAGTTTCCGCATGATGTGCGCATTGTTTATCGCCATTTCCCCTTGTTGTCGGTGCACGATAAGGCTGCCCTGGCGACCCAAGCGGCGGAGGCAGCGGGCTTACAGGGTAAATTTTGGGAGATGCATGACCTTTTGTTCGAGCGCCAGGACGATTGGCGTGACCTGTCTCCAAAACAGTTCCAGGATTGGCTGATGGCGAGGGCGGCTGAACTGGGGTTGGATACGGCGCGCTTTGGCGCTGATCTATATAGCGAAAGGATGCTCAGCATCGCCCAAAAGGCCTGGGACGAAGGTGTTAAAATCGGCATGCCAGGGACGCCTTTTTTGCTCCACAATGGGGAGATCTGGCCGGCCAATGTCCCTATGAATCTGGTTAACCTGTCTACGGTTGTGCGCCTGGACTTGCTGGAGAAGAGACAATTTACCCAATGTCCACCGATGATCATTGATGTAAGCCGGGAATATGTGGCTATCCTGCATACGGAAAAGGGCGACATTACCATTGAACTCTTTCCCGATAAAGCCCCACTGGCGGTTAACAACTTTGTCTTTCTGGCGCGTCAGGGCTGGTATGATGGCGTCACCTTTCACCGGGTTATCAAGGGCTTTGTCGCTCAAGCAGGGGACCCCAGCGGGACCGGATATGGTAGTCCGGGCTATGCCTTCATCAACGAAATTTCCCCTGATCTGAAGTTCGATCGTCCAGGTGTGGTGGGTATGGCTAATGCCGGTCCTGATTCCAATGGCAGCCAGTTTTTCATCACCCTAGCCCCTGCCGAGCACCTGAATGGAGGCTTTACTATATTCGGGCGGGTGATCGCGGGGATGGAGGTGGTGCAAAGCCTGACCCCACGGGAGCCTTCCTTGACAATGGATCTGCCCCCCGGGGATCAGATTCTAAGTGTAGAAATTCAGGAAAAATAAACCTGAAGAGGGCTGTTCTGGATGCTGCCGATGCAATCATCACTTCATACTCCATTGCAGTCTGAAGGCGCTGCCGCAACGAAAATGCACTGGCCTTCAGCCCTTCAGTTTGGTTTGAGTTTGCTGGCTGTCTTATGGCTATGGGGGGTGGCGCTGAGCGTTGGTTTGGTGGGTGTGGTGCAGGCTTTTAGCCATATTCGCCAGGGGGATACGGTTTTGCCCTTTTTTATCATCGCCACCACTTGTGGCGTGATGGGTATTTTGCTCTTGCCTGGGGTGGGATACTCGGGGTTACGGTTGCTTGGGCGGCGGATTGAGCGTCCGTTGCCCTGGCCGCGCGGGTTGCGCCCCGTGTGGCTGATCTTTCTGCTGCCGCCAGTTATCTGGGTAGGGAATTGGGTTGCCCGCCAGGAGGTGCTCTCGTGGTTTTTCCTCCCGCCGCTGCACGTGCTGGCTGTGGTCATTCCGTTATTGTGGGTCGTCTTTCTGGCGGTGCGGGGCTTGCCTCAAGGCTCACCTCAGCGCGCCTGGGGCGTTTTTGAAAGTGGATTGGTGATTGCCCCTGCGTTGATAATGGTGATCGAGATAGCCTTTCTGGTTTTGGGTATTGCTGGGTGGTCGGTTTGGGTTTCTACCCAGCCGCAACTTTTAGAGGAATTGACCCGACTATTTGAAAACCTGGATCAGGTGCGCACCTCGCCGGAGATGGTGGTACGCTTAATAGGCCCTTACCTGATGCGACCGGGGGTGATCTTGGCGGTGCTGGTTTTCGGTGCGGTTTTGGTGCCCCTGGTTGAAGAAGCCCTGAAGCCCATAGGGGTGTGGTTGCTGGTAGGGCGAGGTCTTAGCCCAGCCGAGGGCTTCGCTGCGGGCGCGGTGAGCGGGGCGGGGTATGCTCTGGTGGAGAGCCTGGCAATATCAACCAGCGGGGAAGCCTGGGCGGGATTGGCTCTTGCCCGCATAGGGACAGGGGTGGTGCATGTCCTGACCTCTGCTCTTACCGGTTGGGCTTTGGTGTCGGCCTGGAGGGAGAATCGTTACCTGCGCCTGGGGGCAATTTACCTGGTAGCAGTGTTCATTCACGGCTTGTGGAACGGTTTGACGCTGATGTTAGTGTTTATTGAGTTGCCTCGCACCATTGGTCAGGCGTCACCAGATACGCTGGAGAACTGGGGTCGTCTGGCGCCTTACGCTCTGGTATCCCTGGTGGTTGTGTGCTTCGTGGCTCTACTGGGGATGAATTGGAAATTGCGCCGTTTACAATCCGTGGGCGATGTAAGCCGGGCTATATAGTATAATTCCGCCCATAGTGCCCACGCCTCATGCTTTAGAAGATAGGGAAATTGATGCAAATAATTGGCAACCTGATTGATTTATTTTTACACCTGGATGAGCATTTGAATGTTGTCATCCAAACTTATGGCGCCTGGACGTATGGGCTGTTATTCCTAATCATCTTTCTAGAGACTGGATTGGTGGTAACCCCTTTTCTGCCGGGCGATTCACTCCTTTTTGCCGCTGGTACTTTTGCCGGTCTGGGTTCGTTGAATATCTGGACGTTATTCATCTTGCTTGCTGGGGCTGCTATCCTGGGTGACACAGTCAATTATTGGATTGGGCATTATATCGGGCCTCGCGCCTTTAGCGGTGAAATTCGTTTTTTGAAGAAGGAATATCTGGATCGAACCCATGCCTTCTACGAGAAACATGGGGGCAAGACCATTGTCCTGGCACGCTTTATTCCCATCATTCGTACTTTTGCTCCCTTTGTGGCTGGGATTGGAGCCATGTCTTATGGGCGCTTTATCACCTATAATATGTTCGGGGGTATCTTGTGGGTGGTGATGTTCACCTTCGGAGGTTATTTCTTTGGCAACTTGAGGGTCGTGCAGGATAACTTCACCCTGGTGGTGCTGGCCATCATCTTCATTTCAGTTTTACCAGGAGTGAGCGAGTTCTTGAAAGAGCGCGCCAGGAGCAGGGCTGCCCGAAAAGCACAAGCCTGAGGTTGCGCTTTCTATTGGGGTGTTTTTCATCCCCAGCAGATCGTCGAAAACGTGTGTCTGGGCCACTGATTGGAATCACCACCGCATATAAGCCAGAAGTGGGGGAAGAAGGTAAGATCATCTTGAACCAGGCCTATGTGCAGGCGGTTCAGCAGGCAGGTGGGATACCACTGCTGATACCGATTGGCCTATCTCGAGAGCGCCTGCACGATCTGGTATCTCGCCTGGACGGGGTGCTCTTCAGTGGGGGAGGGGATGTCCATCCCTCGAGGTATGGTGGCACATTCCACCCTACCGTGAACTTTAATGAAGACCGCGACCGCCTGGAATTTGACCTTATGCAGGCGATAATCGCTTATAGCCTCCCGTTTTTCGGCATCTGCCGTGGGTTGCAGGTGATCAACGTTGGCCTGGGTGGTAGTCTGTACGAGGATTTGCTGGATCAACGCCCCCAGTCGCTTCAACACAACCATCCTGACAAACCGCGCCATTATCTGGCGCATGCTGTAGAAGTTGAGACAGACAGCCTTCTCGCCGAAATAGTGGCGTGTTCCAGGCTCGAGGTAAACAGTTTGCATCATCAAGGTATTCGCGAGTTGGCCCCAGGCTTGAAAGCCACAGCCTACGCTCCTGATGGCCTGATCGAGGCTATCGAACTGGAAGGGCATCCATTTGGGCTGGGTGTGCAGTGGCATCCAGAATGTCTGCTATCTGATGAAAAGATGCATGCTCTGTTTCGGCAATTTGTGCGCGCCGCGGCAAGCCGGGAGTAAAGGTGGGCGGGCTATCTGATCGTCCAATTGGCATTTTCGATTCGGGGGTAGGGGGACTCTCGGTACTGCGCGCCATTCGCCAGCAACTACCCCATGAGGCGCTCATTTATCTGGCCGACCAGGCTCATGTGCCATATGGCTCTCGATCGTTAGCAGAGGTGCGTCAGTTCGCCCTGGGGATTACCCGTTATCTGCTTTCCCAAGGGGCTAAAATCATCGTCGTCGCCTGCAACACTGCCTCCGCCGCGGCTTTGTACGCTTTGCGGGAGGCCTTCCCTGAAGTGCCCTTTGTGGGGATGGAACCTGCGGTTAAGCCGGCCGCCGAGCAGACACTAAGCGGCGTGGTAGGGGTGTTGGCTACCCCGGCGACGTTCCAGGGTGCCCTTTACGCTTCGGTGGTAGAGCGTTTCGCCCAAGGGGTCACCTTACTCCAGGATACCTGCCCTGGGCTGGTGGCACAGATCGAGGCAGGAGAGTTGAATACTCCTGAAACGCAGCACATCCTCGAAAAGGCGCTGCAACCCATGTTGGCTCAGGGGATAGACACTGTGGTTTTGGGGTGTACCCACTATCCGTTTGTGATTCCACTTATCCAGCAAATTGTTGGCTCACGGGTGCGGGTGATTGATCCGGCGCCGGCCGTAGCGCGTCAGGTTGGGCGGGTTTTGGAGTCGCTGGGCCTGCGCCGCCTTCCAGGTGAAACACAACCTTCAGCGCGCTTTCTTACCAGTGGCGATCCGTTGCATTTGCAAACCATGCTATCCAGGTTATTGGGTGAGGATGGCGTGGTGGAACGCGTGGTGTGGATGAAAGAAGAACTGCGGGCGATTGCTTCCTGAGGTTAATCGTCACCACTGATCAGGGTCGTTTGTTTTTGGGTTGGCACCAGGCGCCCCTCCTGCAGGCGCAGTAACATAACTGCAGCCAGAATCATGGCGCTGCCTACAAGTTGGATGCCGTTCAGGCGCTCGCCGAGGAAAAGGTAGGCCAGTGCAGCGGTCATGGCGGGTTCCAGGGTAGCGATCAGATTCGCCACGCTGGCTTGAAGATAACCCATGCTCACCGTGTATAGCCCGAAACCGCCGACGGTGGGGCCCAGTGCCAGCAGGGCTAAAGCCCCCCAGGCGGGGAGCGATTGACCTAGCCAGAACAGTTGGGAGGATGCCAGTCCGTTGGGCAATCCCAGAGGGAGCAAATTGTAAAGCAACAGGAAGGGCGTGGCGCTGCCAAAACCGTAGACCATCATGCTCCAGGGGTTGATGTGGCGCAGGGATGAGGCTTTGCCCATCAGGCTATAAGCCGCAAACCCCAGGCCCGAGAGCAAGCCGGTGGTGATGCCAAGCAGATTGAGCCTCCACATAGACGCCTGGTAGGCACCAGAGACCAGAACACAGCCCAACATGCTCAGGGCGACTGCCAGGCTTTTAGCCGCATCTAAGCGCTCGCGATAGATGCGCCAACCCAGGAGGGCGGTGAAGGCCGCGGAACTATAGGCCAGCACAGTGGAAACGGCAGCGCCGTTATAGGCCACGGATATGGTCCAGAGCGAGTTAAACAACGATAGAATCAGCCCATAGAGTGCCACAAAGGGGAGATGGCGCCGCTCCAGCCGTAACAGGTCGGGTTTTGCCAGAGTAAAAGCCAACCCCAGGGCGGCGCTGACCAGCAAATCGCGCCAAAAGGCTAATAAGAGCGGCGGCATGTGGTAGTTTTGGGTGATGTGGCGGATGAGCACCCCGGTGGTAGACCAGATGATTGTGGTGGCTAGACAAATCGCGTATCCCCGCGTGGTACGGGTGCGGGTGTTCTCATCCAGGTTGGATTTCGCCAGCGCAAGTGAGGGAGATAATGAGGATGAGCGGTTACGGGGCATAACGGATGTCCTGAGTGTCGGCAGGGTAAATGTTGAGCCTGCGCATCGGGGATTGAATCCCGGCGAAGTTGGCAAAGGATAGGTCGCGGAAGGACAGGCCCAAGCCCACCTTCAAGCGTTCAAACAAGGCGAGGTAACCCTCGCTGATGCGTTTTTCCCAGTCCAATCCCAATTTTTGGCAGGTGGTGTAGATGCAGGCAGGGTCAGGACCCTCTATTTCAATGAAATTGCCAAAAGGC
>JBBILY010000154.1:0-7274 GCA_037444705.1 Chloroflexota bacterium | reverse complement strand
GCGCAGGCATGCAATGGCTTCTGCCAACTCTTTCTGTCCATTGCCGGACACACCGGCCAATCCCACAATTTCCCCGGCGTGGACTTTCAGGGATAACCCGCGTAAGGCCGGCAGGCCTTTGTCATTTAGGACCACCAGGTCTTCAATGTCAAGCACAACTTCACCGGGTGTCTTAGGGCTGAGAGATGTCTCTTTAATCTCTCTGCCCACCATCAACAATGCCAGTTCATGTTCATTTGTCTCATTGGTGCGTAAGGTACGCACGACACGTCCGGCGCGCAACACAATCACCCGGTCACTGATATTCATTACTTCTTTTAGTTTGTGGCTGATAAAGATGATGCTATGCCCCAGTTTAACCATTTCACGCAGGACAGTGAAGAGTTCATCCACCTCCTGAGGGGTGAGCACGGCAGTTGGCTCATCCAGAATCAACAGTTCTGCCCCGCGATAAAGCACCTTGAGGATCTCCACCCGCTGTTGTTCACCAACACTGAGTTGCCATATATAAGCGGAAGGATCCACGCGTAAGCCATATTTTTGGGAAAGCTCCAGTAGGCGCCTGGAAGCCCTCTCGAGGTCCAGCAGTGGACCTCGGGTTGAGGGCATTCCTAGGACAATGTTCTCAACCACGGTTAAAGTTGGCACTAACATGAAGTGCTGGTGCACCATTCCAATCATGAATTGCATGGCATCGCGTGGTGATTGGATTTTCACCGCTTTTCCATTAATCAGTATTTCTCCCTGGTCGGGGCGATAAAGTCCATAAAGGATTTTCATCAAGGTGGATTTACCGGCCCCGTTTTCTCCGAGAAGGGCTAAGACCTCACCCGCGTTGACCTCGAGGTTGACCTGATCGTTAGCCACCACTCCGGGAAAACGCTTGGTGATATCTCTCATGACCAGTTGTTGGATTTGCATGGGGCTTTTTCTTCCGCGATAATTCAACCCAAGGGAACGTTGGGCGGTATGATCACCGCCCAACGTTTGGAACGAAGTTATTTAGGCAGTTCGATGACCAATTTGCCGTCTATGATGTCTTTCTTAGCCTGTTCCACCAGGTTCATGACATCTTGAGGGATGACGTTGGATAGCCTGGGATTGAAGAACATCTTGATCCCGCCATCCTTGAGCGAGAGAACAATATGTTCACCACCCAATTTGCCTTGCTGGCGGAATTGTACCATTTGCATCACGACACCCTTCCAGTCGTAGACCTGGGCTGAGAGCACAGTATCCGGTGCAATCGAGGATTGATCCATATCGTTGCCCAGCCAGTAGACGCCGGGTTTTTCGGCTGCGGCCTTTATGGCGCCCACTGTCTGCTGGGCGGTACCGGTCAGGAAATCAGCCCCTGCATCAATATGGGCTTTTGCTAATTCGGAGGCTTTCGCGATATCGCCAAATGAGCCTGTATAAGCAATGCGCACCTCGGCTTGGGGATTGACGGATTTAACACCTTGTTGGAAGCCAACGTTGTATTTGATGGCATCACCGGCTTCAATCGGCCCCACAATGCCAATGATGTTGGTTTTGGTTAATTTGCCGGCGATGATACCCTGCAGGTATGCGCCTTCTTGAGCCTGAGGATCATAGGCGAAGATGTTATCGTGGGCTTGAAAGCCGGTGCCATAGGCGAAGGAGGTTTTTGGGAACTCTTTGGCAATCTCGTCCAGAATGGCTTGGTACTGGGATCCATGGGCAATGATCAGATCATACCCTTGAGAAGCGTACTGGCGGATAGCCGCTCCGGCGTCGGTCGGGTTACCTAAGCGCTCACTGATAGCAACTTCGACTTTATCTTCTCCTAACTCCTTCTGAACCGCCTTAACGCCCTCAGTCATACCCTGGCTCCAGGAGAGATCGTCTACGGTGCTGGGTAGGATGAGAGCAATGCGTATTTTACCCGTTTGGGCTTGACCCCCGCAGGCGGTAAGGACCAGAGTAGCGAGAAGAACGAATAATAAAAATACTGATATCTTTTTCATGGGACATTCTCCTTTCTATGATTTGGATTTGGATTGTCTATCCACTCTCGCGATTAAACGGTTTGCCCAGAGCTGCAGGTTCCCAGACACGCCTGGCGGCAATGATGAGTGCCAGAATCGTGAAGACATACGGAGCCATGACAGCGAATTCATAGGGTATTTGCAGCCCCAACACCTGGACCCAGAGTTGTAAGGCATCAACGAGACTGAAGAATAAGGCACCTCCTAAAATGCCAAAGGGATTCCAGCGCCCGAAATAGACGAGCGCTACGGCGATAAAACCTCGCCCGGCGGTAATATTGTCTGCGTACATGTTGGTATGTCCCAGGGTTAAAAATGCACCCGCCATTGCGGCTGCGATACTTCCAATCACAAGGCAGGCATACCGCAGACCATTTACGTTAAGGCCGACTGTGTCAACGGCTTCAGGCGTCATACCCACGGCGCGTATCTTTAATCCCCAGGTGGTCTTATGCAGGACAAACCAGGAAAAGGGCACCATTAAAAAGGCAAAATATACCATCCAATTGTGGTTGAAAAGCACCGTGCCTAAGATTGGGATCTGGCTGAGCCAGGGGATAGGAATGGGTTTAAAACCTTCTACATTTGTGATGTAGCCAACCGTAATCCGAAAGAGATAGCCCGCCAGGCCGACACCGAACATATATAATCCAATGCCGCTGATACCTTGTTCGGCTTGGAGTGTGACACTGATCAAGCCCATCAGGAGTCCCATCAGTGCTCCTGTGACAATCGCGGCCAGGATGCCAACCCAAGGGGAGCCGGTTTTCAATGTAACCCAAAAGCCTGTAAATGCCCCCATCATCATCACTCCCTCAATGCCCAGATTAAATACTCCAGCGCGTTGGTCAAACATCTCACCTAACGCTGCGAGGAGGAAAGGCGTGGCGAGGCGGACGCCTGTGGCCAAAATGCCGGTTATGGTGGCGATCTGGATTAATTGCTGGATCACGAGGTATTCTCCTCATTAGGATCGGCAATGAGTGAGGCTCTGACTTTCTTCGGGAGATGGGGGGATAACTTTTGCATTAAATTCTGGCTCCATTCAGGGCGACGAATGAAGATATCCGAACCGACAACAAAGAGCACCATCAAACCTTGTATGGTGATGACAATTGACGCCGGGATAGCCACAGCGCGTTGCATCATATCCGCGCCCAACATTAGAGCGCCAAAAAGGATTGAGGCAGGGATAACCCCGATGGGGTGCAATCGGCCAAATAGAGCGGCAACAATACCGGTGAAGCCATAACCGGCTGTAACGCCATCTAACAAACGGTGATGAATAGCCAGAACTTCCGAAATGCCTGCCAGGCCGGCAAAGCCACCACTGAGGATCATGGCTGAGAGCAGATGGAACTCGACCTTTATGCCCGAGTAGCGCGCCGCTTGGGAACCTGCTCCGACTGCTCGCAGGCGATAGCCAAAAACGGTACGCCATAGAAAGAAATACACCCCAATTGCCAGGAGGATTGCCAGAATCAAGCCAAGATGTAGTCGAGTCTGAGGTAGCAGGCGCGGCAACCATGCTGCTTCGGGTAGTGGTTTTGTTTGAGGAAAGCCAGTGCCATAGGCTACTTCGGTAGGGTCAGTCAATGCACCGCGCAGCAGGAAGATGAGCAATTGCTGGGCAATCGCGTTGAGCATGATTGTGGAGAGGATTTCATTGACCTTGAGATAGGCTTTCAAAGCTCCTGGGATCGCCCCATATAGGGCGCCTCCAACGAAACCAGCCATCAGGGTTATAGGCAAGAGGACTATCCCGGGCAGGTTGGGCAATGAGAGAGCAATCGCTGTGCCCGTGAGCGCGCCGATCATCATCTGGCCTTCGGCCCCGATGTTTAAGATGCCAGAACGAAAGGCAATGATGATCCCCAGACCCACTAACAATAGAGGCGTGGCTTTTGCCAGTGTTTCGGTTATCCCGTAGATGCTGCTGAAGGGACCCAGCAGCATGGCTTGGTAGGCTATAAGTGGGTTAGCCTTTACAATGAGGAGAAGTATTGCCCCCATCAATAAAGCGCCGCAGATTGCGGCGATCAATATCGTAAATTGGACCCTTAAAGACGATTTCATCCAGTTGAGTCTTTGAAAATGTCTGACAAATTTCTGTTATTATAGCAAAGGATGTTACGCCAATGAGGGCAAATTTTGGATTGTATTGTCACCTTAAACCAGTGAAGAAAGTCATCCGTCAGGAAGATCGGTTGAGGACCTGGGTTTGTCCCAAAAGCCATGATGAACAGCGAAGGCTGAAGCCAGTTCAATCGGTCCTTCTACGATTATTGGCCGTTGGCCCTGAGCGAAGACCTGGCGACAAGGAAGGGAGAGGGTGGGGTTTTCGGGATGATTAGCGGTAATTTGGCGGAGTTGGGCTTCGCTGAGAGCGTAGACAACACGGCCAATGCCGCTCCAATAGATGGCTCCAGCGCACATTGCGCAAGGTTCAGTGCTGGTGTAGAGGGTGCAGAGACTCAGGAATTGAGGGGTGTATCGTTGACAGGCCAGGCGAACCAGGTTTGTTTCCGCATGAGCGGTACAATCCTTATCTGTGATGACCGTATTTTCTGCTTCAAGTAGAATGTGGCCGTCTTCATCAGCCAGAAGGGCGCCGAAAGGGTGGTTGCCATGTGCGCGAGCATGCCAGGCTATTTCGATGGCGCGTTGCAGGAGGCTTAGGGTTAAATTTTTCATTATCGTAAGGGGCCAGATCGGTTTTTCTATATTATAACTGCGAACCTGTTTCCTGTACGGGTTAAGATTAAATTGTCTGACAATTGACTTTTCGCCTGCTCTCTGGTAAACTTTAATTTGTCTGACAAATGGATATATCCTAATCATTCGTCATCAATTATTAGATCATTTGAGTAACCACCATGACCACTCTCCTCGTCAAGAACGCAACCATCTTGGTGACAATGGACGACCAGCGCAGAGAAATCCCTGACGGTGGTCTTTTTGTTCGGGATGGTTTGATCGAGAAGGTTGGACCTACTGCCAGCCTGCCGGCAGAGGCGGATGAGGTTTTGGATTTACGGGGTTATGTGGTCCTCCCGGGCTTAATCAATACTCATCACCATTTTTATCAAACTCTTACCCGCGCCGTCCCCGCTGCGCAAAATGCCAATCTGTTCAACTGGCTGAAAACGCTATATCCAATTTGGGCCCGGATGACGCCAGAGGATATTTATATCTCTACCCAGACAGCCCTGGCAGAATTAGCCATGTCGGGTTGCACGACCACCTCCGATCATTTATATATCTTCCCGAATGGTTCGCGGCTGGATGACGAGATCGAGGCGGCCCGAGGGATTGGATTGCGTCTGCACGCTGCGCGTGGTTCGATGAGCCTGGGGGAAAGCCAGGGCGGGCTGCCACCTGATACTGTCGTCGAAGATGAGGATTTTATCCTGCGTGATGCTCAACGCTTGATTGAGACCTATCATGATCCTCAGCCAGGCTCAATGACTCAGGTTGTGCTGGCACCTTGCTCCCCTTTTAGCGTAACGCCTGATCTGATGCGCCAGAGCGCGGCCCTCGCTCGGGAATATGGGGTCCACCTGCATACCCATTTGGCAGAAACCCACGATGAGGAGGTATTCTGCCAGGAGATGTTTGGGGCCAGACCCGTGGCTTACATGGAGCGCCTGAATTGGATCGGTCCAGATGTGTGGTTTGCCCATTCTGTGCACGTCAATGAACAGGAAATAGGGGTTTATGCAGCCTCTGGTTGTGGCGTTGCCCACTGCCCCACATCCAATATGCGCTTGGCTTCGGGCATTGCGCCGATTTTGGACATGGTAGCCGCCGGGGTAAAGGTGGGATTGGGCGTGGATGGCTCTGCCAGTAATGATGGCTCTCATCTACTGGAGGAAGTGCGTCAGGCTATGCTGGTGGCCAGGCTCAGGGCTGGATTGAGAGGGGCTTCATTATCAACAGACGGAACAACACCTTTAATGACTGCCCGCCAGGCATTGGAACTGGCCACCCTGGGTGGCGCTAAAGTGCTAGGGCGAAATGATTTGGGTTCACTCGAGCCTGGAAAATGCGCCGATTTCTGTGCGATAAACTTGCAACGATTGGATTATGCCGGCGCTTGGCATGACCCTGTGGCTGCAGTCGTATTTTGTGCACCTGTACATGTGGATTACACCATTGTAGGTGGAAGGTTTATCGTCAAAGATGGACAACTGCTGACGCGGGATGTGTCCCAACTGATTGAAAAGCATAACCAGGCAGCCAGGCGATTGGTTCTAGAAGCCTGACAAGGACCAATGGGTGCGGCCCTTGGCCGCGATCAGGATGGTGATTGGGTGTTCTAGCCGATGGAGGATAAACCGATGTCTCATGCTCTGCTTAGCCGAACTCTGGTAGATGTAGCCATGGGGCGCGCCCCCGCAGACCTTGTAATCCGTAATGGGCGTTGGGTGTGTGTACAATCCGGAGAGATCATCCCCAATACGGACGTCGCCATCAAGGGGGAACATATCGCCTATGTTGGACCGGACGCTTCTCATACAATCGGGCAGACAACCCAGGTAATTGATGCGCAGGGTAGTTATCTTGTGCCAGGTCTGCTCGATGGGCATATGCATATTGAATCAGGGATGCTCACAGTCACCGAATTTGTGCGCGCGGTGATTCCGCATGGTACGACCGGCATGTTTGTTGACCCGCATGAAATTGCTAACGTGTTCGGATTGAAGGGTGTGCGCCTCATGGTGGATGAAGCTGCACTTCAGCCGATCCACGTCTGGGTGCAAATGCCGTCTTGCGTACCTTCCGCCCCAGGTCTAGAAACCCCTGGAGACAGCATTGGCCCTAAAGAGGTGGCTGAGGCCATGACCTGGGAAGGGATCATTGGCCTGGGTGAGATGATGAACTTCCCCGGAGTTTATCTGAGCGATGAGAAGATGCACGCTGAGATGGCTGAGACCCGCCGTGCGGGGAAGGTCATCGGGGGGCATTATGCTTCACCTGATCTAGGGTTACCTTTCCATGGATATGTTGCTGGGGGACCTGAAGACGATCACGAGGGAACGCGCCTGGAGGATGCGGTGATGCGCGTGCGCCAGGGGATGAAAGCCATGTTGCGCTTTGGTTCGGGCTGGCACGATGTGGCTGCTCAGGTGAAAGCCATCACCGAAATGCGCCTTGATCCGCGCCATTTTATCCTGTGTACTGACGATTCGCACTCGGAAACCCTTGTGCATGAGGGGCATGTCAATCGAGCCGTTAGGGAGGCTATTGCTCAGGGCTTGCCGC
>JBBILY010000153.1:0-7352 GCA_037444705.1 Chloroflexota bacterium | reverse complement strand
GATCGTCGGGTCATACTGTTGTTTGGTTGAGATGCTCAAGTTGCTGTTCTGTATATCTTTTGGGTCAATCTTGAGCCCTTGCATAGCGTCATCCAACTTCTGCGAGGCGCTGGTATTGGCTGCCACAGCCTCAGCCACATCTTTATTTTCTGTGTGAACCCCGATATAAACGTAAGCGAGGTCTGGGGTGAGATAAGCCTTGCCGTTGCCGCTGACGTTAAGGGTGCGTTGCGGAGCCTGGGTGCCAGGCCCCTGGTCACTCTGGGCCAGGACAGTCATCCCATAGGCGCCGAGCAGGAGGATGGCGATGAGCGCACCAAGGACGAGATAAGCGGTCTTTTTCATAGATAACTCCTTCTTTTGGCTCTTAACAGCCAGTTGAGGTGAGATGGAATTAATTGCATTCAGATGACGTTCATCTCAGGTAAAAAGTTCCTCAGAGCATCGCCGCTTAAGCCCGTCCGCATAGTTTCGCCCCTAAGACTCGGCCACCCACCTGAAGCAGGTTGTGGACCGATTATGGTAAGATATCCCAAGAACGCCACACAAGCCGCTTGGCGATTATTCTGGAATAGGCATATGCTTATCAAACCAGTTCTCATATGGAAAGCCATGGGAATGGCAGTTTTAGGGCTCAGCCTGATGGGTTGTAACATTCCAACGGCCACACCAACACCCACCTTGCCCCCAACAGCGATCCTCGCCTCGCCAACTGCCATAGAGGTTGCCCCTACTCCTTCCAGCGAAGATTTACCCAGGACCTTTGCCCTAATCCTGGCAGAGGATGAGAACATCATATATTATCAGGCCCATCTATTCATCTATAGCCAGGTAGTGAATTCGGAGGATTTATGGTTTGGCGTCTCTCAGAAAAAGGATGATCTGCGCCAATGCTGGCTATATCAAGAGAAGACGTTGAGCAAATGTTCGCAGGCAGACATCAAGCGCGCCTTCTATATTCAAAAGGGAACTCCCCCTATCCCGAAAATATTTTTTGCGATTGCGTCTATGGATGAACAGGAAGCCCTGATTATCGTAGATGTTAAACATTATCGCAGTTTGCTAGACCCGATAGATGGGTTTCGCTATGTCTTGCAACGCAATCATGGCCAGTGGCAGGTGAAATCGTGGACGCAGGTCTATTGAGTCGCGCCGCCGGCAACCCTCCCGTCTGTTAAATCATTGCAATCCTAAGGGATTAGCCATGTTCCCAGATCCCCCACCCTTGACCATTCGCGATAAGGGCCGTATGATTGCTTCCTAGCCTGACCCTCTTCTCGTCAGGGGCGTTAGCAGAACAGGCTGTTTCACCTCACTTTCTCAGGGGAGCCCGTACATGCCCGATGCGACCACCTTGTTTTCCACCTGGGTGGAAGTAGATCTGGAAGCCATTCGCAACAACATCCGCTGGTTTCGCGAATTCAGCCCGGCACAGGTGATGGCGGTAGTCAAAGCCAACGCCTATGGGCACGGTATGTTGCCTGTAGCCCGCGCTGCCCTGCAGGCAGGGGCGACCTGGTACGGCGTGGCGCGCCTGGAAGAGGCCTTGGCCTTGCGGGTGGGGGGTATCACCAGCCCGGTGCTGATCCTGGGCTATACCCCGCCGCAATGCATGGTCGAGGCGCTTACCGCCCACATCTCCATGGCAGTCTGGGATGAGCACCAGGTGGAGCAGGCAGCGCTGGCGGCTAAAAAGGCGGGAGTAGCGGCGCGCCTGCATCTGAAGGTGGATACGGGAATGAGCCGCTTGGGTGTACAGCCCGAGCAAGCCCTCGACCTGGCTGCTCGCCTCGTCCGCACGCCTGGTGTGGATTTTGAAGGGCTATTCACCCACTTTGCCCGCGCCGATGAGCCTGATCCAACCCCCACCGATGCCCAACAAGAACGCTTTGAGAGAGTCCTGGCTCAATTGGAAAAGGCTGGCCTGCGCCCACCCTGGGTGCACGCGGCTAATTCGGCAGCCAGCCTGAAGCGTCCCAGCGCCCACTACGACCTGCTGCGTGTGGGCATCGCCCTGTATGGCCTGCACCCCTCCCCGGCCTGCCTTCTACCTCCCGCCTTTCGCCCCGCTCTCACCTGGAAAGCCGTGCTAAGCCAGGTCAAGGTGTTGCCTCCCGGCCGGGGCGTCAGTTATGGGCACGTTTACACCACTACGGGCTGGGAGCGCATTGGCACTGTGGCGGTGGGGTACGCCGATGGGTTGCGCCGCATCCAGGGCAACTGGGCGCTGGTGGGCGGGCGGCGCGTACCCGTGGTGGGGCGCGTGTGCATGGATCAGATCATGTTGCAACTGGACCAGGTGCCTCAGGCACAGGCGGGGGATGAGGTGGTGCTCATCGGCCAGCAGGGAGAAGAGCGCCTCAGCGCTGAAGAGGTGGCGAAAGCCTGGGGCAGCATCAATTACGAGGTGGTGTGCGCCATTGGGGCGCGTGTGCCACGCTTATATTTGAACGAAGAGCAATAAGCCTTGTAAGGCGGTCTCAACCGCTGGCTCCTACTGCCTTAAGCGGCGGCGCCAAGGTTACCCCCTTGATAATAGAACACATGTTCGATATAATTAAACAGGCGAAATGGGAAGAGAATTGTGAGTGTGAAAGAATGGGCCTCTGGCAACGTCTCCTGCGCTTTATAGGGCATCCGCGCTCAAGCCGCCACCTGACCTTTGCCGTAGATGCGGCGTTAGTGCACTCTTTGCAAACCCTGGCCGAGCAGGAACGGCGGCCAGCCAGTGAGGTGGCGGCGGAGTTACTGGCTTTCGCCCTGGCTCGTCGCGATGTGGCCGAGATCAACCTGCAACGCTGGCGCAGCCTTTCGCCGCGCGAGCAACAGGTGGCGGCGCTGGTCTGCCTGGGCTACACCAATCGTCAGATCGCCGCCCGCCTGGTGCTATCGCCAGAGACGGTGAGAAGCCATGTGCGCAATGTGCTGATCAAGTTCGCTCTGCACAGCAAGGCGGAATTGCGCCAGACCCTGGCCGACTGGGATTTCAGCGCCTGGGAACAGGCTCGATTCTAGGCGGCAAGCCGGCAGAAGCAATTAATAATGGGTGGGACAACTGCGTACGGTTGTCCTACTTGGCAGGGCGAGGCACGACTTCGCCACCACCCTAAACTGCGAGAAGGAACGCGGCGATTTCGGGTGTATAATTGCGTGGTCAGGCGCCATCTGGCCTCATCCGGAGAGTACATATGCCCGATATTGGACCAACCGAACTGATAATCATCCTCATCATCGTCATCCTGCTCTTTGGCGTTGGGCGCATCAGCAAAATCGCTGGCGAGTTGGGGGCAGGGATACGCGCTTTTCGCCAGGGGCTAAGGGGTGACGAGGAAACAACCGAAGGTGAACATAACCAGGCGAACAAAACAGTCGAGGAAGAGCAAGCCCCGCCAAACTCCAAGCAACAGAACCCCTAAGCGCACTGCGCCCGTGTAGAAAGTTACCGACCTGGGTGCTCCTCATACTCTGAGGCTGAGGAACACTTCCAGGTATACGCCTAAAATGTCACAAAATTGTCAGCAATTACGGGTCAAAACCGGTTGACTCAGAGAAAAATTTCCAATAAGATAAAAAAGGAATCCATCTTTCGCGGACAGCATCGCCACAGGCCGATAACGCATTCGGAGAGGAGGTGAGGCTCGGCGTTTATATCTGTCCAATGCCCAACTTATAACACCAATATAAAATCTCATTGCAAGGGTCTAAGAAGTTCAGTCAAGCAGACTGTATCATTACGCTTGAGGGAGGAACGATATGAGAAAGTTCATGATTTTAATCATTGTACTGGTATTATTGGTTCTTAGCAGCGGGATTGCTCTGGCAGAGGATGGGTTTGATGAATTTGGCTACAACTATGGCGCTCGCATCTTTGTTGGCACGGCCGATGGGGTGGATCGAGTGCTGGACGGGACTGTTTGGGGTGATCCCACCTATGCCAGCGATCGCCTGGTCATGAAATGGTCCAAAGCCTGGGATGAGGCTCGCTTCCACGGTGCCCCCTGGACCTGCGATGCCTGGCTGGATAATGAGTGGAACGGCATGGTGCCCGGTGGGAGCGGGGAGACGTGGCACTATAAGATCGTCTGGGTGGGACCAGAACTTCAAAACAGCCCTTGCTGGCGAGAGGGGGGTTATCCCATCTGGGGAGACTTCGAGGTCATCTTCTCCCACGGCACTGCCGCTAATGAGCATATTTGGGAGACGCATGCCGGCCCCAGTGGCTATGGTGGTTACTAGTTGGGTAGATAGGGGCCTGAACCTCTTATAGAACACGTTACAAGTGTAGGACAGGCTCTTCCGCCTGTCCTACACTTCTCTTATCTACTCCCGATAATCCTCTTCGGGCTCAGGTTTATTGCACAGGATAGCTTCGATGCGTTCCATCACCTCTGGGGTGAGTTTTTCCACTACGTCCAGGGCTTTCATGTTTTCCTGCACCTGCTGTGGGCGTGAAGCGCCGGTGATCACCGTGCTCACGTTGGGGTTCTTCAGGCACCAAGCTATGGCCAACTGCGCCATCGTACAACCCAATTCCTCAGCGATGGGGGTTAACTGACGCACCTTTTCGATCTTGCGTTTGGCTTCATCGCTCTCGAATTCCTGGCGCAACCACTCATAGCCTTTGAGCGTCGCCCGCGTACCCTCAGGGATGCCCTGGTTGTATTTGCCGCTGAGCAGACCGCTGGCTAATGGGCTCCACACAGTGGTGCCTAAGCCGATATCACGATAGAGGGGGGCATATTCGCGCTCCACCCGATAACGGTGGAACATATTATATTGGGGTTGTTCCATCAAGGGTGGGATGAGGTGCTCACGGCGGGCGATGCCATAGGCTTCCATAATTTGGTGAGCGCTCCACTCACTGGTACCCCAATACAGCGCTTTACCTTGCTGAATCGCCAGATTCATCGCCCAGACGGTCTCCTCAATGGGGGTGTAGCGATCGGGGCGGTGGCAGAAGAGCAAATCCACATACTCCATCTGCAGGCGTTTGAGCGAGGCGTTCAGGCCTTCAAAAATGTGCTTGCGCGAGAGTCCCTGATCGTTCGGCCCATCACCCCCCCAGAAAATCTTGGTGGAGATCACCAGGTCCGAGCGCTTCCAGCCCGCCTTCTTGATTAAATTGCCCATAACGATTTCCGCCTGGCCACGGGCATAGGCCTCGGCATTATCAAAGAAATTAACCCCCGCCTCATAGGCGGCTTTCATGCACTCGTAGGCCACATCTTCGCCAATCTGATGGCCAAAAGTGACCCATGCCCCCAGTGATAGGGCAGACACCTTCAGACCTGATCGTCCTAGAAAGCGGTATTCCATGGCCTCCTCCTCAGTTTGAAGATATCTCGCAATAATTCATCTACAATATTCTAATATGGTCTCTTTCTCGGCGCCCACTCATCTCGAAGATTATAAAAACGTTGCTACTGTTTATGTTTGAGGCACTTTATCCCTCCAGGCCTTGACGTTTGTCAACAACGCGGGGTGCATATGGGGGTCTTGTCAGGTGCCGCCCTCGACAATCTCAATATAATCCTGGGGCACGCTCTCCTCGGCAGAGACCCCCAGGAAATTGAGCAACTCAGTGGCCACCTGAGCCTTGTGCTCAGCGTCACGGCGGCTCCAGGTGCGGCTTTTCACCTCCAGAAAGTAACCCAAATCTGGAGTGATCACCCTGTCCAGGTTGATAAAAAACTCTGTCCCCTGAAAGAGCACCCGCCAGCGCAGACGATCTTTCTCAATGTAAGTCTCCCCTTTGGGTTTGAAATATTCCCGATAGAAGCGCAGACTATGGGTGGCCAGGGCAATGTATCGGCTGCGCGAGAGCAAGACATCGCTGGGGAAATGGCGCTCGCGGGCGGGCCCCAACAGGGTGAGACGATAACGCACATTGCTCACCTGACCCTTAGCGTCAATGAATTCGTCCTCGCGATAGCGCAAATGCCCCTGACTGGGGTCATCGAAAGAGAAGTAGGTATCGTATTCGTGATAATGGCGATGGCGCAGGATCTCGATTTCGGGGCTTTCCAGAGCCGCCAGCACAGGCGCGGGGTCGTTGATGCGCACCTTAACCTGCACCTCGAAACTTTCGCCTTCGGTAGCGCCGCCGATGGCGATCAGTTTGGAGAGCACGGATTGCTCACGCTGGATCAGGAAGGCATCGATCTTGTGTGCATATTCCGCCGCTTGGGCTAGCAGGTCACTCTCATCCAGGGAAACCAGGGCGCGCTGGCGCATCAGCCAACGCCCGTTGACCATAACATCGGTGACATCTCCAGATTTAGCCGCGTACACCAGTTGAGCGTAAACCCCATTGGGGTCACGGCGAAAGCGCGGTGCATTGTGCAGGGTTGAGAGTTCCACCAGGATCAAATCCGCCCGCTTGCCTGGCTCCAGCGAACCACACACATGGCCCAGGTGCAAAGCCTTAGCCCCCAAACGGGTAGCCATGGCTAAAGCGGTGGGGGCAGGTACTGCTGTAGGGTCATTCGAAGTGGCTTTAGCCAGGAAAGCCGCCAGGCGTACCTCCTCGAACATGTCCAGGTCGTTATTGGAGGCTGGACCATCGGTGCCGATACCCACATTTAAACCCGCCTCCAGCATCTTGCTCACCGGCGCAAAACCAGAAGCCAGTTTCAGATTGGAGGACGGGTTGTGGGCTACACCAGCCCGATGATGGAGCAGGGTATAGATTTCGCCCTCGTCCACATGCACACAATGGGCTGCCAGCACTTTAGCATCAAACAAATTTTGCTTTTTCACATAGGGGATGACCGGCATGCCATGCTCATCGCGAGAGTTTTCCACCTCCAAAGCCGTCTCAGCCAGGTGGGTGTGCAGGGGCACATCGAATTCGGCCGCCAATTGAGCGGTGGCGCGCAGGATTTCAGCGGTACAGGTATAGGGAGCATGAGGCGCCACCGAGGGCACAATCAAAGGATGATCTTTCCAGCGTTGGATGAATTCGCGCGCCATCGCCAGCGATTCCTCATAGGAATGTGCGTCTGGCGCGGGGAATTTCATCACAGTTTGCGAACATACTGCCCGCAAACCCGCCTCAGCCGTGGCGCGCGCCACCTCTTCTTCAAAGTAATACATATCAGCAAAACAGGTTACCCCACTGCGAATGAGTTCCACACAAGCCAGCAGAGTGCCCAGGCGCACAAAATCGGGCGAGACAAACTGACGCTCCACGGGCATCATGTAACCTAAGAGCCACACATCCAGGCGGAGATCATCGGCCAAGCCACGCAACAAGGTCATGGGCACGTGGGTATGGGCGTTGACCAGGCCGGGCATCAACACCTTGCCACCACAATCCACCGTTTGACCGGCGGTGTAAGTCTGGCGCACCT
>JBBILY010000152.1:0-7604 GCA_037444705.1 Chloroflexota bacterium | reverse complement strand
CGCTGGATGACACGACCCCAGGTTGATCTGTAAGCCGCATTCTGTGGGGTGAATATCTCACCCTGGTGATCATCTCTCTGGGACGCACCTCTCGGTGCGCCTCAAGCAGCCTACCCGGGGCTTACACCATTTGGGGTGAGGAGACGAGCAGCCTCCCGTTTAGGGCGGTGGGGTTGGTCCGAAAGGTACATGCTGCCCAGCATGGGCATATGAACCTGCTTCGGAATGCACAACCGCCACTAAACTTTGTCCCTGCTTGGCCTTGCTCCCGGCGGGGGTTACCTGGCCACCCGCATTACTGCGGGTGCCGGTGGTCTCTTACACCGCCTTTTCACCCTTGCCTGGGTTGTGGTTGACAACCCTTCGGCGGTTTGTTTCTGTGGCCCGATCCAACGAGTTACCTCGTTCCGGGTGTTACCCGGCACCGTGCTCTGTGGAGTGCGGACTTTCCTCAGCCTTGATGATCAAGGCTGCGATCACCCGATCAACCTGGGGTATTTTTTATCATACTATAAAATTTGCGACTTGACCATTCCTCTCTTCCATACTAAAATGCAATGCTGTGTTTGAGAACCTGACCGAAAGACTGGAAAATATCTTTAAGCAGTTGCGGCGTCGCGGGAAACTCTCCGAGAGCGACGTTGACGCGGCTATGCGTGAGGTGCGCCTGGCGCTTTTGGAGGCAGATGTCAATTACGCCGTAGCGAAAGACTTCATCGCTCGCGTGCGCCAACGGGCGATTGGACAGGAGGTATCAAAAGCCCTCAATCCAGGGCAGCAGGTGATCAAGATCGTCCATGAGGAGTTGGTCAATACCCTTGGGCCGGCGGAACGGCTGAACCTCAGCGGTGCCAAACCGCGGGTAATGATGCTGGTGGGTTTACAGGGTTCCGGCAAGACCACCATGGCTGGCAAACTGGCGCGTTTATTGCGATCTCATGGGGAGCGCGTGATGTTGGTGGCTTGTGATCCTTACCGCCCAGCAGCGGTGCGTCAGTTGGAGACTCTGGGTGAACGCCTGAACGTGCCTGTGTATTTCGAGCCGGGTGTAGCCCCTGCGGAACTGGCCGTGCGGGCATACGACAAAGGCCAGAAAGGTGGTTTTACCGTGCTTATCCTGGACACTGCCGGGCGCTCGCAACTGGATCATGCTTTAATGGAGGAACTTCGAGCCATTCGCCATCGGGTTGAGCCGGCAGAAACCCTATTGGTGGTTGATGCGATGATCGGTCAGGAGGCGGTGAACATCGCCAAGGGCTTTCGGGATGCTGTGCCGCTAACCGGCCTGATCTTGGCTAAAATGGATGGCGATGCCCGTGGAGGTGCGGCAATATCCATTCGCGCCGTAACTGGGGTGCCGATCAAATTCTTGGGCACGGGTGAGAACCTGGATGCAATTGAGGACTATGACCCTGGCCGCCTCTCCTCGCGCATTCTGGGGATGGGCGACGTTATCGGGCTGATTGAAAAAGCAGAGGCCGCCTTCGATCAAAAAGTGGCGGAGGAGCAGGCAAAGAAAATGCTTGCTGGCGAATTCACCCTGCAAGATTTTGCCGATCAATTACGCCAATTGCGCAAGATGGGACCACTGGCTCAGCTCCTGGAGTTACTGCCTGGTAATTTGGGCCAGGTGGCGCGTCAAGTGAACCCTCAAGATGCGGAACGGCAATTTAAGCTCACTGAAGCGATTATCAATTCTATGACCCCCGAAGAGCGCTTACGCCCAGAAATCCTCAACGCCAGCCGCAGGCGGCGCATTGCCCGTGGCTCGGGCACCCAGGTCCAGGATGTCAACCGCTTGATCAAACAATATCGTGAAGCCCAACGGCTGTTTAAAACCTTGAAAAAATCAGGCAAACGCGGTATACCGCGTTTGTTAGGTTAGAATATTTATAGAAGGAGTGCTGGTCAATGGTAAAAATTCGATTACGCCGTGTTGGAGGGAAAGGACAACCCAGTTATCGTATTGTCGTTGCTGATGAAGAAGCCCCTCGCGATGGAAGGTTTCTGGAAATTGTGGGCTGGTACAATCCCCGCACGGACCCGGCAACGATCCACATTCAAGAGGATCGCGTTTATCATTGGATGAGCCATGGTGCGCAACCGAGCGAAGCAGTCGAAAAGTTATTCCGCAGCGTGGGTTTGCGGGAGCGTTTCGAGCGCTATAAAAAGGGTGAAGCCCTGGAAGTCTTGTTGGCAGAAGCCGCGGCTGCGGAGGCTGCGCGACAGCCGCTTGCCAAAACCCGCACAGCCCAACCCCGGAAATCTAAGGCTGCCAATCAGGCGGTATAAGCCATTAACACGGCTAATCCTGGCGGTCTGCTGAAGGGTTCAATGTTTGCGGTTAGAAAATACGAGGCCGCAGGAGGTGGCATGTGAAAGAATTAATCGAATATATCGCTGGCTCGCTAGTGGGTGACCCGACTCAAGTGAGAGTGGTTCAACTCCAGCGCGGCCCAACGGTAAATTTGAGGCTGCACGTCGCCAAAGAGGACATGGGGCGGGTGATTGGTAAAGGCGGGCGGGTGGTCAACGCTATGCGTACTCTGCTCCAGGTAGCGGCAGCCCAGGAAGGGAAACGCGCTTCTTTGGAGATCGAAGACCCCCGATGATCTCAGACCAGAACCGCAATGCTTACGGCCCAGCCGCAGGCTCGCCCGCACCTGGCGAGCCTGTTTTCATTGCCGTTGGTCGCCTGCGCCGCCCTCATGGCATTGCCGGGGAGTTGATCATGGAGGTATGGACCGACTTTCCTGAACGTCTGTGTCCAGGTAAGAGGGTGTACGTGGGGGAAGGACGAAAGCCCATGAGTGTCTTTCGCCTCCGTCCTTATGACGAATATGAGAATCTGGCATTAATAACCTTTGAGGAGTGCCGCGGCAGGCAGCAAGCGGAAGAGTTAAGGAATTCGACAGTCTATGTGCGCGCCGATGAAATCCCACCCTTGCCAGAAGGTGAGTATTATCATCATCAGCTCCTGGGTCTTAAAGTTATTACGGATGAAGGTGTTGTGTTAGGTTCGGTGGCAGAGATCCTGGAAACTGGCGTTCATGACGTCTGTGTGGTGCGCATGGAGAATGGGCTGGAGGTTTTACTGCCTATAATAGACGAGGTGGTCCTTGACATTGATCTCGAGCGCGGGCAAATGCGAGTGCATTTACTGCAAGGGCTCATTTAGCCCGTCTTGACAGGCATAAAAGGCGTGTGGTATTCTGTGTACGTTTTGGCGAACAGGTTGGAATTCTCAGGAGTAGGGGTTGGATTTGGACGAGTCCAGGCTATACTGGGTTGGATTTAATCTAGTGAAAGGAATTGGCGCGGTACGCCTGCGGCGGTTGCTCTCATACTTTGGAGATGTAGCAAGCGCCTGGAAGGCCTCGCCTCAGGACCTGCGCGCCGCGGGTCTTGCTCCCAGATTTGTGGAGACCTTAGTTCAGGTGAGGTCAAGCGGGGCGTTAGAAAAGGTCTGGGGTCAGATTGAAAGTCTGGGCATACAGGTGCTTACCTGGGAGGATGAGGCATATCCGCAGCACTTGAAGGATATTGATCAACCGCCTCCTGTGCTATATGTATTGGGGAGTCTTTTGGCGGAGGATGAATGGGCTGTTGCCATTGTTGGCACCCGCCGCATCACAGCCTATGGTCGTCAGGTGACGGAAGAGATTGCCTCGACGCTGGCGCGCAATGGGATCACCATCGTCAGCGGGCTGGCGCGCGGCGTGGACGCGGTGGCCCACAAAGCTGCGCTCCTGGCAGGAGGACGAACCCTGGCCGTGTTGGGTAGCGGGGTGGATTATATTTATCCGCCGGAACATCGCCAACTGGCAGAGAAAATCGTTGCCAATGGCGCCCTGATCAGCGACTACCCACCGGGCACTTTACCTGAGGGGGTTAATTTTCCCCCACGCAACCGTATCATCTCGGGTCTTTCCCTGGCGGTGATTGTGGCTGAGGCAGGCGAACGCAGCGGCGCTTTAATTACCGCTGAATTTGCCGCTGAGCAAGGAAGGGAAGTGTTTGCAGTGCCGGGGAGCATTACCGCTCTCCAAAGCCTGGGGTGTAACCGCCTCATCCAACAGGGGGCGAGGCCTCTGCTGGATGCCAGAGAAGTGATGGAAGCCTTGGATTTGGTTTCCCTCAGTCAGCAACGCAGCGCACGTCAGGTTTTACCTGTGGATGAGTTTGAAGCCAAGTTACTGAGTGTGATCGGGCGAGAACCCATGCATGTAGATGAGATCCGTGCTCGTCTGGAGATGCCGATTGAAAAGATATCTGCCACTCTGGCTCTTATGGAACTCAAAGGGATGGTACGGCAGGTGGGTGGGATGCACTATGTTGCCGTTCGGGATGAAACGGCAGACTATCGAGTGTAGCGGAGTGAGATAAGCCATGTTGGACCATTATTATGCAGTAATCATGGCTGGGGGTGGTGGCACACGCCTGTGGCCGCTCTCACGCCAGGCACACCCCAAGCAGATGTTACGCCTGTTGGAAGAACGAAGCCTGTTTCAAACTTCTGTGGAGCGTCTGGAGGGGGTTTTCCCTCCGGAGAGGATTTTTGTAGTCACCGTAGAAGATCAGGCAAAAGTTCTGCAGCAGCTATGCCCTCGCGTTCCCCCTCAAAATTATCTATTGGAGCCTCAACCACGAGGCACCGCCTCTGTGGTTGGCTTAGCCGCGGTCGCTTTGCAACATCTGGATCCACAGGCAATCATGGCCGTGCTCACTTCTGATCACTACATTGGCAATGAGGTGGGCTTCCGACACTTGCTCCTGGCGGCTTACGATGCGGCCCAAGATGGATACCTAGTAACTCTGGGAATCAGGCCTACCTATCCTGCAACCGGTTACGGTTACATTCAACGTGGGGAATATCTTGGCAGGTATCGAGACCTGGATGCTTATTGCGTATTGCGTTTCAAAGAGAAACCAGATGAAAAGCAGGCGCGTCAGATGCTGGGGGATGACAATCACATCTGGAATTCAGGCATGTTCGTCTGGCGCGTGGAGGGGGTGTTGGCCGAGTTTGCGGCTCAAATGCCAGATTTATATCAAGGCTTGTTAGAGATTTCCCGCGCCTGGGGGACACCTGAGGCGCGCCAGGTTCTGGAGCGCGTTTGGTCTGGTTTGAGATCAGAGACGATTGACTATGGGATCATGGAAGGCGCATCCAATGTAGCAGTAATCCCGGCGGATGGATTGCAGTGGAATGATGTGGGCAGTTGGGACTCGCTCTTCGATATCTTACCCAGCGACGAGAACGGTAATATCGTCATGGGCGGAAAACATCTGGGAGTTGATACCCGTCAGTCGCTGGTATATGTTAATCAAGAACATCGCCTGATCGTAACCATAGGGGTAGAAGATTTGGTTGTCGTGGACACCGGCGATGTCTTGCTGGTTTGCCGTAAAGATCAGGCGCAAAAGGTTCGTCAGGTAGTCAAGCAACTAAAAGAGAGCGGTCAAAACTATTTATAACGAGAAAACATAGGACCAAACAACGCATTGGTATTTTGGAGGTGTATTGTGGAAGCCTATTGCGTAAAATGCAAGGCAAAAAGAGAAATAAAAGATCCCCAACCCGTGTTCACGGAAAATGGCAACCCCGCAACACGCGGGACTTGTTCAGTATGCGGAACGTCTATCTTTCGTATGGGACGAACTGAAGCGCACCAGGGGTTGCAGCCCAAGGACGCACCGGCCAAGGAGAAACCCAATCGCTCCGGCAAATTGGTTATCGTTGAATCGCCGGCCAAGGCTCGCACAGTGGGACGGTTTTTAGGCAAGGGCTATACGGTTAAAGCCTCGATTGGCCATGTGCGCGATTTGTTGAAATCGCAGTTAGCGGTGGATGTCGAAAATGACTTCGCTCCGAAATATCGTGTTCCAGACGAGAAACGCCAGGTGGTCAAGGAGATCAAAGCCCTGGCGCAGAAGGCAGAAGAGGTATATCTGGCGACAGACCCCGACCGCGAGGGTGAAGCAATCGCCTGGCATCTGATGGAATCGGCGGAAATTGAGCCGCAGGTTGCACGCCGAGTGGTTTTCCATGAGATTACCGAACCGGCGATTGCTGAAGCTTTCGCTCACCCGCGAGGGATCAACATGGATCTGGTAAACGCTCAGCAGGCGCGCCGCGTGCTGGATCGCCTGGTTGGATATAACCTGAGCCCGTTATTGTGGCGAAAGGTGCGCAGTCGGCTCTCTGCCGGGCGGGTACAATCTGTGGCTTTGCGTCTGATTGTGGAACGTGAGCGTGAAATTCAAGCCTTTGTGCCCGAAGAGTATTGGACCATCGCGGCTGAGTTCCTGCCTGAAGGCGGAAAGGAGAGTTTTATCGCCAAACTGGCCAAGGTGGACGGGAAGGATCCTGTCTTGAGCACCGAAGCCGACGTCCAGCCTCTGCTGGTGGATATGGAGGCAGCCTCTTACCTGATTACGAAAATTAAGCGGGGTGAAAGGCGTAGAAATCCTCCACCGCCATTCATCACCAGCACCTTACAGCAGGAGGCTTCCCGCCGCCTGGGATATACAGCCAAACGCACAATGGCTCTGGCTCAGCAACTCTATGAAGGTGTGGATGTCGGCGAAGGGGGGAGCGTGGGTTTGATTACTTATATGCGTACCGATTCGACCAACGTGTCCGAATTGGCTCAGAAGGAAGCGCGTCAGTTCATCAGCGCTCGTTTTGGCGGGGAGTTTTTGCCCAAGGAGCCGCCGAGATACAAGACTCGGGTGCGTGGCGCGCAGGAAGCCCATGAAGCTATCCGTCCTACCTCGGTGATGCGCCACCCCGCCTCGCTGCAGAAATATCTTTCGCGTGATCAGTTTCGCCTCTATCAATTGATCTGGCAACGTTTTATGGCTTCTCAGATGGCCGCGGCGATCTTTGATACGATTTCAGTGGAAGTCACAGGAAAAGCCCAACACGAGTACCTGTTACGCGCTTCCGGAGCCACGGTGCGTTTCGCCGGCTTCATGGTGGTTTATGAGGAAGCCCGCGATGAGGATCAGAAACCCGAGGAGGAGGGAGAAACTCGCCTTCCTGCCAGTTTAACGGAGGGGCAGGGGCAGAAGTTGCTCCACCTGCTGCCCGAACAGCATTTTACTCAACCCCCACCGCGCTATACCGAAGCCACCCTGGTGCGCACTTTAGAGGAGTATGGCATTGGTCGGCCTTCGACTTACGCTCCGACCCTGTCTACTTTGCAAGAACGAGGCTATGTGGTGCGCGAGAACAAGCGCCTGATCCCAACGGAGACCGGCTTTTTAGTGAATGATCTCATCACAGAGCATTTCCCCAATATCGTTGATGTGGGTTTCACCGCGCATATGGAGGAAGACCTGGATCGCATTGCCTCGGGTGAACAAAATTGGGTGGAAACTGTGCGACAGTTCTATCAGCCATTTTCGGCTCAGGTGCAAAAGGCAGACGCACTTATGCCCGAGATGAAAAGCGGCCCAGAACCGATTGGACGCTCCTGCCCGCAATGTGGACATGATCTGGTAATCCGCTGGGGGCAATACGGTAAATTTATCAGTTGCAGCAATTTCCCCGAGTGCCGCTATACCGAGCCATTGTTGGAAAAGGTAGGTGTGCAATG
>JBBILY010000151.1:0-7704 GCA_037444705.1 Chloroflexota bacterium | reverse complement strand
GGTAAATTGTCCGGCGACCACCGTCACGGTTTGCTCAGCAGCCATGGGCAGGCCCCCCGCCGATTCGGGCTGCAACACATAGGTGCCAGGGGGTAACTCCAGACGAAAGTAACCTTGAGCGTCGGTCTGAACGCGGGCGATCACCTCACCGCCGGCCTGCAGAACGGCAATTGTCGCCTGGTAAGGCTGATCGGGGCAGGGGGAAGCCAGGCTTTGGGGGCCGGGGCATGCCGGACCAAGCCAGCCCTGTCCCGCGATGCCGCTACTGCCCGGGGGGGGGGTGGTAAACCTGCGGGGGGCAATCGCCAGGCGGAAGAGACGACCGCTCTTATCCAGATGCACTTCGATCTGCCCCTGGGGTGTATCAAAGAAAGCGCGATAACCCGGCGTGATCACCTGCAGGCACATCTCCCCTGGCTGGGCGGCACCCAGACACGAGTCGGGCCAATCCACAGCGGTGTACGAGGCCAACACCACCTGATCGAGGGAGACGCCCAACTGCTGGGCGATGGCCTGGCGGGCTGGCTGGAAGATGGGCAATAAGTCGGCGCTCATAGTTTCCTGTGGTGGCAAGGTGACACTGACAGTTGGCAGGCGGACGGGACTGCTCTGAAGCGGCAGAGTGGGCACGGCTAGGGTGTGGGTTTCCCCCACGGTCGGCGTGGTAGACATGGCCCGCAACGGGCTGCAGGCAGTCCCCAGAAGGGTCAAAAGCAGGCTAAGATTGAGCCAGCCGCGTTTCATGGGACCTCCATCATACCACAGCCACGACGCCTGGCGCGGCATAAAAGTTCCCCCGTGTGGGCGCAAAGATGATCCCCCGCTTCGTCCTATTCCCAGGCTGCCCTATACAGGACGCGGTTCAAACTTCATACACCAAATGAGGTATTGACTCCAACTTTCGTCTACGCCCTATTCTGGCGACTCTCCCTTAACTATAGGCACGTTCACTAGGTTGCCCCACTCCGTCCAGGAGCCGTCATAATTCTTGACCTTGGGATAGCCCAGCAGATAGGTCAGCACGAACCAGGTGTGCGAACTGCGCTCGCCGATGCGGCAGTAGGCGATGATCTCTTTATCTGGGGTGATGCCCTGGCTTTCATACAGTTTGCGCAATTCATCGGCGGGTTTGAAGGTGCTATCAGCCTCGTTGACCGCCATAGACCAGGGGATGTTCACTGCACCCGGGATATGCCCGCCGCGTTGGGCGCCCTCCTGGGGGTAATTGGGCATATGAATCAATTCGCCGCTGTACTCCTTAGGGGAGCGCACATCCACCAGGGCTTTTCTGTGCTGGATGTGCTCCATCACGTGCTCGCGGAAAGCGCGGATGCTCAGGTCGGGGTCTTTGGCGGTATAGGTGGTGCGCGGGTAAGACGGCACCTCTCGGGTCAGAGGCCGATTCTCCAGGCTCCATTTGGCGCGTCCGCCATTCATGATCTTCAGGTCTTCGTGGCCATAATAGCGGAAAAGCCACAGGGCATAGGTGGCGAACCAGTTGCTCTTATCGCCGTAGAAAACCACAGTGGTATTGTTGGCGATGCCTAATTCAGAACACAGTCGCTCAAATTCGCTTTTGGTGATGAAATCACGCCGCAACGGGTGTTGCAAGGTGGTAAACCAATCCACCCGCACCGCCCCAGGGATATGGCCGGTCTCGTAGAGCAGATAGTCCTCATCTGATTCCACAATGCGCACCTTCGGGTCGTTCAGATGTTGCGCCACCCACTCCGTCTCGACCAGATATTCGGGATGAACATAAGCCGTGGACATCTCGCTTGCCTCCGTTTTTTAGATGATCTCCATAATCCCTGGTGTGCCTGTGTAGAACGAGTCAGACCTGAGCGGCGAGGGCCAGGTATTTCGCACAAACACGCAAGGCCACCCAGGGATATTGTTGATTGTATTTATATATATTATATAAATAATATCTTTATAGTCAAGTTTCTGGAAAGAATTGCACCGCCTCATGCGGCTCAAAGCCCAGGCGCAGCGCCTCCCCCTCTCTGGGCAAGGGCGCTCTTGCGGGAAAATCAAATTCCAATGGGATGCCCTGCACCTCTACCACGGCATGACAGAGGTTACCGCGAAAGGAACGGCGCAACAGTTTCCCTTCCAGGCGAGCCGAGCCACTGCCATCCAGGCGCACCGCGTCCGGACGGAGGAGCACAGTGACCCTGGTCTGGGGAGGCAGGGAGGTAGGGAAAACCCCAAGCGGGGTTTCCACCACCTGCTCGCCATGGCGCGCTTGCACCTGAGCCGCGAAGAGATTGGTCATACCCAAAAAGCGCGCCACGAATGCCGATCCTGGACGGGCATAGATGGCTTCGGGGGTGTCCACCTGCTCCAAGCGCCCGGCGTTCATCACAGCCACGCGGTCGGCGATGGCAAAGGCTTCTTCCTGATCGTGGGTGACATAGATGGCGGTTTGGTGCATGCGCAGCAGCAGTTCGCGCAATTCCAGCACCAGACGTTCACGCAAGGTGCGGTCCAGCGCCCCCAGGGGCTCATCCAGCATCAGAAGGCGCGGGTTAGGTGCCAGGGAGCGCGCCAGAGCCACGCGTTGACTTTCGCCCCCGGACAGGGTGTTGACATCGCGCCCACCCAAATCGCTCAACCCCACCAACTTCAGCACCTCCTCTACCCGTTGGCGCACCCGTTCCGCAGGCCAACCTGCCATACGTAAGCCAAAGGCGACGTTATCAAACACGTTCAGGTGGGGGAAAAGGGCATAATCCTGAAACATCAAGCCGAAGCCGCGCTGATGGGGTGGCACATCCCGCAGCGAACGCCCATCCCAGAGGATATCGCCCCGATCCGGCACTTCCAGACCGGCGATGAGCGCCAGAATGGTGGATTTGCCGCAGCCACTCGGGCCCAATAACGCCAGCACCTCGCCCGGAGCCACGTCAAAAGACACGCCGGCCACGGCCTGAACAGCGCCGAAGGATTTGTAGACCTCTTGTACGGATAGTCCCGGCCTCATGTTAGAATTCTCCGATCTCGGCGATACGGAAACACTCGATAGCTAGCATGCCGGCTGCGGTTACCAGCATGAGGAGGGTGCTCATCGCCAGGGCTTGCCCATAGTTCAGAGCCCCGGGCTGCCCCAGAAAGCGATAGATGGCGACCGGAATGGTGGGATACTCCGGGCGTGCCAGCAGGGCAGTGGCGCCAAACTCGCCCATGGAGATGGTAAAGGCAAACGTAGCCGCCACCAGCAGAGCGCGCCCCACCAAAGGCAGGTCAATATAGCGCACCACCTGGTGTGGGGCAGCACCCAGCACGGCCGCTGCCTGGCGCAGGCGAGGGCGGATGGAACGCAGAGCGGGGGTCAGACTGCGCACCACGAAGGGAAAAGCCACCAGGGTATGCGCCAGCGGGATCAGCAGCGGCGAGGCGCGCAGATCCAAAGGCGGACGATCCAGGGCGATGATAAATCCCAGGCCTAACGTCACCGCCGAGGTGCCCAGGGGCAGCATCAGCAGCGGGTCCAGCCAGCGGTTCAGGGGCGAATCGCTGTGGCGCGCCAGCGCCCAGGCGGCTGGAAAGCCCAAAGCCAGCGCCAAAGCCACCGTCGCCAGGGCATAGGTCAGCGATACCCCGATGGCGGTGGCAGGTGGGGCGAAAAACAAGGACTGACGGCGGTTGTGGCCAAGTTCGCGATAGTAGTCCAGGGTAAATTGCCAGTTAGCCGGCGCGAAGCGTTCGCGGCCAGAAGCGCCAGCCACCTCCATGCGGATGACGGAGCGCGCCGCCAGAGCCAGCAAAGGCGTGACCAGTAGCGCCAGGATCAGGGCGAGCAAGGCCCCGGCCAGCAGGCGGCTGCGCCAGGTGCTCAGGCGGCGCTGAGTATAGCGCCGCGGGCGCAACCCCAGCGGCCGTGAAAGCCCGGCTGAAAGGCGGGTGTAGAGCACGGTCAGCCCCAGGGTGCAGGCCAGTTGCAACAGGGAGAGAGCAGCCGCCATGGGCAGGTCGAACAGGGTGATGGTTTGATAGTAAATCTCCACCTCCAGGGTGGCAAATCGCGGCCCGCCCAAGACTAAAATCACCCCAAAGGAGGTGAAGTCAAAAATGAACACCAGCAGAGCGGCGGCGGCAATGGCCGGCAGCAATAGCGGCAGGGTGACGTGGCGTAAAGTCTGCCAGCGATCGGCTCCCAAAACCTGGGCGACCTGCCCTAGGCGCGGGTCTAAATGCGACCAGAAGTCTCCCACCAGGCGCAGCACGATGGTGGTATTGTAGAAGACATGCGCCACTAAGATGGCAGCAAAGGTGTTGACGAAGCGGATGGGCGGGGAGGGCAGGTCGAACAGGCTCATCAAGAGGGCATTCACCCAGCCGCGCCCCCCCAGCAGGGCGTTGAAGGCCGCCGCCACGACCAGCGTGGGCATGACGAAGGGGATGCCGCTGAGTGCCTGGAACAGGGACTTGCCGCGAAAATCGTAGCGCGCCAGCAGATAGGCTCCAGGCAAGCCAATGAGAAGGGTCAGCAGGGTGGAGAGGCTGGCTTGCCCAATGGTGAAGCCCAGCACACGCTGCACTGAGGGCGAAGCTAACGCCGCCACCACCTGGAGAGCTGCCCCCGCCTGAGCGCGCCCAAAACTGACCTGCAGGATGGACCCCAGGGGATAAAAGTAGAACAACCCCAGGAAGGTCAGGGGAGCCAGCCACAACGCCAGGGATGCGCCCTGGCGCCAGAGGGGCCTGAGGCGAGCAGCCAGGGAGACCCTGGGCTGCTCGCCCTGCCAGGGGAGGGGCCTCATCGCAGCACGTTTTCCGTCCAGGCCTTGATCCAGGCTTCACGATGGGCCGCGATGTCCTGCGGGCTGACTTCAGCTGTCTCGCTGGGGATGGTGGTGAAATTGACGAACTCCTGCGGCAACTTAGCCTTTTGATTGGCCGGGAAGACAAACATCTGCAACGGCATGTCTTCCTGGAACGCCGTAGACAGCATGAAGTCCACCCACTTCTCCGCCAGATCGCGATTTTGAGTGCCTTTGAGGATACCCACAAACTCGATCTGGCGGAAGCAGGAGCGGTCGGCAGTGATAACCGCCGTGGGTGGCTCGCTGATAGGCGTCTCGGCGAAGATGACTTCGGCCGGAGGGCTGGAACCGTAGGATATGACGATTGGTCGGGTGCCGCCATGCACGCTGAACTCGGTGTAATAGGCTGTCTCCCAATCGCTCACCACCAGCACGTCGTTAGCCACCAGGGATTTCCAGTAATCCAGGTAACCGTCTTCTCCAAAGCGCACAATGGTAGCCAGGACAAAGGCCAGTCCAGGAGATGAAGAGGCCGGGTTCTCCACCACCAACAGGCCTTTGTATTCTGGCTTGATCAGGTCGCTGATGGATTGGGGTGGGTTCAGGCCTTTATCGGCGAAGTACTTCTTATCGTAATTGGGACACACATCGCCATAATCCACGGGTAGGGCGCGCCAGTGGGGGTCCAGTTTGAGCGCCTCGGGGATGTCGGCCAGGAGCGGCGACTGGTAAGGCTCGAAGATGTCCTCGCTCAGGGCGCGGATGAGGAAGGTGTTATCTACCCCATAAAACACATCGGCTATGGGGTTGTTTTTGGAGAGGATGGCTTTATTCAGAGCCGTGCCAGCGTCCCCAGAAGGCAGGATTTTCACCGAGACGTTGTTTGCCTGCTCGAAGGCCTGGATCACCCCTTCGGTGGCGGCGAACGAGTCGTGGGTCATCACCGTCAGGGTGCGGGGAGCGCCGCTGGTCGGCGTGGGCGGGACAGGGCTGGCTTCGGGGCTGGGGGTTGGCGGGATGGGTGTAGCCGTTGGGCTGATGGGCGTGGGTGGGGCTGCCGTGGGTGTTGGCGAAGGGACGGCGGGGGTGCAGGCAGCCACGAGTAGCGCCAATATCGTCAGTAACAACAGCGATTTCATTCTCATAGGTGCCTCCTTATTATTCCAAGTCGTCTTTTCAGAGCGTAATCCTCGACGGAGCCTCGACCTCCCAGAGTTAGGCACGACGGGGTGGTAGTTCACCTCATCCTCCCTTCGGCATGGATCACCACACATAAGAGCAACCCCTGGCGCAGGCTGACGGTGGCACGCGGTTCCAGGAGCACATTGCTGATGCCGCGCGTGCCGCCAAAGGCGAGGCTGCCGTCGTTCAGAGGATATTCCAGGCCGCGGGTGGTGATGCCTTGAGCATCTCCGCTCAGGGGGATGAGGGAAACCGTGTCACCGGGCTGTCCGCTGATTTCCAGGGTCGAGCCGCCGCGCAGCAACATCACCTCCTGCGGGCCGTCAGCCAGGCGGATGCGCACATGAGCCAGATCGGCGGCCGCGGGGAGCAGCAGATTGGCCAGGGTATGATCCCAGCGCGCCCCCAGGGCAGCGAAGATCAGGATGTCGTTCGCCCCTAAGGAGAGGGCATGGCGCAGTGCCAGTTCCAGATCGGTGTAGTCTTTGCGGGCTGGATGGCGCAGGATCAGGCTGCCCCTGGTTGCAAAGTAGGCCAGTTCCTGCTCATCCAGAGAATCGAAATCGCCAATGAGCACCGCTGGAAGCAGGCCCAGTTGAAGGCACAGGCGCGCTCCCCCGTCGGCAGCGATGAGCACATCCTCAGGTTGCAAGGCGGCGCGCACCGCTTCAGGATGGGAGAGCAGGCCATTGGCGAAGATGACGGCGCGCTTGAACTCAGACAAAAGAAACCCCTCCTTCCGGCGCCGAAGGAGGGGAAAAATCTGGACTGCAATCCCTCCGCCGGCATTATCCGGATCAGGTTCGCGGGTCGAGGGCTGGTGGCCCTCCTCTCAGCCCGGCAACACCGGGCTCCCCGTGCAGGAATATGCGTTGGCTATAGTATAAATTTGGGTTACAGAGTTGTCAATGGGGTTTGGACTATGAGGCGGGAGCCGGCCTTCAATGTGTATGTAGCCTTCCAACCGGTTGAAACAGAGTGCTGCGGTATTAGAACCCAGATGGATGACGCAGCCTGAGCTTTCGCTTTGGAGATCGCGTTACGATGACACCTCCCTCTTAGCAACCTGGACCCCGGCGATTTCTTCTTTAGTGGCGCTTTCAACGACTCCAATTGGCAAGTTGCCTATTTTGGGAGGAGCCGCATCGTCCATCGGTCTAAAAGTTCACCAGAATGCCAAACCTTTCGATGTCATAGGCTTGAAGGGAGGGTTTAGTGTTACTTGTTGCCGGCCCAACGGCCAAATTATGTCTCCAAACATCTCCCTACGTAGCCCTTTTCCTTTTCTTGGCAACAGCCGATGATGGGCGATGGCTAGGGCGACGCGGGAAGTGTCGCAGGTGATCCAGCGCCGCCCCCCCACTTCTTGACACAGTAGGCCGTGGTGCCGGAGCTGCAGTTATGAACAACGCAGACTTCGGTGATAAACGAGTGCGCGCCCTCTACTTCAAGGTCGTAGACTTCTTCTTCAGAGGTCTCCGAGTGAATCTCGATAATCCGTGCCCCTAGCCGATCCGGCCCAAAGAATACGAGATCGCCAACGGCGAGATCCCCCGCCTTAATCCATTGAGCGTCTTCGCAGCTCATCTGATTTTCACAGGTCAGGCGAATGGTCTCACAGACCGCCTCCAAATTTCGTTTCACCTCGTAAGCAGGAATACGTAGTATACTCAATCCGAGCGACTGGAGGTAGGCATCGCGGGCGGCATCGCATGGCTTTCTCAAAGTCGCGAATTACTGGTGACAAGCAGGG
>JBBILY010000150.1:0-7848 GCA_037444705.1 Chloroflexota bacterium | reverse complement strand
TACCGAAGAGGACCATTTTGATTCATTTGTCAAGGAACTTTGAGAAAGCCATCTTCTCATCCATCCCTAAAACTTTGAGATGTCGCCCAATGTTATAATCGCATTGTAGATGGTTTCCCATTCATCCAAAGGAGGAACTATGGAGCTTCCCATCCACGCATATTTCAAAGGCAGGATTGTCCCTTACTCAGAGGCCAAAGTGGGAGTATTGACCCATGCCTTGAATTATGGCACGGCCGTCTTCGGCGGGCTGCGCGGTTATTGGAACGCCGACGAAGAGCAACTCTATCTCTTCCGCCCTCAAGATCACTATCGGCGCTTCCTTAACTCCGCAAAGATCATGTGCATGGAACTAAATCATACTGCAGATAGTCTGACAAAAATCACGCTTGAACTTCTCCAAGCCGATGCTTACCACTGCGATGTTTATATTCGTCCACTGGCATACAAAGCCGATGAGATTATTGGTGTGCGTTTGCACAACCTGAAAGATGAACTATCCATCGTAGCGTTCCCATTCGAACGATATCTCGCCAACGACACCAACGCCCATGTAACTGTCTCCTCCTGGCGGCGCGTGGATGATAACACCATCCCCGCCCGAGGCAAGATCAGCGGTGCTTATGCCAACTCGGCTTTAATTAAAACCGATGCGGTGCGGGCGGGCTTTGATGAGGCTTTGGTACTCACTCAGGAGGGCCACATTTCTGAAGGAAGCGCCATGAATATCTTCATTGTGCGCCAGGGTGTGGTGATCACGCCGCCCTTGACTGAAAACATCCTCGAGGGCATCACCCGAAACACGGTGATGGAACTGGCACAGTCAGAATTGGGACTGCCCGTAGTTGAACGGCCTATAGACCGCACGGAAGTTTACTTATGCGACGAGTTATTCATGACTGGCACCGCGGCTCAGGTAGTGGCAGTCACCCGTGTGGATCACCGCCCCGTGGGCAATGGTAAAATGGGGCCAATCACTGCCGAGTTGCGCCGTCTCTATGATGACGTCGTGCGCGGCCGCAACCCTCGTTATCGTCACTGGAATATAGCCGTCTATCCCAAAGAAGCGTTACACAAGCACCCTGAGAGCGCGAGAACAGAGATGGCCTCTACATCCTAGTCTGAAAGCACTGGCCAGCGCTGATGCCATTGTGTGGCTTGTTCATAAGCATTGGCAACACGCAGCACCTTGGTTTCTGCCCAGGGACCTGAGACGATTTGCAAACCAATGGGTAGGCCCTCACTCCTGAAGCCACAAGGTAGCGAAATAGCCGGAAGGCCAGTCAAGTTAAAAGGTGCGGTAAAACGCGTCAATAACCGCGCTTGTTCCACAGCGTTTGGCCCCTGGATAGGTGGCGCAGTCACCGGGGTGGTTGGCGTGAGCAGCACATCATACTGCTCAAAGAAACGTTCATATATGCGGCGAAGACGGGTTTGCTCCCTGCGCATCTGGCTATATTCGATGGCAGAGCGTGCAGCACCTTCTTGCAAGCGCTCGATTACCCCTTCGCCAAAGTCCTGGGGACGACTCGCCAGGCGCTCTTGATGAAAGGCCGCTCCATCTGAGGTGACCATGCGCCCGTTGGTCAACGCGGCTTGATATGCTTCGGGGAACTCTACTGCATTCACCTGCGCCCCCAGTTGTTGGAAGACCTCTGCCGCGTCCTGCACCGCACGCACTACCTGCTCATCGGCGCGCGAAAAATAGGCATCGCTCGCCAGGGCAATCTTCCAGCCGCCAATCTCGCCACCCAAATACGCCAGATAATCATCCACGGCCATATTGATTGATACCGGGTCCTCAGGATCATAGCCCGCGATGTGTGTCAACAAGATCGCCACATCGCTCACGCGGCGCGCCATCGGACCTGCGTGGTCCAGGTGCCAGGAGAGCGGAATTACCCCGCGCAGACTGACCCGCCCATAGGTCGGCTTTAAACCAACCACGCCACACAAAGCAGCCGGGATGCGGATAGACCCACCAGTATCACTTCCCAAGGCGCCAAAACATAACCCTGCCGCCAGAGCTGCCGCCGAACCGCCCGATGAACCGCCAGGGATACGTTCCAGATTCCATGGATTGTGACAGGCTCCAAAATGCGGATTAACGTTGGTTACCCCCAAAGCGATTTCGTGCATGTTATTTTTACCCAGGATAATTGCGCCTGCCTCTTTAAGTTTCTTGACCACCCAGGCATCTGTCTGAGGCACATAATCTTTAAAAAATAACGAGCCGTGCGTGGTTCGTATCCCTGCGGTTTCATACAAGTCCTTGAGGCTCACGGGTATGCCATGCAAGAGCCCACGATACTCCCCGCGCTGGATCTCCTGCTCGGCTTCACGGGCTTGTTGCAAGGCGCTCTCTCCCATGAGTGTGATAAAAGCGTTCAGGCGTGGCTCGATGCGCTCAATGCGCTCCAGACAGGCACGCGTGAGTTCGAGCGGCGACAACTCCCGCTTGGCAATCAGGGTTGCAGCCTCAGCCAGGCTGAGATGATAAATTTCCATATAACCTCCGCTGCGTGATCATTCTTTGTCTTTTAACCCATCCCGTCAGCGCCTATGGCGCCTTGCGGTAGGTCACGCCTCAGTCCCGCTCCTGTGACTGTTCAGGAGATACTCCAGTTCTAACCGTGTTTGCTGTGGCGAAGTAAAATGTATCGCGAGCAATCCCAATTGTCTTGCGGCCTCCACATTTTCTATAGCATCATCCACAAAAATCGCCTGTGGCGCAGACACTTTCAGACGATCCAGCGCCAATTGGAAGATGGCTGCATCTGGCTTGGCCAATCCCACTTCAGCGGAGATAATGATCTCATCAAAAGCATCGGTAATCTTGGCCTCTACCTCAAGATAGCGGCGCAGGTCGTCCCAGGCATTGCTCAACAGGGCTGTCTTATAGTTAGAGCGCAGCGCGCGAAGATAGTTCACCAGGACCTGATCCAGGCGGTCACCAGCCCAAAATTGTTCAATCAGGCCAGGGAGATCGGCCTCAGAGAGCCCTAAGGACTGGCGCACTACCTCCCAGTGCTCTTGGGCGGTGATTTTACCCAGAGTAGCCAGGCGGGCGCTCTCACTGGAAAATATCAGATAGTACAATTCACTAATGGGTCTCCCCAGGTGTTTCGCCAATTGCTGCCGCGGCGTTGGATCTAGCGTGCGCAGGAGCACACCACCCAAATCAAAGATTACAGCCTTGATTGCCATTTTGCCTCCGCAGACGTTACAGGTTCTGATTATAAAACAAAACAGGGGCGGCTTTGGTTTACCACCCCTGTTTAGACCTCAAAACCCCCTGGGCTGCATGGCATTGCCTCACTTAGATTCTGATGCTGAATGAGCACGTTTTAACAAACGCGCCACGTTAGCGATCCTCAGTAAATAGCGATGATGCCACTGGGCCAGGGTATAGTGATAATCGTATTCGATATGCTCTCGCCGAGGCTCTGGCATAACCTTTTGCGCAGCCGCTTTCTCGGGTCGGAGGTCAATTTCGTCCGCAATGTCAATGATGATCATTTTCATACCCTCCAACGCACCGGGAAATCGCTGAGCAGGACAGAAACCTTCACTTATCCATTCCGATGTAATTTCCCGGTGCGTTTTGCGTACCGTTCTGCAATTTCGAAAGTCCAAAGCCCAAAGGGTATCGCGATCAAACCCATGAGCAGAGTTGGCCAAATATAAGGCCATAACTGTTGCGTAGGTAACCCTTCCAGCAACGCCAACCGCGTGCCATCTAGGACATAGGTAGCCGGGCTGAATATTGCCATGCGTTGTAGCGCCTGTGGCAACACCTCCACTGGATAATAGACACCAGAGACCAGGAGTAACAAAGCAATGATCACATGGGTCATTTGCGAACCGCGTTCTGGAAAGAGCAAGGGCAAAATGGAACCCATGATACCCACGCCGATAAACGACAGGCTGCCGGTCAACAACATTAACGTGCCACCCCACAGATTCGCATTGGACAGGTCAATGTGAAACAACAGCACCGTTACTCCCAGAATTATGGCGGTGAAGAACAGGCTGTAAAGGACGGCGAAGAAGGTCTGACCTGCCATGTGGGTAATGCGGCGGATTGGTGCCATCAGAGTGTACTCAATCGTGCCTTCCCAGCGTTCAATGCCGATCAAGTCCGTGATCCAGTAGAAGATCAACGAGAGATAGCGCCATACCAAAGTGCCAACAACCAGATATAAGACCAAATAGCGCCCATTCACATTTTGTCCGCCACCGATGTGCTCCATGCCCAGGCCAATGTAACTGACCGAAAGGCTATTCGCAATGGAATAAGTTAACCAGACTAACTCCCATGTCCAATAGCGCTTGACCAGATTGGCATTGCGCTCCATGAAGGCATATGTAGCCCTAAACTCAGATAATAATGTAGCCATTCTCAACACTCCTTGGGTTCTGAACCTGGCGTCTTATGCCAGGTTCAAATTACCTTGCTGTTCCCATTCTTCTTTCAAGATGCCCATGACAATCCAATCCCAACGCCGACCATCCCGCAAGAGCGCCTGACGCACACGGCCTTCAATTTTGAACCCAGCCTTTTGATAGGAACGAAGCGCCCGTGGATTGTATTCGAAGACACCCAGGCTAACTCGATAGAGATTGAGCTCGGTAAAAGCATAGCGCAAGACGAGGCGCATAGCCTCTGTACCGTAGCCTTTACCCCAGTACTCTCGCTCGCCAATGCCAATACCGACCCAGGCGTCTCCGTGATGCCAATGGATGCCGTTCAGGTCAACGAAACCGATCAGCCGATCTTCATCCAGAATACGAATGGAGAAGAGATAGGTGCTCCATTCTCGTTTCTCCATCTCTTTCTCCAGCCATTCCTTAATGGTTTTGGGCGAGCGCAAACGAAGCGGGTCACTATCCAGCAAGCGCATATACTCCGCATTTTGCGCCCAGCGCGAAAAAGCCTCTGCCCAAACTTCAGGGTTCTCGCTACCCAGGCGCACCAATCGGCCTCGAAAAAGGCTATTTTCCATCGTTCACTCCTTACTTCTATGACGAAATACTACTGTTTCGCTTGCCATTCTTGACGCAATAAGCCCAAATGGATCAAATCCCAGCGTTGACCATAGCGATGTATTGCCTTATGGCGCCGTGCCTCTTCCACAAAACCTGCTTTTTGAAACAGTTGCAGGGCCACCTGGTTATACTCAGGAACCATTGCGCTCACGCGGAACAGGTTCAGTTCTGTAAAGGCAAAACGCAAAAGCAAATCTAAAGCCTGGCCGCCGTAACCCTTACCTCGCGCGCTGGGATCTCCCAGACCCAGTTGTATCATGGCGTTGCCATGGTTCCACTCAATCCAATAGATGCGAGCGTAGCCGATTAAACGCCTATCCTGGCGGAGGCGGATAGTGAAGTAAAACAAATTCTTGTTCTGCTCCGCTTCTTTTTCAAGCGCCTCATACTTCTTCCTGATTTGCTCAGGAGACATCGGGCGCGCCGCCTCCAGGTCCATCAGGTGCATAAATTCCGCGTCCTGGCTCCATCCAGCCTCGATTTCAGGATCCTTCTCATAATCAATGCCTCCCAGGAAAATTGCCTCTCCATCGTAAAGCCCGCCTGAGATGACCGCAGGCTCCTGTCCTCGAGTGATTATTTCGGACGACTGCATTTCTACATCTCCTCACTTTCCTTCAGTAATTGTTTTCCCGTCAACTCCAGAAAAACTTCTTCCAGGGTGGGCTCATGGCCATTTTGTGGGATCAAGCGTTTCAACCCTTCCGGATTGTCCAGCGCCACAATCTTTCCTGCATCAATGATGGCCACCCGCTCACAAAGGGATTCGGCTTCAATCATGTCATGCGTGGTCAACAGGATGGTTGTGCCGTGTTCTTGATTAAGTTCACGTACAACAGCCTGAACCTCGCGCTTGGAGCGGGGATCGAGCCCGGTGGTCGGTTCATCCAGGAGCAGCAGGCGAGGGCGAGAGAGCAAAGCGCGGGCGATTGCCACTTTCTGTTGCATACCGCGCGACATTTCTTCCATCGGCTTATGAATGGCCTGCTCCTCCAGGCCCAGGCGAGTGAGGATTTCAATCACCCGCCGACGCGTCTCACGCCCTTCCATCCCATATAGCCGCGCGCCATACAACAGGTTCTCCATCGGAGAAAGTTTCTTAAAGAAACTGGCCTCGACGGAAACGCGGTTGATCAGGCGTCGCACCTCCATGGGTTTTTTAACCACATCGTAGCCGAAGACATGAATACTCCCTTGATCGGGCAGGAGCAGGGTGGCGATCAGGCGGATCAAGGTGGATTTACCGGAGCCGTTTGGCCCTAACACACCGAAGATTTCTCCCTCTCGCACAGAAAAAGAAACATGATCCACTGCTACCACGCGCGGCCGTCTTCCGATGGCCTGCTGCACGCCATTGTTGCCCGAAGCATAATCGCTGCCGGCCTCTTCAACGCGCCCTCTCATCCAGAGCAGGCGCTTCCACAAAGGTAGACCTGCTTTCCCAAAAAATTTACAAACATCGTTTACAATGATCGCCTCAGACACTTGCTCCTCCTTACGAACCATAAATAAAACGGCCACAGGTTATCCCCATGGCCGGCGAAGGTAATATAAAAACAAAACGGCCACGGGATCGGAGTGTACCCGTGGCCGACAACTCATCTAATCGCGAACCTAACGATCAGCAGGCACACTCCGAGAAGGCAAAACGCACACGCCGCTGACGAGAACAGCGTCGCGCAGCCAACAGATCAAGATTGCGAAGATGGTTTGCATTAAGTACACCTACCTTTTCAACAAGGTTTGATTAAGATGAAGTGAGTTTACCACACACCTTTGACGTGTGTCAAGATCAATTGCTGAATTTAAATTAATTCGACAAAGATTCATGTCAAATCCGATAAAGAGAGTTATAATTTGATTAACCGATTAGATTTATTTCATTCTCTTTATTATAATGCGCCAGACCCCTTCTAGCGATCATCTCGCTGTACGCTATCAATTATCACAAACCTTCAACTCCTCTCTGGATTTAGATGAAGTTTTGAATCTGGTTATTGACGAGGTGATTGCCACGACCCACGCTGAGCGGGGTTTCATCATGCTTGGCACGCAGGGGAACCAAATTGAATACCGTGTAGCCAGAGGCATTGATCAAACAACAATCAACGAACCCCAATCCCAGGTATCGCAAAGCGTCTTGGAACGAGTAGCAAGGGAAGGAAGACCCATTCTTACCAGTAACGCCCAAATTGACGACCGCTTCAATCTCCGTCGCAGTGTAATGGACATGGGCTTGCGCTCTATCTTATGCGTGCCCATAAGCCTCAAAGAGCAAGGTATTGGCGCGATTTATATAGACAGCCGGATACAAACGGGGCTTTTTACCCAGTCCGATCTCGAACTGCTCAGCGCCATTGCCTCGAGCGCCGCCATTGCCATCGAAAACGCGCGTTTATATCAGGTTGCTATTGAAAAAGGCCGTCTGGAACAAGAACTGCAAATGGCTCGCCGGGTTCAGGTCAGTTTACTTCCACGCCGGTTGCCTCGCCTGGCAGGTTGGGAGTTTATTGCCCATTGGCAACCTGCGCGGCAGGTAGGGGGTGATTATTATGACTTCATTCCCTTGAAGGACAACAAATTTGGGATCATAATCGCCGATGTGACTGATAAAGGAATGCCCGCTGCTCTTTTTATGGCTTTCACTCGCAATCTGGTACGTGCCTGTTTAGATCAAACTCGCTCCCCTTCCCAGGGGATTACTCGCGTTAACCGCCTAATTTGCCAGGAATCTGACGATAACCTTTATCTAGCCACCTGACACTTTAACAAAAGAATAGTTGATCGGCAGGAGAACTC
>JBBILY010000149.1:0-7877 GCA_037444705.1 Chloroflexota bacterium | reverse complement strand
TGCTCGCATTCTGGTAGTAGAAGACGAGGGGATCGTAGCCCTGGATATCAAAAATCGCCTGGAAGCCTTGGGGTATGTGGCTGTGGGATTAGCAATGACGGGAGAGGAGGCAATCGCCCTCACCGAAAGCGCAAACCCCGACCTCGTCTTAATGGATGTCAGACTTAGGGGAGATATAGATGGGGTGGAGGCTGCAGAGGAAATTCGCCAACGGTTTGACGTGCCGGTCATCTTCATCACTGCCTTCGATGACGAGGAGACCCTGCGGCGGGCGCGCCTTAGCGGGGCGTTTGGCTACGTGCTCAAGCCATTTGAAGAGAGGGAATTGGTCACGAATATCGAAATTGCTCTTTATAAACATAATATGGAGCAAACATTACGCGCTCGCGAAGAACATTTTCGCACGTTGATCGAAAACGCCAATGACCTGATTATCGTTTTATCCCCGGAATTAACCATCTTATATGGCAGCCCCTCCATCGAGCGCATTTTGGGTTATGAACTGGAGGATTATATCCGTCAGAGCGCCTTAAATTTCTGCCACAGTGACGAAATACCCACAATTATGGATTTGGCGCAGCGCGCCTTAGCTAACCCTGGTACAACTTACAAATTGGAACACAGGATAAAAAGCAAAGATGGACAATGGCGCTTCTTCGCTTCAACAGGGAAGTGTTTGCAGGATGAGGCAGGGTTGCTGTCCCTGGTAATTAATTGCCATGATATTACTGAGAGAAAACAGGCAGAGGAATATGAACGACAACAACGCCGGTTAGCCGAGGTTCTGTGGGAGACGGGCGTGGTGCTGAATTCCAGCCTGGGTGTAAACGTCGTTCTGGATCGGTTATTACAGCAGATTGCCCGCGTCGTACCTTATGATTCTGGGTGTGTTTTGTTGCTTCAGGGAGACACGGCACGCATTGTGCGCACGGAGGGCTATGAGAAATTTGGTTTAGATCCTCGACAGGTGATGGACAACCTGAGGATTGATGTAAGAATCACCGCTTCATTTCGTGAGATGATGGCTACGGGTAAACCCCTGGTGATTTCCGATACAGCCGCTTCGCCAGGATGGGTATTCCATCCAGAGAGCCAACATGTCCGTTCTTTGGCTGGCGCACCTATGATCGCTCAAGGTGCAGTGTTGGGTTTTATCACTTTGAACAAGGCCGAGCCCGGCTTTTTCAAGCCCGAGCATGGCGAACAACTGGGTTTGTTTGCCTCACAAGCAGCGTTGGCTTTGCAGAATGCCGGCTTGCTTGAATCGGCGCGTCGCGCAGCCAGAGAGAATCAAACCTTGCGCGAAGCGGCCGCCGCGGTAACCTCGGCGTTAGAGTTAGACCAGGTCTTAGGCCATATCTTAAACCAACTGGAGAGGGTTCTATCCTATCATAGCGCAGCCATCTTTTTACATGAAGGAGAGCAGGTTGAGATTGTGGCTGGTCGGGGTTTCCCAGACCCCAATCGAGTGCTCGGTGCCAGGTTCCCATTAGAGGATCCTTTGCTGAAAGAAGCGATGCTCACCAAGACACTGATAATACTAGCTGACGCCCAAAAAGATTCCAGGTTTCAAGGCTGGTGAGGCACCTCGTATACACGTGGGTGGTTGGGCGTACCACTCATTGTTAGAGATGAGTTGATCGGCTTTCTCACCCTGGATAGCGCGCAACCGAACGCTTATGGTGAAAGCGAATGTAGCCTGGCTATTGCTTTTGCTAACCAGGCTGCGATTGCCATTGATAACGCCCGCTTATTCAAGCAGGTGCAACAACTGGCGATTACTGATTCCTTGACGGGGATATACAATCGCCACCACTTTTTTGATCTGGCAACCAGGGAATTCGAGCGCGCGCGCCGTTATGGGCGGTCGCTGACTCTCGTCATGTGGGATATTGACCATTTCAAGATCGTAAACGATACTTTTGGTCATCTGGTGGGTGACCAGGTATTAAGAGTGGTGGCAGAGCGCAGCCGAAAAAATTTACGCGAGGTTGATGTGTTAGCGCGCTATGGGGGTGAGGAGTTTGTAGCCTTATTGCCTGAAGCCCATATGTATCATGCGCGGGAGGTTGGAGAGCGTTTACGTGTTGCCATTGGAGAGCATCCTATCCTGGTTCGGGATAATGAGGTCAAGATAACCATTAGTGTGGGTGTCGCGGCTTTAGAGGCTGGTTGCCCAAGCCTGGAAATATTATTGGATCGCGCTGATCAGGCTCTATATCAGGCGAAAAACGCTGGCCGTAACCGGGTGGAAGCGTGGATTGATTTAACCACTCAATCTGTCAAATTACCTTGAGGAATTGGGCATAAGAGGGTATGATAAAGGGGAAATTCGAGACTTTGTAGATCATATTAGCGGGCGATTTTAGTGAAACAAAATATATTATTCTATTATTTATCCGTATTATCTTTATTCATTCTTTTCCCCCTTGGAGCAGCCCAGGGTAAGGGTGCTCCTGACCTTTTTGCTCAAAATGGTTGGCAATTCGTTGCCTCAGGGATTGAGTTTCAGAAATTTCATATAACCAGCCCACGACCGATAGACATCTTCGTTGCCCGCATGTATCGGAGTAACTCGAATGCAACCATTGATAGCGCCATCGCACAAGGGCGACTTTCGGGGGGTGTGGAAACAGTGGGCGGGATGTTCGATCGTTACAATCAGGCAATTAATTATTGGGGGAAAACCTGGGGTAACCGCAATCGAGTAGCGGTGGCTATCAATGGCTATTTCTTTGGTCCAGATAAGGAACCAGCCGGCGTTCCCTGGAGTGGGATGATACATTCCGGATGGTATGCGAAACGCTTTACAGATACTGTTGGAGATGCGGGTTTCGCCTGGTCATTGGATCGTGTGGCTTATATTGGTAAGTGTGTCTATCACGTAGGGGATAAGAACGATGTGGCATTTGTGACAGTTGGGTACGATCCTAATATAGATGCGATCAACGTAGCACGTACTAACCAGGAGTTGATCCTCTACACCCCTCAATTTGATGCTACAACTAAAACTGGCACTGCTAGGGTAGAGATCTTGATTGAATTGACCCGCCCGGCTTTATTGATCTCTGATCCTGGGTTTGTCAGCGGGTATATTCGGGATATCCGCAAGGATCAAGGCTCGATGATGATCCCCTTTGATCATGTCGTGCTATCTGCCTGGGGCTCCGTCGGTGATGCCCTGGTCAGCCGCATTAACAGCGGGGCAATTCAGATTGGGGATGAAGTGCGCATCACTCAAGAGATAGCCACATGCCGTTCAGAACAATCGAAGCACGATTGGAGTAACACCTATGCCAGTATGGGCGGGGATTATCATTTTCTAACAAGTGGTGAGTTGTATATCCCAAGTAATAAGGATGCCACCTGGCCCAATTCGCGCACAGCCATTGCTTACAATCAAGATTATATCTATTTTGTTGTGGTAGACGCTTTCAATCCACGGGTGAGCGAAGGAATTACCATCCCTGAGTTGAGCAACTTTCTGAAGCAGACGCTTCAGGCAACCGATGCGGTCACGCTAGATAGCGGGACTTCTTCGACCATGGTGGTAAATGGTGCAGTGGTGAATAACACCTATTGTAATTACACGCGAAAGTGCGGTACTCAAACACCGTTATCTCAGACCAATTTACCCGCCTTCCCAGATACAGATTCTGGGACAGCGGTTGAATGGTCAGCCGCCGAAAATCAGGCTTCTGTAGGCAGTGCCATGATGATGGTGGCGGTCGAATCCCTGGATCGTTCAACAACCTTTGTCCCCGATCAGACAGTGGTCACACTAGGAACGACATCAGTACGTTTAGGCCCTGGGGATAATTATGCCGAAATAGGTACGGTGGTGGCTGGAAGGAGCGGAGTGGTGCAGGCACCTCTCAGTCAATTAAATGGCGTATTGGCTAAAGGCTCCTATTGGTGGAAAGTGGACTTTGGTGGATTGGTTGGGTGGGTGAGGGAGGAAAACCTTCAAGGCGGGAGTTTACCACCGGACCCTTATCCTTATCCTACGTTCTTACCCTTCGTGCGACGATAATCATTGGTATGCAGGGGGGATTTATAACCAAGGCTTTGGCATGGCTTATTCATTTTCCATGGGGAATTAAGTTATGATTCCAGAGGAGTCACGCCATGAAATCGAGCCTTCCAGTAGGTAAACTACCCCCCGAGTTACTGCAACGCTTGCTGGATAAAGCCCGGCGGAACGATCCACGCCTGCTGCTGGGGCCAGGTATCGGCCTAGATTGTGCGGTGATCGAGTTTGATGACCGCTGTCTGGTCTTCAAGTCCGACCCGATTACCTTTGCAACCGATGAAATTGGCTGGTATGGGGTGCAAGTGAACGCCAATGATATTGCCACAACAGGGGCTCAACCGCGCTGGATGCTGGTCACCCTGCTGTTGCCGGAAGGTAAGACTACTTCTAACCTGGTTGATAAGATAATGGAACAGGTCTCTAAAGCCTGCGAACAGATTGATGTCTCGATCATTGGAGGGCATACTGAAATCACTTATGGATTGGAACGCGTTATCCTGATTGGGACGATGATTGGCGAGGTGGCACGAGACCAATTGATCACTCCCAAAGGAGCGAGCCCCGGAGATCGTATTCTGCTAACCAAAGGCATACCTATCGAGGCGATGTCTATCCTGGCGCCAGAGTTCCCTGAGCGCTTAGCGGGTGAATTAAGCGCTGATGAATTGCATCGAGCAGTGGCTTATCTTTATGACCCTGGCATTAGCGTTTTACGTGAGGCGCGGCTGGCAACGGCTGCCGGCCATGTGACCGCGATGCACGATCCTACAGAAGGGGGCTTGATAGCCGCATTGTGGGAGTTGTCTCAGGCGAGTGGTCGTGCATTGTGGGTGGACCTGGAGGCTGTGCCGATTCTCCCGCTTGTCGAGCGCGCCTGCAAGGCCCTAGGGCTTGATCCATACCGTGCCATTGCCTCAGGGGCGCTGTTGATGACCGCTTCTCTAGGCGAGGCGATAAAAATCCAAAATGCTTTGGAGGTGGCGGGGATCACGTGTGCGGATATCGGGGAGGTGCGTGAGGGCCCACCGCTCGTTTGGGAATACAGGAAACATCAAAAGTTGCTGCCTTCAGAAAGGGACGAAATTGCCCGCCTGTTCGATAGCGGCTAAATCTCCTTTGATGGGCTGGCTTCAAATTACAACTGACCCAAATCCTCCCAATCTTGCATCATGCGCAGGTATTGTGGGTCTGAATAACGTTCGATCGAGAACGCTTTAGCATATGGGGGTAGGGCTTTCTGACCGATGTAGGCAGTCAGTAGTTCTCCGGCGGCGCAAGAAGCCATTAGGCCATAGCCAGAGAGGGCGCCGATGATATACGCTCCCTCCAGCGGCAGAGGTCCAATTAGAGGCCGATTCTCGCGGGTTTTAGTGTAGTACCCGCCGTCCAGGATTGGACGGGGTAACTTATCCAGATAGACTTTCAGGCCGGGGAGCATCGTAGTCAGGCCGCGCAGGACGATTTCAGGGTAATATTCGTCCAGGGGTGGGGGGAAGATGGGGGCGTCAAACTTATGGGTGCGATATTCCCATAAGCCCAGGATCATTTTGCTGCCATGCCCACCTTCAGGACGAGTATGGACTCCAGGGGGCATTTCCTTCAGCATCCAGCGGGTTTCCTCTGATTCGCTGAGAAGCCTGCGTTCTTCGTCAGACCAGGGTAAAATTTGAGCATCGCTCCAGATTAACAATGGTGCCTGTCGGGGGACAACGCCCAGAGTATCGTGGAACGCGGCTTTCAAGTGCAACTCGCAATAAACGGGCAGGTCTATTCCCAGAAGTTTACCAACTTCTTTGAGGTGTGGGCCAGCTGCGTTGACAAAGCAACGAGTGGCTATTTTGCTACCATCGGTCAACTTCACCGCTTCGACTTTGCCATGTGACATTTCCACTCCGCAAACGCGGGCGTTATGGAATTGAACGCCACAAGCCCGCGCCTGTTCCAAGAGGTACATTCCCAATTGCTGAGCACTAAACCAACCTGCACGTCGCACATGCAAAGCAGCCACGATATGCTGGGAGAGATAATGGAAATGATGCTGAATGAGGGAGGGTTCTAAAAATAGGTCAGCGCCATCGGGTTGACCTTCGAAACCTTCTGCCGGGGCAGGTTGATAAGGCGGATCGCTGGATTGGCTGTGATGCAACCTCAACGGTCCAGCGCCTAATTGGGAGGGTATCTCCGCGGCTTTGATGAACTTCTCAAGCCCAAAGCGATTGGCAGTAAGATACAGATAGCCGCGCCGATTGAGGTGGAAGATGTTGCCACTCTGATGTGCCAGTTCTTCCATCAGATCAATGCTGCGGTTCATCAGAGCCACCATAGCGTCGTCGGGGCCAGGCCACCAATTGCGATAGCATTCAGTGGATTTATCGCTCGTCAGGCTGAGAGGAGGGCGCTCATCTACCAGAAGAATATGACGAATATCCTGTCGCACTGCCAAATGATAGGCAGCGCTTATACCTGCAATTCCGGCGCCACAGATAAGGACATCTACCGAATGTTGCATTGCGGTTTCGAGTAAGATGGAAGCAGTGAAATTTAGCCGCGGTCGGCTTTATTTCTCTTCCAGTTCTATATAGATGCGTTTGTTGATTTTGCCCTTAGACTTGTAATCCACGACATGAATCGTGCCGACTTCGGCGGTATTGGCAACATGTGTACCGCCATCGGCCTGCAAGTCTAATCCGACAATCTCCACCACACGCACTTGTTGGATGTCCGGCGGCAAGAGATTGATCTTCGTTCGAATTAAATCAGGGATTTGAAAGGCTTCTTCACGTGGCAGGATTCTAACTTGCACAGGACGAGCGTTAGCAACTTCCCGATTTATTGAAGTCTGAATCTCCTGTACCAGTTCCTTTTGCATGGTTTCGAACTCGAAATCCATCCTGCCCTGCAGAGGCTCCATATCACCACCGGTGACTGAAGCGCCGTAATCCCGAAAGATTACCCCACACAAGATGTGCATAGCGGTATGGGTGCGCATTAATTTATAACGACGATACCAGTCAATCTGGCCCTGTACCTGAGAGCCGATTGGGGGAAGGGGAGACTCTCCACCCAAATAGTGGTAAACCCGCGTTCCGGATTTAGCCGCCTTAATCACTGCATAGGAGAGATCGCCTACGGTGATAATGCCTCGGTCGGGTGGTTGTCCGCCACCTCCTGGATAAAATGCTGTACGATCCAGGACGATGGCGCGTTTTTCTTCATCCACCTCGACCACCGTGGCGGTGAAGGATTGCATGTAACTATCGCTTTGGTAAAGCAATTCGGTCATAAGGCTTAGCCATTATTTATGGATGCTTGCCCTCGACAGGAAGGCTGTATTGCCACAGGAGCCATTGGGAGATCAAGCCAAAGAACAGTAGCACAATAAACAAAGCAAGGGTTGAAATTGAAACCAGATGTAAATATTGGATGATCAGTGTCACGCCCATCAGGGTTGAGATTAAGATCAGGGGCAATTCACCCCAAACCAAGACCAACGCGCCGCTGGCGATGGCGGCGGCAAGGAGGATGGGCCAGGATATCCAAGCAGTGTTCCAATCCAATGTAGAAGGCAGGTAATAACTGATATAGGCTCCACAAATCATGGAAGCCAGAACAACCGTCCATTTGCGTAAATAAACCACCAACATGGATCCCAGTAGGCCTGAGGCGAGAGCGAAGATAATCGATTCCGTTTCACTTATGACAACCCGATATTCTCGCACCAAAAAGGAAGCGACAACAAAACTGACGCTACCCACAAACATCCAGTTGGCTTGATGGCCGGCCACCATGATAATAAAGCCAATGACCACGAGAAGGGCGTCCATTGTGGCTCTCTAAAAATTGA
>JBBILY010000148.1:0-8116 GCA_037444705.1 Chloroflexota bacterium | reverse complement strand
CGGTCACGCTGGTTTATTAACCGAAGAAGGTTTTACCTCACCCGAAGGAGAATTGCCGGTCAACATCTCTGGAGGTAGTCTGGGTATGGGGCATCTTCTGGATGTTACTGGCCTGGCTCGTGCCTTGGAAGTAGCCTTGCAATTGAGGGGGGAAGCCGGGAAGCGTCAACTCAAAGGAGTAAAGACTGGCCTGGCACAGTCGTGGCGGGGTGTGCCAACCACAAGTGGTGCAGTGGTCATCATGGGTAATTAGAGGAGGCAGAGATGGCGATGCGAAAAGTTGCTATTGTCGGCGCAGGAATGACAAAATTCGTGCGGCGGGCTCAGGAAACGCCCAAAGAATTGGCATGGGAGGCGGCTAAGATGGCGCTTGAATCCAGCAATTTGACGCTGGATGATATTGAAGCGGTGTGTATGGGCACAGCGCCGGACGCTTTCGATGGACTACACATGAATGGAGAATATCTGAGCGATGGAGCAGGTGCATGGCGTAAGCCTTATATGCGCTCTTATGTGGGGGGTGGCACAGGGGTTTTTGTGCCCATTCAAGGATGGTATCACGTTGCCTCCGGTCTGTTCGATGTAGTCCTGGTGGTGGCGGAGGAGAAAATGTCAAGTTACTATCCCCATGCCCAGGCTGCGTTTTTGACCATCTTTGACCACACTACGGAGCGCCCGCTGCGGCCTAATCTCTTATGGATCTTCGCTTTGGAGATGAACCGTTATATGCAAACTTATGGCATCTCTAAGGCGGATATTGCTCAGGTTTCGGTTCTACACAAACGGAATGCTGCCTATCACCCATGTGCTCTCCTCGGAGATAAGGAAATTACTGTCAATGATGTGTTGAACTCTGAGGTGTTAGCCTGGCCGGTCCAGCGATTGGATGTCAGCCCGGTCAGCGATGGCGCGGTGGCGGTTGTATTGGCAGCAGAAGAAGTGGCAAGACGCATTACTGATAAGCCGGTATGGATTGAAGGTGTGGGTTGGTGCCTGGATACAGCCTATTGGACCAACCGCGACCTGGCTTATCCGCGCTATGTTGAGAAAGCCGCGCGCATGGCCTACGAAATGGCAGGCATTAAGGAGCCTCGCAAAGAGATCAATATTGTGGAACCTTATGACCCATTTGACTACAAAGCACTTCATCACCTTGAGGGCTTGGGATTTGCCGAACGTGGTCAAGCGGTGCAACTATACTTGGATGGCACCGCCGAAAGGGATGGGGATTTGCCTATCTGCCCTTCAGGAGGATTGTTAGGGGTAGGCAATCCAATCGCTGCAGCAGGGCTTATGAAGATTGCTGAACTATTTTGGCAACTGCGCGGTGAGGCTGGTGAACGTCAGGTGCCTGGTCAACCGCGGCGTGGATTAGCCCAGGCATGGGGCGATTTGATGCAGGTCGGAAGCGTTGTGATTATGGGAAGATGAGGCGAGGGAGGTTCAAAATGGCAGAGAAAGCATATCCTGGTGTTGCATTACACGAAGAAGACTTTGCTCAGGGCAAAGTCCTCTACAATCAAGATGAACTTCATGGGGAATATGCCTGGGATACTGGTATTGCAATTGGCCGTTATTTATCCGCATTGAGGCAAGGTATCATTTTAGGAGCACGTTGTCGGAATTGCCGCAGGATCGTTGTGCCACCACGGATTGTCTGTGAATGGTGCTTTCGCCCGATGAGTGAATATATACCTCTGAAGGATACGGGAACAGTGAATACTTTCTCCGTGTGCTATGTAACCTGGGACGTGCAGCGCATTGCTCAACCGGAGATACCTGCAGTTATTGAAATAGATGGCGCTTCACCGTTACATGGGATCCTGCACAAACTAGGAGAAGTGGATCCAGAAGAGGTTCATATAGGCATGCGAGTTCAAGCCGTATGGCGACCGGCGAATGAACGCCTAGGCTCTATAACAGACATATTGTACTTTAAACCCATCAAATAGGAGTTCCGACATGAGCCTGCTTGAGAAAGATCCTAAAGCCCCAAAATCTTGGTTGGGAACCTTGCCAGTTACCAGTCGGTACACTTATGGCTTGGCTGGAGAACGCTTTTTCCGTGCCCTGAAAGACGAAGGACGGATATATGGCACTCGTTGTTCTCGGTGCAATCATTTGTATGTGCCGGCCGTTTCTTTTTGTGAGCGTTGTTTGGGGGAATTAGATGAATGGATAGACGTAGGTCTGATTGGAGAAGTACATACATATACATTGTTGTATCAGAATTATGATGGCACGCCGCGCCAATCGCCGGAATTAATAGCCTTTGTGCGTATGGGTGATGGAGGCATTGTGCACCGCCTCGCTGAGGTGTCGCCTGATAATCTAAAAATAGGAATGCGAGTGATGGCGGTTTTAAAGTCTCAGGAAGAGCGCAAGGGTTCGATTCAGGACATACTTTATTTCAAGCCTGCCTGATTTGGCATGGATTGTGCACTGTTAGGGTTTGTTCATGGATTGGTTGTGGGGTGTTTGTATGAGGTTTTGTGTTTGCAATGGCTATGCGCGTTGGCAATTTACTTCTAACTCATGCCCAATCCAGATGGCTAGAGATACCTGTGGGGTGACCCTTTGAAGCACCTAATAGACTTCCTCCATTACTTGAATAAACCAGTAAGGATTAGCCGTTTTTCAATATGGCCGATCGTGATAATCCTGACGATCGGATTAGGCTGCTCGCTACTTCCATTGACCTCTACATCCGCACCTTCGGTTTCCCAGACAACCCAAGCACCCCTTCCCCCTGCTCAAACAAACATAACCTTACAAAGTGAAATCACATTCCAGGTGGAAATCCCGCAAAATTCACCCCCAGATCAGCCAGTTTTCCTTAATATCCTGGAAGAAGTCAGCGGATTGGCGCTCAACATGCAAACCTATCCCATGGACATGGCTGATCAACGCCATTTTAGCCTCACATTATCGCTCCCATTTGGTTCTGTGGTCAAATACCGCTATTCGCGCCAGGGTGAGATCTCCACGGTTGAGGAACATCTTTCAGACGGGCGGCCAGTGCGTTACCGCTTGTACCATGTGGAGGGCCCTGGGGTCGTACAAGATGTGATCACCCGCTGGACCGACACACCTGCCCAAGGTCCAAGCGGGCGAATCGTTGGTCATGCTATCAACTCTGAAAATGGTCAGCCGATTCCAAATCTGCTTATTGTCGCAGGCGGTGCCCATACCTTAACCGCCTCCGACGGCTCTTTTCTAATTGAAGGCTTACCTCCAGGTATTCACAATCTCGTTGCTCTATCCATGGACGGCGCCTATCGCACATTTCAACAAGGCGCTCTTGTTGCGCCCGAATCTGCTACGCCTGCCGAAATACAACTTAAAACCGCCAAGGTGGTTAATGTGACCTTCAATGTTTCCGTTCCAGCGGATACGATACCCGCTGTACCCATACGCCTGGCAGGCAATCTATATCAACTCGGAAATATGTTCAGCGACTTATCAGGTGGGATGAATACAATAGCCTCTCGCATGCCAATCCTCAATCTTAAACCGGATGGGCATTATTCGATCACCTTACCCCTGCCTTCCGGCATTGATCTACACTATCTTTACACTCAAGGAGATGGCTACTGGAATACCGAGTTATTCCCAGATGGCAATCGGCGCGTGCGCCAGGTGATCATTCCGGAAAATGATATTGTCCTCAACGACGTCATAGAATCATGGCATATACCCAATGCTACACCCTTAATTTTTGATGTTACTGTGCCACCCAATACACCAACAGGCGACTTCGTCTCGATCCAGTTTAACCCATTCTACGGTTGGACAGAGCCCATCCCAATGTGGCACTTGGGCGAAAATCGTTGGGCTTTTGTCCTTAACCATCCTCTTCAGATGATCGGCGGTACGCGATACCGATATTGCCGCAATGACCAATGTGGCACAGCCGATGACTCTCAGACTGCTGGACCTGATAACCCAGGTCACCCAATCAGGTCAGCCACTCCTTCCCAAATACTGGCAGATCGGGTAGAAACCTGGGCTTGGCTAGAAAACACCCCAATGCCCGCTGTTGTTGATGCCAAACCTGTGGGGGCCCGTGGGGCGGGTTTTATCGCAGGGATCGAGTTTCAATCAGGATACCATCCCACAAGGCTGCCCCGCTTTCCTGCTACACTAAACGATCTGCAAAGTCTTGGAGCAAACTGGGTTTTTCTGACACCCTCCTGGAGTTATACGCGTAACTCTCCCCCTGTTTTGGAATTAGTTCTTGGCGAAGATGCTTCCTGGTTCGATCTGGTTGATATGATCTCCCAGACGCGTCAACGCGGAATAAATGTCGCTATATTCCCAACACCTCATTTTCAAACCCCAGTCAGCCAATGGTGGCTTGAGGCCAAGCGCGATTTTCCCTGGTGGGTGGTTTGGTTTGAACGTTACCGAACCTTTACCTTGCACCATGCCGACCTGGCAACCCAAAGCGGTGCCCAGGCGCTGGTGCTGGGGGGTGATTGGTTATCGCCTGCGTTACCGGCAGGCGTCTTATCTGATGGCACTCCATCAGGCGTTCCGGCGGACGCTGAAATACGGTGGCGCAATTTGATCCAGGAACTCCGTACCCGTTTCAATGGCTCCATTATTTGGGCCTTGCCTTATTCGCAGGTCGACAACCCACCCCGCTTCCTGGATAGTGTAGATCAAATTTACGTGCTCTTCAATGCCCCCCTGGCTAGCAACAACAATCCCAGTCGCATTGACCTGGAAGCGCAAGCCACGCAACTCCTGGACGATCGCCTCTTGCCTCTCCAGTATCTCTTTGGAAAACCTTTGCTTTTAGGGTTGACATACCCCTCTATAGATGGAGCAGTAACCTCATGCCTGCCTACTCCTGTAGGTGGCTGCTCTGACCTTTCACCTCTGGCTCAGCCCGCTGCGGACATCCCGCAGAGTAATCTTGATTTAGTGGAGCAAGCAGATATTTACAGTGCCTTGTTATCTGCCATCAATACGCGCCCTTGGATTGGGGGTTTGATCAGCCGTGGTTATTATCCTCCGGCTGCCCTCCAGGATAAATCCACCTCTGTTCATGGGAAACCAGCCGAAGAAGTGCTCAAGTACTGGTTTCCCCGTCTGCTGGGTCTACTTCAGTAAATTATAAGACTGTCTCGCAATGGAGCGCCCCCTGATATAGCCGGCATGATGTTTACCTGATCGCCATCTTGTAGTATTTGATCTGGCTCAGCCATCTGATAATTCACCGCCAGCAAAATTGAGTCGATAGATATACTGATACCCAACAAATCCAAAAGGTCCTTAACCCGGCTGCCGCCTGGGAGTTCCACTTCCAGGCGGCGTATCGCTCCCTCAGGGCTCTGGCGCTGTAAAGTCGTATGTAGGTGGACGGTTATGATCAATCTTGCTACCAGTTAAAGAAGTTATCCAGTTCTTCTTCGGAGACATCGAATACCGAATTGTGAGGTGGCAACGGCTCACGTGTCATCCATTCTGGTATGCGATCGTGGGCTGAGGTGAAACCTGCTCGCAGGTTGAACTCGCGTTCTAATTTCAAAGTTTCACGCCCTAGAACCTGGAGTATATCTTCTCCCACATGCCAATCATAACGCGCATTAAGTAAAGCCGGCAGAGATTCTGGGGCAGACGCGAAGCCAAAACTGGCAAAGATACAAGCACCCAGGGTATCATACCCCGCCATATTAATTTGGGCTTTGCGCGAAAGGTCAGCCTGAATTGATGGGTCGAGGTGATCTACCTTGGCGCGGATGGTCAAACCCGCGGTGTGATCCGCACCTTGAGGCGAGGTGGCGTAGGTCACCCCGGTGCCTTTAATGGCACGGGGTTCATAAGCCGACATTGCCTGTCCCTTCACCGCTGGGACACGTTCTACACCCAGAACCCGTCCGGTGATAACTGCACCATTCCCTAACACCCGACCTAACGGTGTGCCGCGGCGAATTTCATCAATCAGTTCCATCGCCCTCTGACTGTCTCCGAATTTCATTAAACCTGCTTCAGCCGCCACTCCCAAAGCAGCCCCGACCTCAATCGTATCTAATCCCAAATCGTTAATCTGATAACACATCCGTGCAATATCATCCAAACTGGCAATGCCCAGGTTAGGACCAAGCAACCCGATTGTCTCATATTCAAGAGGGGAAACGATGGCTTTGCCATCTTCTCCACCGAAAACGTTGGAACAGCGAATAGCACAGCCTGCCATACAGGCATGTGTGGTCTGGCTCTCGCCGCGACGACTTAGCAGCAATTCTCGCATATATTCGCCGCTTATCCTCTCGACCTCTTCGAATGTGCCCTGGGAAAAGTTCCGCGTGGGCAATCCTCCAAAACCATTGGACATGCGCGGCATCGCTGCGGTACCGTAATCCGCGTAAATCTTGGTTTGAGGATGGGCTAACAAAGCCTGGTTAAATTCCTTCTGGGCGCGTTTGAATTCTTCTGGATGTGCAATAAGAGGCTTCTCCCCACCTTTGGCATCTATGACGATTGCCTTCAGCCTTTTCGACCCCATCAAAGCCCCCAAACCGCCACGGGCATTGATTCGCGAGGGGACACGATCTTTATCCAGATTCTGGATTCCCGCTGACGATAACCGCATCTCGCCACCAGGGCCGATTAAGGCAATTGCCACATGATTCCCGTAGCGATCTAGCAGACGTTTGGCTGATTCATACACGCCTAACCCAATCAGATCATCAGCACAATCAAAACGCGCCCCTGCCATGCTTAAGTGAAGAATCCACCAACCCGGCTCAGATGGCTGATCTTCAATGATCAAAGCCTTGACCCCTAAACGCGTTAGTTGCAATCCGGTTGAACCACCAGCGTTAGATTCTTTTATCCCATGAGTCAACGGGCTTTTTCCACCAACGGAAATACGATCGCAACTGGATAACATGTGCCCCACCAGCAATCCAGGAGCAAAAATCAGTTTGTTCAGCCGCCCTAGCGGATCACAAGTGGGTTTGACCTCATCTAATAAAATTCGAGCAATTAACCCCCGCCCACCTAGACGTTCCCAGGCCTTAGGTAGCGGTTCCTTGATCAGAGTCTGCTGGCGCAAATTAATACGCCAAACCAGAAAGGGTAATGCAGGTCTCTCAGCGCCGGCGACATTCTTTGTTTCTACCAGTACCATAGCGTTTCCTCCTACAAAGTTGATTGACCTCGACGCATAATTAAAATGACCACGATCAGAAAGGTAACAATGAATAAAGCGGTGGTTAGAACCGGGTCAGGCCCAGACTTTTCAATGCTTATCAGCAAGATATCTGAAATGGGGGTCGGAGTGGGTGTCATCCTTGTATATGCAGCGCATTATACCAAACTATATTCATTTCCTGGCAGGGGAGAGAAATAATACCCAGCAGTCGTAGTGTATTGTAGCCGATAGAGCCTTTTATCTCTAACTATCATGCCGCTCCCTTTTTACCTGTGGTAGAATACAAATGTCATGAATAACGAGGATCAAATATCTACATCAACCCTATCTACCAGCCAATCCAGCCAAGATTCTCGAGAAATCAGCCGTCAACGACGTATTTTAATCTTCATTGTTGCGATCTTCATTTTTATTTTTGCCCTCATTCTGAGCGGTGTTTACTTCTTACTCCAGCCCACGACGCCCACTGAACGTATTCGTGATGTCTTCATTATTTTTATGGCGCTTGAATCCCTTATCTTAGGCTTGGTTCTCGTCATTTTAATCATTCAGTTGGCACGCTTAATAAATTTGCTCCAAAATGAAATCAAGCCTATATTAGACGCTACAAATGATACGATCAATAATCTGCGCGGTACAACTGTATTCCTAAGCGATAATTTGATTGAGCCGGTCATTAAACTGAACGAGTATCTGGCAGGCTTTCAGCAAATTTTCAGAATAATCGGTCTGGCTCGAGGAAAACCAAAAGCAAATAAACAAGGAGAGTGACCTATGTCCGATCGAGATAGTGATTTCGGAGCATTTCTAGCAGGTTTCTTTATCGGAGGTGTAATTGGTGCTGTGGTTGCATTACTCTTTGCCCCCCAATCTGGCGAAGAAACCCGCACCATGATCCGTGAAAAGAGCATTGAATTGAAAGAAAAAGCCGTCGAAACAGCCGAAGAAGCC
>JBBILY010000147.1:0-8192 GCA_037444705.1 Chloroflexota bacterium | reverse complement strand
CTCAATGGGTACCCCCTTAGTTTATTGACGCTGAGACACAACTCACCCGCCACAAGCACCCCTTATACGAGCATTCTGACGCCGATTTCTTCATCGCCGTGGGCGATGGACAAGATGTCGGGCGCATTGCAGTGCTCGAAAATCACCGCTTTAATGAGTATCATGGCACTCGTCAAGCTCAGTTTTACCTCTTCGATTGCGTGGATGATCAGGAAGTAGCCAATGCTCTATTTGAACGCGCCTTTGAATGGGCTAAAAGTCGTGGCCTGAACCAAATCGTTGGCCCTAAAGGTTTCAGCGCGTTCGATGGCTATGGTATCTTGGTCGAGGGTTTTGAGCATCGCCAAATGATGACGATGATGAACTACAATTACCCCTACTATCCTCGCCTGATCGAAACTTTAGGCTTCAGAAAAGAGGTGGATTTTGTCTCTTGCTATTTAGGCGCCGATGCTTTTCACTTGCCTGAGCGCGTTCACCGTATTGCTGAGCGCGTTCAGCAACGCGGTACGCTTCAGGTGCAACGTTTTCGCACTAAAGGTGAACTCAAAGCCTGGGCGAATAAAATCGGACAAGCCTATAATAAGACTTTCGTCAACAATTGGGAGTATTACCCCCTTACCGAACGCGAGATAGCATTTCTTCTGGAAAACCTGCTTATCATTGCCGACCCCCGCCTGATTAAGGTTATCACTCATAAGGATGATGTCGTTGGTTTCCTTTTTGGCTTTCCCGACCTTTCGGCCGCTTTGCAACGTGCCAAAGGTAGGCTTTTCCCCTTTGGCATCATTGATTTGCTCCTGGAGATGCGTCGTACCAAATGGATTTCTCTCAATGGGGCTGGCATTTTGCCAGAGTTTCAGGGCCGCGGGGGTAATGCCCTGCTCTATTCAGAGATGGAAAAAACCATCCGCGATTACAAATTCGAACACGCCGACCTGACTCAGGTAGCTGAGACAGCAGTGCAAATGCGCAGGGATTTGGAAAATCTGGGCGGCAAACCCTACAAGAATCACAGGGTCTACATTCGGGATATTTAACCTGCTTGATATCTCAAATGGACGCCTGGCGTAAAACCTCGTGAGCTTGAATCCGGCGCGTTCGCCCTTTAACCACGACCGCGCCCACCCTTTGAGTAGGGAATCTCCCTACAATAGCCGCTACCGTCGCAGGGCCGACGAAGAGGCGGTTTGGGCGAGCCATGTGCTGCAATCCGGCTGCGACATTGACAGTATCGCCTACCACGGTCAATTCCACCTGTTGCTTGGTGCCCACATAGCCGGCGACAACTAGCCCTGTATTTACCCCAATTCCCACCTGGATTGGCTCTTCCAGGTCACGATTCATGTCATCTAACACACCCAACATGATCAAACCCGCCTTTACCGCACGTCCCTCAGGATCGTGACGATCACCGGTCATACCAAACACGGCCATAATCCCATCCCCCAGAAATTTGTCCACCATTCCCCCTTGGGCGAAGATAACGCCGGTCATTTCCTGATAATAGCGGGTAAGTATTTGTCCAAAACGCGTTGGGCCCAAGCGTTCTGCCATTCCGGTTGAGTCGGCAATATCGGCAAAGAGCACAGTGACAACGCGCTCCGCCAGTTCAGGTAGCCTGCCCGACCGCAAATATTCGCGAGATATAAAGTTAGCTTCAGCGGGAGAGACGAACCGCTGCAGCAATTGGCGAATTCTCTGCTCTTCCTGGACGCGCTCCAACAGGCGCATACGTTGAATTGTCAGCGCAGTCTGATGGCTGATTGCGACCGCCAGCTGAAGATCGCGCTGATCAAAGGGGCGCTCTTGGGGGTCAGTTTTGTACATGTAGATTAAACCGAGCAGTTCCTCTCCCCCCATAATTGGAACACACAATACCGAGCGCACGCGGTAAAGGAAAGTACTCTGGCCGAAACGCTCGTCTTCAGCCGTCAGATCCGGAATGATTACCGCAGAGCGCTTCTCGATCACCATATTGGCTATGGACGAAGGGAATCCTAATTCACCTAGTTTACTAAATTGATCCGCCAGGATAACCTCGCATTTATCAGCCCCCAAAGAGCGGCGCAGCATGGACGAGACCTCCTGCAAAGCCGCCTCCAGGTCCAGCATGGAATTCAACTTGCTGGCGATTTCGTACATGAGCACCGCGTGTTGATCAATTGACTCCAGCACAATATCGCGCGTCAAAGGATGGGTAGCTGGGGGGCCGGGCCTCATCTGTTCCCCCGTATGAAAGCGCGTGACGCTGATAACACACTCTCCAATGCGAATAACGTCCCGATGTTCCAGACGCCGCGGTTCAGTAAGGCGCACGCGGTTTACAAAGGTGCCATTCGTGCTCCCCAGGTCACGAATAATTAATGTATCGTCTTGAGGGTTATATTCAATTTCAGCGTGTAGACGTGAGGCTGAAATATCAGCAATAACGATGTCGTTGTCCACCCTGCGTCCGATCGTGATCTTAGGGCTACGAATCGTATATTCTCGGGGTTTCCCATCCGGGGAACGTAAGGTTAATGACCACATTTTGCCTCCCGCTTATCTAACCCTGTATATCAGTCTAAGGCAATTTTTATTTCTGGTCAAGTGCTCTTTAATCAATTAATCTATCCCTAACAAAAATGTGCATCCGCGCCTGCCCAACGCTGAGATTACCCCTTTCGACGGATGGTAAAATATTTATTCAAAGGAAGGAAAATCCATGCGCTCAGACGATCGTCGTAATGACGAACTTAGGCCTGTCACCATTGTACCAGGATATGTTATTTACCCTGAAGGTTCCGTGCTCTATTCCGCCGGCAAAACGAAAGTGCTTTGCAATGTAACCATTGAGGAGGGAGTGCCGCGCTGGATGCAAACCCAAGGTGTATCTGGGGGATGGATCACGGCTGAATATTCCCTGCTTCCCCGCTCCACTCACCAGCGCACCCCGCGCGATAGCAATACTACGGGTGGACGCAGCCATGAGATCCGCCGTCTTATCGGCCGCAGTCTACGCGCAGCCATAGACCTCAGTAAACTAGGTCAGCGTACCTGCATTGTAGACTGTGATGTGATCCAGGCAGATGGTGGTACCCGAACCGCCGCCATCACGGGGGGGTATGTTGCCCTTGTCATCGCTCTCAACAAACTCATTCAGGCTGGAATTCTCCCACCTGAGACAATCAAAACCGCAATCGCCGCAGTCAGTGTGGGCGTGGTGCGCGGCATCCCCATGTTGGATCTATGTTATGAAGAAGACTCTCTGGCCGAGGTGGACATGAATGTTGTCATGACCGCACAGGGTGATTATGTTGAAGTCCAGAGCACAGCAGAAGGCGTCCCTTTCTCCCGCGACACTTTGAATACACTCCTGGATCTGGCTTATAAAGGCATCTCCGAGTTGCTTGCTATCCAACGCACAGTTTTGCAAGGCTTGCCGCTTTAATGCCACCTAATCCTTTAAGGTGTTTTTTATGAAAGTTTACACTATGCTTATGATCGAGACGGCGTTTCATCATGAAACTACTCAGACCGCAATGTTATTGCGCGAACTGCTCTCCCAAATGACCAATTCACTGGAGATGACTCATGAGCAATGAGTTAACCTTAAAGCAACTCTTGACTGAACCACAAACTCTTGAGGACCTCAATATTCCCTCGAGTATTGTATTCGATGTAATCTTGCGCTTGTTATTCAATGAAGGTAATGTCGCTCTGAGCCGCTTTGTCGAGGTGCTGAAAATATCTAACCGCATTGTAGACGATGTTATGTTATGGATGCAAAAGGAGCACTTGGTTGAGGTTTCCAAGGTGAGTTCGGAGTTGGGACGCTTAGGTTATGTTTACACCCTCACCGAAGCCGGCAAACAACGTGCTCGCGATGCCCTGGAGCGAAGCCTGTATGTAGGTCCGATACCCGTGCCCATTAACGCCTATACCCGTGCTATCCAATTACAAACTCAACAACGACGACGCGTGACCTCTGATCAGGTCAAAGAAGCCTTATCCTCGCTCATCCTGCCAGCAGACTTCCATCGCCGCATTGGGCCCGCCATTAATTCTGCTTCCTCGCTCTTCCTTTATGGGCCGCCAGGGAATGGTAAAACCACCATTGCCCAGGCTATTGGCCGATTGATCGCCGGCAGTGATCCAATCTATATCCCTTACGCCTTGACCGCCGGAGGTCACATCATCCAGCTTCAAGATCGCCTGGTTTATAAACCCATACCCGTTGAGAGTGGGCGTTCAACGGGACTGGGGCGAATAGATCAACGCTGGGGGCTATTTGAACGGCCGGTGGTGATGAGCGGCGGCGAATTGAAAATGGACGCTCTTGACCTGCGCTTCGATGCGGTGGCCAAAATTTACGAAGCACCGCTACAACTCAAAGCCAATGGGGGGATGTTTTTAATTGATGACTTTGGCCGTCAACAAGTCAGCCCAAGAGACTTGCTGAATCGCTGGATAGTCCCCCTTGAGAGTGGTCTGGATATTCTTCATCTACTCAGCGGCCAGACATTGGTGGTGACATTTCGAATGTTAATTGTATTTAGCACAAACCTTGATCCCAATGAACTGGTAGATGATGCCTTCTTACGTCGAATCCAAATCAAGGTCGAGGTCGGCTCTCCCAACGAAAAACTCTACTACCAGATATTCGTTCAGGTTTGCAAACAACTAGGGGTGCCCTTTGATCGAGAAACCTTTATGTATTTGCTTCAGACCTGGTATCGCCGAAACGGTCGGCGCCTCCAGGCTGTTCATCCTCGAGATTTGATCAGAACTCTGTTGGCCCTGTGTGAATATGAGGGAATACCCCCTAGAATGACCCCCGATTTAATAGACGCTGCTTGTAACATGTATTTTGTCAGGCAGGAAAATCATGCCCAATAAAATCCACTGTATCGGCATCCTCACTGGAGGGGGAGACTGCCCGGGTTTAAACGCGGTCATCCGCGCAGTAGTTAAAACCGCGATACACCAATACGGCTGGGAAGTCTTAGGCATCGAAGATGGTTTTGAGGGTTTGATCCAGCCCGGTAAAGTTCGCCATCTCAGTCTTTCTGATGTGCGTGGAATTTTACCGCGTGGGGGCACCATCCTGGGTACTACCAACCGCGCTGATCCTTTCAACTACGAAGTGGAAACCGAGAGCGGAATTAAGGTCTACGATCTCTCCGACGACGTAATTCGCCATTCCCAGGTGTTATGGCTGGAGGCGCTGATTGTGATCGGTGGTGACGGATCATTGCGCATTGCCAACGAACTGATGCAGAAAGGTCTGCGAGTGGTCGGAGTCCCGAAGACGATTGATAACGATATTCAGGAGACAGATGTCACCTTTGGCTTTGATACCGCCTTAAACACCGCTATGGAAGCCTTGGACAAACTGCACACCACCGCTGAAAGCCATCACAGAGTCATCATACTGGAGGTTATGGGCAGAAATGCGGGATGGATTGCCCTCCAGGCTGGAATAGCCAGCGGTGCTGATGTCATTTTGATCCCTGAGATCCCATATCATCTAGAGGTGGTGGCTGAAACTATTGAGAAACGCAATCGTCGAGGGGCCAAATTCAGCATTATTGTTGTCGCTGAAGGAGCACGCCCAGTGGGCGGAGAAGCCATTTACCTGGCTGAGCGCGATATTGGAGGGGCTCCCCGCCTGGGAGGCATAGGTGATGTGCTGGCTCATCAACTCAGAGAGTGTTGCGATGTGAACGTACGTGTCACAGTGTTGGGCCACCTTCAACGCGGAGGCTCACCTTCCGCTTTCGATCGCCTGCTCGCCTCGCGTTTTGGCACCATGGCGGTACATCTGGTGGCTGAGGGAAAACTGGGGTACATGGTGGCGTTGCAAGGGGAGCGGATTGTCTCTGTACCCTTACAACAAGCCATCGCTCATCAGAAACTTGTCCCTCTGGATAGCGATATCGTCCTGACCGCCTTAGGGCTGGACATCTGCCTGGGGGAAGCACCTCAGAAAATCATCTTGCAGGCATCAAACCAAGGTTAAAAAATAAAGACGACATGAACAACCCCCTTATCATCAAGGCTGTTCTCCTCCTCCGTTCAGTAGGTCTTGCCACTACTATGCGCACATTGCGCTACACCTTATGGAAGTCCTGGCTTGACCGAAAATACCAGAGCCGAAAGGTTGCTCAAGAGACGGTTTCCCCCGGCAGACTCGTCGAAGGGAAGATGATTCCCAGCGGTGGACAGTTTATATTTTCCCGCGCCAGCCTCGAAGTCAAATTTCTCGCCCACGATCTGGTGCGGATATCGTGGCAGCCAGGCGATCCACCCCTACCCTATGCACTGGCCAAAAGCGATTGGCCTGAGGTGGCTATTGAGTGGGCTTCCCAAAATAAAGGCTATGTTCTCTCTTCAGAAGCCATGCAAGTCGAGGTTCTAACGGATGGGAGCCTTACCTTTTGGTCATGCACGGGAGAAATTTTACGCTACGATTTGCCCCCACAAAGACAAGGTAACGCCTGGATATCCATTTCTTATCTCCGTCCTGAGGAACATTTGTATGGCTTGGGTGAGCAATCCGGCCCATTCAACGTGCGGCAACGCAATCACCGCTTATGGACGCGAGATCCTGGCGGAAGTTACGCCCCCAACTCAGACCCCATTTACATGCCTGTTCCAGTCTATCTTGGCCTACACCATTCAGGCAGTTATTTGGCTTTTTATGAAAACTACAGCGCAGGGATGATCTCTTTTGAACCCTCGCCGAATGTGAACGCCTATCTCCCATTTGAATCCAAGCCTCAACCCAGCCCCCAGACCCTGGCACGCCTCACCTTCGAACAGGGTATGCTGCGTTATTATCTCATCCCTGGACCTCCGTCCCGCGCCCTGGAACGCTTTAGCGAGTTAACCGGAAGAGCCAATTTGCCTCCCGTCTGGAGTTTAGGTTATCACCAATCCCGCTGGGGTTATAAATCTGAAGAGGACATCCGCCGCGTCGTGGCCGGTTTTAAGCAACATGACCTGCCTATCAGCGCCATCCATCTCGACATAGATTACATGGATGGGTATCGCGTCTTTACCGTTGATAAAAAGCGCTTTCCCAATTTGAAGCGCTTATGTGATGAACTCAACCAGCAAGATATTCATACGGTCGTGATCATTGATCCTGGGGTGAAAAAGGATCGTCACTACCCTGTCTATATCGAAGGGCTGATGGAAGATGTCTTTTGCAAACTTCCGCAAGGTAAACTGGTTGTGGGGTTGGTTTGGCCAGGGTGGAGCGTTTATCCCGATTTCACCGCACCCCATACGCGGGCCTGGTGGAACCGTTATTATCAATCTCTGACCGATGCAGGCGTAGATGGTTTCTGGCACGACATGAACGAACCGACAGCTTTTACCGCCTGGGGTGACCTGACCTTGCCCAACGCCACACATCACGCCCTAGAAGGCCAGGGTGGCGACCATCGCCTGGCTCATAACCTCTACGCCCTGCTCATGAACCGCGCCGGATACGAGGCTTTGAAACGTTTACGACCAGAGCGTCGTCCTTGGCTAATTTCCCGCTCCGGCTGGGTGGGTAGCCAACGCTACGCCTGGAACTGGACTGGTGACATCGAGACCTCTTGGGAGGGTTTACGAATGACTATCGCTACTATCCTGGGCATGTCTCTTTCTGGCTTCCCTTTCACCGGCCCAGACATTGGCGGCTTTAGTGGCACACCCACCGCTGAACTTTATACTCGCTGGCTGCAGATGGCGGTCTTTCTGCCTTTTTGCCGTACCCACTCAGCGCTGACTACCGCCCAAAGGGAGCCGTGGACGTTTGGCGAAGCATATACCCGGATCATTCGTTCCTTTCTGAAACTGCGTTATCGTCTGCTCCCCTATTTCTATACCCTCGCCTGGGAGCATACTCAGACAGGAACACCTTTGATCCGACCTCTATTCTGGAACGAATGGCAAAATACCAGCCTTTGGGATGTGGATGATGCCTTCCTCTTGGGCGATTTGCTTCTCATTGCCCCTGTGCTCCAGGAAAATGTCAGGCAAAGAGAGGTCATCTTACCCAGCGGGCAATGGTTTAATTATTGGGACGACACACCTTTCATGGGTTCAACACAGATCACTCAACCGACCCCCATTGAAACCATCCCTGTTCTGGTGCGATCGGGTAGCATCCTGCCTCTGGCTGATGCAGGGCGATTATCCTTGCAAGTCTATGC
>JBBILY010000146.1:0-8198 GCA_037444705.1 Chloroflexota bacterium | reverse complement strand
GGTTCAAGGGGTGCATTTTTACAAAGACGCTAAAGAAGACGATCTGATTCCAGGTTTGATGCACGTCAACCTAGGAGGGTATCACGTGGGGGCCATCGAGTTCACTGCAGCATTTGATGTGGTGGATACCAAAGTAGGTAAAGACCTATCAGAGGCGATTTTTTCTTACCCGAACAACACCTATAAATTCTGTGAAGTGCCTTTTCTCAATGTTCCTGTTTCACGCGGGATGACCCATGACGGATTGGGCAAATATCTCTCCCAAATCGTGAAGAAAGCCCCTGGCCCCACCGCAGACATCGTGGGCATATTGAAGGAGACCAGGACGGATGTGGTGGTTAATTATCTTCCCGTTGGTTCTGAGATGGCGACAAAATGGTACGTGGAGCAGGTCTTAGATGCGGGCTGTGCCTTTGTCAATGCCATCCCGGTTTTCATCGCCAGCCAGGAATACTGGGCCAGACGATTTCGTGAGCGAGGTTTGCCGATCATTGGCGATGATATTAAGAGCCAGGTTGGGGCAACTATCCTGCACCGCGTGCTAACCAGTCTGTTTGTGGATCGTGGTGTGCGCCTGGATCGCACCTATCAACTCAATTTTGGGGGTAATACGGATTTCCTTAATATGCTGGAACGGGAGAGATTGGAATCGAAGAAGATTTCAAAAACCGGAGCAGTGACCAGCATGCTCCCCTATTCACTGCCCGAAGACGATGTCCATGTTGGGCCTAGTGATTACGTCCCCTGGCTCAGCGATCGTAAATGGTGCTATATTCGCATGGAAGGTACCACCTTCGGTGAGGTGCCTCTAAATTTGGAAGCCAAACTGGAGGTGTGGGATTCGCCTAATTCGGCGGGCGTGATCATTGATGCAATCCGTTGTGCCAAGATCGCCCTGGATCGGGGGCTTTCTGGTCCGCTGATCGGCCCATCGGCTTATTTTATGAAGACACCACCCAAACAATTCCGCGATGATGTTGCTCGCGAGATGACCGAAGCCTTCATTCGCGGCGAAGGGTGATAAGACCATAGGATTGGGTAAAACGCCATGAAAGCCATGCAATTGTTCGAGCCCGGGCCTGCTGAAGATCTGCGATTGAAAGCGGTGGACCTGCCTATCCCCGAACCTGGCCCGGGACAGGTGCGTCTGGGGGTGAAGGTTTGTGGGGTTTGTCATACCGACCTGCATACAGTTGAGGGGGAAATTCACCCGCCGCAATTGCCGATCATCCCTGGACATCAGGTGGTGGGCATTGTGGATGCGTTGGGTGAGGGAACTCAAGGGAAGGTGAAGATAGGCGATCGGGTAGGTGTCCCCTGGTTGCATCAGGCTTGTGGCGTGTGTGAGTATTGTCGCCAGGGGCTGGAAAACCTTTGCCCACGCGCCGTTTTTACCGGCTTTCATGTTCCAGGGGGATATGGAGAATATATGTTGGCAAAAGAAGCGTATGTTCTACCTTTACCTGATAATATAAGCGATGAACAGGCAGCCCCGTTGCTATGTGCTGGTATTGTTGGATATCGCTCATTGAAATTGGCAGATTTGCGCCCAGGCGAGCGCCTGGGTCTGGTTGGCTTTGGCGCCAGCGCTCATCTGGTGATCCAGGTGGCCAGACACTGGGGCTGCGAGGTGTATGTATTCACGCGCTCAAGCGAGCATCGCCGCCACGCTGAAGAATTGGGGGCGGTCTGGAGCGGTGGCGCTGAGGACCAACCGCCTCGCCTGTTAGATCGGGCGATCATCTTTGCCCCAGCGGGGTATCTGGTACCCGTGATCCTGGAGAAATTGCGCCCCGGAGGAATCCTGGCTATTAACGCCATTCACACTTCGCCCATCCCTGAGATGCCTTATAGACTGATTTATGGTGAGCGGACGTTACGCAGTGTGGCTAATGCGACTTATCAGGATGGGGTGGAGTTTCTAAGGTTGGCGGCAGAGATTCCCGTACGTGCTACGGTCACCATGTATCCATTGTCTGAGGCGAATCAGGCACTTTTGGATATGAAGCACAGCCGCATTCGTGGAGAGGCGGTATTACAGGTTGGATAGGCTCTCAGAGGGGCGTGTGTGTATTTATGGCAGTGGTATAATTTTCTACAGATTTGAGGCATGACACAGGGGTGTATATCCCTGTGACTGTAGTGTTAGAAAAAAGGAGAGAGTTCTATGTCTGGTCATTCCCATTGGGCTACCATCCGTCGCAAGAAAGGGGCCCAAGATGCTAAACGAGGTCAATTATTCACGCGTCTGGCGCGAGAGATCGTCATTGCCGCGCGCGAAGGTGGCGGGGATCCCACTACAAACGTCCGTCTGCAGTATGCCATCGAACGGGCGCGCGCAAATAACATGCCTAAAGAGAATATTGAACGCGCGATCAAGCGTGGCACGGGCGAATCTAAAGAAGGCGGTAACATCGAGGAAGTGATTTATGAGGGCTATGCGCCTCATGGCATTGCCTTGATGATTTCCTGTGTCACCGATAATCGCAACCGCGCCGTCGCCGAGATCCGCCATGTACTCAACCGCATGGGTGGCAGTATGGCTGAGGCAGGCTCAGTGGCATGGCAGTTTACCCGTCGAGCCTATTTCACTTTCCCGGCTGAGGGAATTGACCAGGACAAGGTCTTTGAACTGGCCGTGGAGGCTGGCGCCGATGATGTTCTATTTGATAACAACATGGTTGAAATCATTGGGCCGGTCGAGGCTTTTAAGGAGATCGCTGATCGCTTGAAAGCGGCCGGGATTCAGCCCGAAGAAGCGGAACTGCGCCTGATGCCCAACACTGAAGTTGAACTTGGCCCGGATGAGACCGTCCAGGTATTGAAGGTCATTGAAGCCCTTGAGGAACTGGATGACGTCCAGGACGTGTATTCGACGCTGAGCATTACTGACGAAGCCATGGCCCGTTTGGAGGTCGCCTAAGTGCCACATCAGGGCAATATGTTAGTCATTGGGATTGATCCCGGTACGGCCATCACCGGCTATGGATTGGTGCGCGAGCAGTCTGATGGCACTTTGAGGCTAGTTGATTACGGTGTGATTCAAACTCGGGCTACGCTGACCCCTCCCCAGCGGCTTCTCGAATTACATCAGCGTTTAAGGGAGATACTGCTTCTCCACCAGCCTGATTGTGCGGCGGTGGAGAAGTTGTTTTTTCAACGCAATGTGCGCACCGCTTTTGGGGTTGGTCAGGCGCGTGGGGCGCACGTGGGGGCGGGATGTACAAAAAAAACTACCCGGGAGGGTAAACCCGGGGTGGTGGGCTATGGGGGGGCAGATAAGAACCAGGTACAACACATGGTGCGTGCACTGCTTAACCTGGAAGAAATCCCCTCTCCGGATGACGCTGCCGATGCTCTGGCGGTAGCCATCTGCCATATCCATTCGGCTAAAATTAAGGCCCTCGCATATCAAGCCGATTAAGTGTAGAAGCAGATGTGTTGTTGCGATTAAAAAATCTTCGAGAATTGTTGGGGCGTCACGATGATCACCAGTCTAAGCGGTCGGGTACAAGAGGTCAATTCAGATCACCTAGTAATTGAAATCGGAGGGGTAGGCTTGCAGGTTTTTGTGCCCGCACCCACCAGGGAACGTGTCCATGTAGGAGAAACTGTCTTTCTCCATACCTATCTGGTGGTGCGCCAGGATGCATTGACCTTGTTTGGCTTTGACAATCGTGAAGGGCGCGAGTTATTTACCTTGCTGCTTGGCGTCAATGGTATAGGTCCACGTCTGGCTCTGGCGGTGCTATCTACGCTATCACTGGATATGATTCACAGCGCTGTGTTTCATCAGCAAGATGAGGTGTTTAGTCGAGTGCCAGGTGTGGGCAGAAAGACGGCGCAAAAGATCCTGCTCCACTTACAGGATCGCCTCCCCTCCATGGCGGGGCTAAAACCGTTGGCGGTTGTCGGCGAGGTGGACACCGAGGTGATGAATGCCCTGACCGCTCTCGGCTATAGCGTGGTCGAGGCTCAAGCAGCCATCCAATCTATCCCTAAAGATGCTCCCCAAGAAGTTGAAGAGCGGTTGCGTTTAGCGCTGCGCTATTTTTCTTAGTCGAGGTAGATGCTTTCCCCGGTAAGGGGCAGAATCAGGTTACAACAATTTATTACAAATATGTAGGAGATGGCGAATGTTTGACCAGGCGAAGATCGCTTTTGTAGGTCCAGGGGTGATGGCAGAGGCTATGATTGCGGGGTTGATTCGTCAGGGAGTGGCAAAACCCGAAGTGATGATTGCCGCGGGACCAACAGCGGAACGGCTCGCCTATCTGGAATCGAAATATGGAATTCGTACCACCACCGATAACACCGCGGCTGCCCATGAAGCGGATGTGGTCGTCTTGTCGGTCAAACCTCAGCGCTTGGATAAAGTGCTGGCTGGTTTGCGGGGGGCTATCCAGCCCACGGCGTTGGTGCTTTCGATTGTCGCTGGCGCCAGCCTGGAAAAAATCAGTGTGGGATTGCGTCATAATTTGGTGGTGCGCTCCATGCCAAACACACCCGCCCAGATAGGGGAAGGGATTACCGTATGGACGGCGACGCCACAGGTCTCTGCAGAACAACTGGACATTGCACGGCGGATTTTGGGGGCACTGGGCGAGGAGATCTACGTCGAAGATGAGAATTATCTGGACATGGCAACTGCCTTATCTGGAACGGGGCCGGCGTATGTATTCCTGTTTATGGAAGCCATGGTAGATGCGGGGGTGCATCTGGGTTTTCCACGACGGATCGCTGAGCGCCTGGTAGCTCAAACGGTTCGGGGTTCGGTGGACTTTTACCGCACCCATGAAGATTCAGTGCATCTGGCGCGTTTGCGCAATCAGGTTACATCTCCGGGGGGTACTTCGGCAGCTGCACTGTATTATCTCGAAAAGGCCGGGTTTCGCACTGCAATATCGCGGGCAATTTGGGCAGCCTATCAACGTTCGCGCGAATTGGGGAAAGGGGGTAAGAGCCATTCTGCCGATGACCGTTCTTCTGATTGATGAGGCGAATGACGTTATGCAGGGTTTAGTGGTTAAGACAGACCTGGTGGGTTGGGTAGGTGTTTTAAGGAAATGGATTTGGGGTGGTGATGGATAAATTCTCTATAGCCATTATCTTCTTTTTTTATGGGTTGGCTTTCTACAGCATGGGGCTGGCTATCCTGCTAGAGATCGGCCATGGCAGTGATGAACGTTTGCGGCGTGCCCTACGCCCGCTTTCTGCCTTTGGGTTTATCCATGGCAGCCATGAGTGGCTGGAAATGTTTAGCCATCTTCACCCTGTGGGCCTTCAGCCAGATCATTTATTGTTATTCGAGGGCGGGCGGCTAGCACTCTTATCTTTTTCTTTCTTATCTCTGGGAGCCTTTGGGGCGTTTTTGCTCTCCAAGGACGAATACGCCCAGCGCTTGAGTCTGTTATTTCCTTTGGGGCTTTCTGCGATTTGGGGTGTGGGCTTATTTATCATCCGCGGTCACTACACTTTTCTGGAAATGATGGACATAACAGATGTGTGGACGCGCTACAGCTTGGCTTTACCTTCGGCGTTGGTTGCCAGTGCGGGTTTAATCAATCAACAACGGCGCTTTCGGCGGGCTGGCATGGCGCAATTTGGTCGAGATAGCCTGTGGGCAGCGGTTGCCTTTTTCTGGTATGGTATTATTGGTCAGACGTTCACCCGTCCCAGCGCTTTACCCCCGTCCACTATCGTCAATCAAAATTTATTCCTGGAGATTTTTGGATTCCCGGTGCAAATATTACGGGCTGGGGCGGCAATCACCGCGGCCACCTTTGTCATGCGCTTTCTTCGATCGTTTGAGGTGGAGATGCGTAATCAGATTATAGCGCTTCAGGCAGCCAGATTGGAAGAGGCAGAACGGCGCGAAGCATTGCGGGGAGAGTTATTACGACGGGTCGTAGAAGCCCAAGAAGCAGAACGACAGCGTATTGCCCGCGAGTTACACGATGCGACCGGTCAGGCTCTAACGGCAATCGGATTGGGGCTACGGGGTGCCAGTACGACCCTGAGACAGGACCTCGAAAAGGCCACACTGCAATTACGTCAACTTGAGAGTCTGGTGGCTCGTTCTCTGGACGAATTGCAGCGGATTATTGCAGATTTGAGGCCATCGCACCTGGATGATTTGGGGCTACCAGCCGCGTTACGCTGGTATGCGGCTGAGGTACAAAACCGCACTCCCTTGCAGGTTACGGTCGAAGTGAGCGGAGAGGTGAAGCCTCTGTCGTCCGAGACGAAGATCGCTTTATTTCGCATTGCCCAAGAAGCCTTAACCAATACCATCAAACATGCCAGGGCTAAGCATGCTCATATAGCTTTGGTATTCGGCAACGAAGACGTCACGTTACAGGTCAATGACGATGGTTGTGGTTTCGATACCAACCATCCTGATCGGAAAGGGCGTCACCCATGGGGTTTAGAAGGGATGAAAGAGCGCGCTTCCCTATTGGGAGGGCAATGCCATATCCTCTCCAGTCCAGGACGTGGCACGTTGGTGGTAGTGACAATCCCTTATCAATTTTCAGAGGAAGAGCGATGAAAACGCGCCTGTTTTTAGTGGACGATCATGTTGTCGTGCGCCAGGGTCTAAGGATGCTGCTGGAGAATGAGGCTGATTTTGATATTGTGGGCGAGGCCGATTCAGCCAGTGAAGCCCTCTCTAAGGTTGGGCGCCTCAAGCCAGATGTAGTTATCATGGATATAGGGTTACCGGATCTCTCGGGTATAGAAGCCACACGGGAACTTAAACGTATTGCCCCGCAGTGTGCGGTTGTGGCTTTGACGATCCATGAAGATGAGGAGTATTTCTTCAAGATGTTGGAGGCTGGCGCAAGCGGATATGTGCCCAAGCGCGCTGCTCCTGATGAACTAGTTACTGCTATCCGGGCTGCAGCGGAGGGAAATGTATATCTTTATCCCTCTCTGGCAAAATTATTAGTGAAGGACTACTTATCTCAAGCACCACACGCTAAATATAAAGAGACGGTTGAAGAGTTGACGGCGCGTGAGCAGGAAGTTTTGGCTTATCTAGCCGAAGGCGCGAGCAACGCTGAGATCGCTGAGGCATTGGGTATCAGTCCCAAGACAGTGGCACGGCATCGGGAAAATATTATGGCTAAATTGAACCTGCATTCAAGGACAGAGTTAGTGAAATACGCCATCCGTAAAGGCATCATTCAGCCTTGAAATCTATTGATGATGAAAATTCTTTCAATTAGTGATGTCCTTATCCCCCAAATCTATACGCCTCAGGTGCGGCTGCGCTTTCCAGATGTGGATTTAATCATCAGTTGTGGCGACTTGCCCTATTATTATCAGGACTATATCAGCACCTTATTAAATGTGCCTCTCTTTTTCGTCCGCGGCAACCATGACCCCCGCGTGGAATATGGGGAGAGAGTAAACCGTACAGGGCCCGAGGGCGGAATTAATTTGCATCGGCAGGTGGTTTATTACCACGGTCTGATTTTAGCCGGGGTCGAGGGGAGTTTGCGCTATAAGTCGGGGGATTATCAATACACACAAGCCGAAATGTGGCAGCATGTTTGGGCTCTGGTGCCAGGTTTGCTGAGAAACCGCGCTATACATGGCCGTTATCTGGATATTTTCGTCAGCCATGCGCCGCCACGAAATGTCCATGATCGGTTAGACTTTGTGCACCAGGGGGTTGACGCCTTTCGCTGGCTCATCCGCGTCTTTCAGCCAGCCTATCACTTTCATGGTCATATCCACCTTTATCGCCCGGATGAAGAGGTGGAAACACTGGTGGGGAAGACGCGGGTGATCAATACCTATGGGTTTCGCGAAACCCTCGTACCAAACTATCGGCAGATTAAGACCGGCTTGCGAGAAGCCCGCAAAACCTGATCCACTGTGCTACCCAAAATGACCTCCAAGAGCGGGGCGCGACCATATCCGCCCATAATAATCAGATCCTTTTCCCCCTCATCTGCTGCCTTGAGGATGGCCTCTGCTGCATTGCCGTTGTAGTGGATCATTTCGGCTTGAATGTTATGCTCTTCCAGATACAGGCGATCGCGCAGCAGAGTTTCAGGGGCAACGCTATCGTTCTCAAAGACGGTAACGACTGATAATGCTGCACCCCAGCGTCCTGCCAGGTATGTGGCGACGAATAACGCTTCGTCCGCCTTAGGGCTGCCATCGTAAGCCAGAAGGATGCTATTAAG
>JBBILY010000145.1:0-8199 GCA_037444705.1 Chloroflexota bacterium | reverse complement strand
AGAACATTGGGCATATAGTTCAAGATACGCGCCGCCTCCAAGACACGGGCTCGCTTCTCCTTGCTCACCGGGTAAGGGTTACCACTCAAAACGCGGGAAGCGGTGGATACGGAAACCTTTGCTAGTCGGGCAACATCAATAATTGAAGCCATAAAAAATTTTCCTACGAATTAGTATCCTCGATTTTGACCCATACATTCTTGACTCGAGAGTATTGTAAGATCGACTCCCAACCTCCTTCGCGTCCAAAGCCGCTTTGTTTCAACCCGCCAAATGGAGCCTCAATGCCAAAGCCGCCAGTTCCGTTGATAGTTACATGGCTCACATCTAGTTGGGCTGCTACCCTGTGGGCGCGGCTGAGATCGCGCGTCCAGATTTCCGCGGAAATCCCATACATAGACGCATTAGCAATTTCCACGGCTTCGTCTTCGCCATCGAAAGCCATGAGGCATAAGACTGGCCCAAAGATTTCCTCTTGAGCAATACGCATGTGTGGTCGCACATTAACAAAGAGTGTAGGCTTAAAGTAATAACCCTTTGGATACTTGCCTGATGTTAGGCGATGTCCACCATAGACCAATCGTGCGTTTTCCTTTTGCCCCAATTCTATATAATACATTACGCGCTCAAGTTGCTGCTCAGAGATGAGGGGGCCCATGTCTAGGTCTTGATCCCAATAACCGATTTGTACGGTTGCCATCTCCGCTTTGGCTATCTCGATCGCCATCGGTAAGATGGATGATGGCACCAGCAAGCGGGAACGAGCGCCGCAGGATTGCCCTGCATTATGGCAAATACCCCTGGCGACAGAGCGGATGGCTTTTTCGATCTCTGCATCAGGGAAAACGATGCACGGAGATTTTCCGCCTAATTCAAGGGATACCACAGGGGTGATCTGTTGCGCTGCTGCAGCCAAGACCTCCTTACCTGTGGCCACTGAGCCACAAAAGGCAAGCCCGTGTATATCTGGATGAGCGGCAAGAGATGCCCCGGCCTCTGGGCCAAAACCAGTGACCACATTTATTACCCCAGCGGGGAATCCCACCTCGGAAGCCAGGCGCGCCAGTTCAACCGCGCCAAAAGGCGTTTCCTCGGCGGGCTTTACCACGACTGTGTTGCCTACTGCAAGGCAGGGGGCAACCCCACGCGCAAATATATCCAAAGGATAATTCCAGGGGATGATGTGACCTACCACCCCTAAGGGTTCATAGAGTATGTAATCAAAAACCTTATCAGGCAGGGGGATGACGCGCCCATGGATTTTATCCGCCCAGCCGGCATAATACTCGAAGGTGCGTACCGTAGTGTAAATCTCGTCCCGAGATTCACTTAATGGCTTGCCGTTTTCAAGGGAGAGCAATCTGGCCAGGATTTCACCTCTCTCTTCGATCCTACGCGCCAGTGCCCACAGCAAGCGGCCGCGTTGATGAGGATTCAATCCACGCCATTCTGGTGAGCGAAAAGCTTTGTGTGCGGCTTCTATGGCTCGGTCAACATCTGAACGACCACCACGGGCAGCTACCCCGATCACTTCACCCCGCCCTGGATCAATGACAGGGTATGTCTGGCAGTTTTCAGCAGCCAATTCCTTCCCATCAATCCATAATCCAACGTTGAGTTGTTCCATAACAGCCTCATCAAATGGTCTCAGGTCACCCTCGAGCCGATCATCAAGAATATTGGGAGAGTGCTTTCGAGGTTTAAATAGTGCTGGTGATTGACACAAATCCCCATAGCCTCTAAGGCAAGCAGTGCGGCACCGACTACAGGTTCATAGCGCGGCCTGACAATGCGCGCCTTGGGTGCAACCTGGCATACCACATCCAACACGGTATCTAACAAGAGCGAGCCTTTGCCCTTAAAGACTCCTCCTGCTAAAACCACCTCCACCTCTTCTTGCTCTAGAAAAAGACGTCTGATCAATGTGCTGGCAGTAATTCCAACCTCGGTGCCCATTTTAATGATCAATTCTCTGGCGACTTCATCGCCGGCTTCTGCGGCCTCAAATAACAAGGGCACTAGGTTGGTTAAACTCCTGGCTTGAATTTCACCATGGTAGAGTTTAGCAAGTAGAACCTCTTCTGAAGGGACATTTAAAGCCGATAAGACCAAAGAGGTGAGTAAAGTGGGTTTACCTCGACCATCCCAGGCGCGCATGATCATACGGATCATATCCTGGCTAAGGGCATATCCGCCTCCCCAATCACCGGAGATTGGTCCCAATCCCGGTAAGATAATTTCCCTTCCGTCTGGAGCCCGGCCAGCAGCATTGAATCCTGTGCCGCACACCACCACAACCCCCCAAGAGCGAGTGAGTCCAGAGCGCAGGGCGGCCATGGTGTCATTTTTTACGACAACGGATTGTGCGAGTTCGAGCCCTTCAATTGCCTCTTGCAGCATGGAGTAATCTTCAGGAAGGTCTGCTCCGGCTAGGCAAAAGTAACCCAGACGGATATCACTCGGTGAAAGACCGGCTGTAGTAATGGCGGAAAGTGAAGCTCGCTGGATTTCTTTGAGAGCGGGCTTCAGGCCGAAAACCTGGTGATTGCCGCTGCCCGCTTCGCCGAAGCCAAGGCAATGCCCATGGCTGTCCAAAAGCAGGGCGTGGGTTTTGGTGGCACCACCATCTATCCCCAAGACATAAGAAATTTGTTCCATGTTAGCCGTTTCGCCTTCGATATGTATACCTGCCAGACCCATAAAAGACCATCAAGCCTAAAAAGGCGATTAGGGTAAAAACCCGGAACATAGCTGTGATTCCTAACGCATCGTATAAGAAGCCTCCAAGCAAGGCACCGACAAAAGGCCCAATGCCAAAGGATACTGCGTTAAAAATTGCCTGGGCACTGGTGCTTAAACCTTCAGGTGTGTAGGCGTTGATATAGGTAACCCCACCGACGAGAAACGAAGCAAAAGAAAGCCCATGCAGGAGTTGTACAACCAATACCCACCCCGGAGCGCTGATGAAGGAGTATAACAACCAGCGCAGAATATAGACGATAAAGGCGAGTAATAGCAAACCTCTGGCTTGGATATTCCGCATGATGAAACCTGACCAGATCATCACAGGCACTTCGCTTATAGCGGCAATTGTCCAGGCCAGCCCGATCAGTCTTTCGTCGGCGCCTATCCTATCCATATAGAGGCTAAAGAAGTAATTTACCCCACCTGTAGTTATCGTGAGCAGGAAGATGCCGAAGAGGAACAACAATAAAACCCGATTGGTTATTAACCTGCGTAAACTGTATTGTAGAGGGGATTGCAAGGTTTTCATCCGTGCGGGTTGGAAGATAGAACTGAGAAGGGTGAACCCCATGAAGGCAAGATAACTATAAAAGAGCCAATAGATATCAAACCTGTGAATCAATGTGCCCACCAACCAGGTGGAAAGCGCCCAGCCGATAGTGCCCCATACTCGGAGTTCGCCATAGGAGCGTTGATGCCTCTCGCTGGCTTCCAAGGCTGCGCTATCTAATAAAGGGATAATTGGAGCGCTCACCACGGCATAAACCAGCACCAGGGCGACCAATGCAGGATAATGGGTGGTACGGGAAAGCAGAAATATGGCTAGAGGCGCTAAGAGCAATGCCCCCCTGAGCAAGCCACGATGGAGACGGAAGGTGTCAGCAATCAGACCCCATAGTGGCGCAACAGGTGACATGACCAGCACCGGCAAGGCGGACAGCGTACCTATTTGCACCCCGTTTAAACCAATACGATCGTAATATAAATTGATAAACGGCAAAAAAGCCCCAATCGCCATGTAATAGCAAAAGTAAAGCAGGCGCGCGCTGATGTGGGCGCCTATTTTTTCACCGGCGAGGGCTGCAGGTTGATTTGTAATGCGAATGGATTCGTCTTTTAGAGGCGTTTTCCTCACGTGCCCCTCTTATAAAATTGTGGTAGATACTCTTGCTCATTTTCCAGGACGCGTTTGAAAAAGTTCCTGGCTTTGGTGTAAGTACCAACCAGCGGATTAGCCATCAGCGCGGCAAGAGCCAGACCAGAATCGCCGCTGATGGCTGCCTCTATAGTTAACTCTTCGTAGGCTTTTACCGATTGAACCAGGCCCCGCACGGTAAGCGGCATGGAGCCACAAGGCAGGGCTTCGACTCTATCTCGATAAAAGCGCGCCGGCACTTCAACGCAGACATGAGGCGGTAAATCTGGCAACGCTTGAGCATTTTTAACATCTGCAATGACCACATCACCGCGGTCACCGACGATAGACTCAATCACTTGAATTACTGGAAGGTAATACTGAGCGCCCCCTTTCGCCGCCAAGATCTCCTCCGCCTCTTTGGTATAACCATCGTTGGCATAGATGAGCGCCAGACGCTCTTCGGCTGCTATATCCTTCTGCCCCTTGCTTTTTTGGCGGCGGCGATCTTCTTCTAAAACGTGTTCGGGGTAATAGAAATAACGCAGATACCAGTTTGGGATCATCTTCAAGGTTTGTAGCCATTCAGGGGCGATTAGAGGCTCGACCAATTCATAGCGATAGAGAGGGGAGCGGCGATCATGAGCGCGATCCAACAATCTTTTTAACATCTCCTCACCGTTTAGGTAAACGCCGCGCACCCAACTCAAGTGGTTTAACCCAAAGTAATCGAGGCGCAGAGAGGTTTCGTGCACTCCTAGAATTTTGGCCAACGCGGAGGTGAGATTGCTAGGGATATTGCAAAATCCAACGGTGCGCACCCGCGTGTGTTTTAGCAGGGATTCTGTCACAATCCCCGCCGGATTGGTCAGATTTAGCAGCCAGGCCTTGGGTGCCAGGCGTTCGATCTCGGCTGCTATTCTTAAAACAACAGGTATGGTGCGTAGAGCACATACGAATCCACCCGGGCCGGTGGTCTCATTACCAACCATACCCAATGTCATGGGTAGCGTTTCATCCCGAACGCGGGCCTCCAATCCACCTACGCGGATTTGCAAGATTACAAAATCGGCGCCTTCGATGGCCTCCGAATAATGTTGCGTGGTTCGGATTGCAAATCTTGGCGTGGCTGAAGCCAACAATCTATCGCAGACACGTGCGATCAAATTCAGTTTCTGCTCATTCTGATCCATGAGCATCACTTCACCTACATCGAGGTGGGTTTGGGGGGAGATCAACCTGGCAATCAGTTCGGGGGTGTAACTGCTACCGCCGCCGATTACAGTAATTTTTAATCCCATTGCAGAAGCCTCGATCGGGTTTATTACTTTTTGCCATAGGCAGATATCTAAGCTTTGAAGGCGCCCACAGTCAGCCCGCGGATGAACTGCCTCTGCATGATCAGCACCAATATGATCACCGGCAAAGTGGCTAGAACAGAGGCAGCCATCTGGCTTCCCCAGACTACCATCCCCTGACGCATTTGCATATTGGCAATCCCAACCGTCAGTGTGAACATATTTTCTTCACGTAAAACTACCAATGGCCAGAGATAATCGTTCCACACGAAAAGGAAGCGGAAGATGGCCAGGGTGCCCAAAGCCGGACGACTGAGAGGCAACATAATTTGCCAAAATATGCGAAATGCGCTGGCACCATCCACTTTAGCAGCGTCAATTAATTCATTGGGGATGGTTTCCATATATTGTCGCAGCAGGAAGATACCATAGGCATCCACCACTCCGGGTAAGATCAGGGCATAATAGGTGTTGATTAACTTGAGTTTCGAGAATAACCAGAAAGAGGGGATGAGTGTGGCATAAATCGGGAGCATCATCGTCCCAATCATCAGCCAGAAAAGCACTGTCTTGCCCCGAAAATTGAACTTGGCGAAGGCATAGGCTGCCATAGCGTCGCATAAGAGCACCAGGAACAGGCTGACCAAGGTGACAAAGATGGTGTTCTTATAATACGCCCAGTAATTAACTTTAAGGATGATGTCTCTGAATTGATAACCAAAGAACAGCCGCCTGTATTGCTCCAGGGTGGGATTATTGGGGAAGACATGGGTTGAAAATATCTCTGCATCGGGTTTGAATGACATGGCGATCATCCAAACATAAGGAAATAAATACAAGATGGCGAAAATGATGAGAAAGCCGGCAATGGCATTTTGCAGTAGTTTGCGTCTTTGTCTCATGGGTTGGCTTATCCTTTTCAGTATTCAACCTCGGTTCTAACCAGGCGGAAGTTGAGGTAACTGGAGAAAAACATGATCAATGAAAGCGCTACCGCAATTGCAGAAGCATAGCCAAAATCATGATAGCGAAAACCGACGTCATACAAGTAAAGCGCTATGGTTTGTGTCTTGCGCAAAGGACCACCACCGGTTAATAACTGCGGCTGAGCAAACAACCCCCAAAGATAAATCACACTGGTAACCAAGACAAAAGTCAGGGTTGGGCGCAGGAGAGGCAGGGTGATGTGCCAGAATTCGGACCAGCCGCTGGCGCCATCCACTTTGGCTGCGTCATAAAGTTCCTCAGGGATGGAACGCAAGCCGGCCGCGATGATTAAGGCGTCCCAGCCTAACCCGGCCCAGATGAGCATAACAATCAAAGAGGGCAGGGCCAGGGTGGGGTTCACCAGCCAGTCCTGGCGAGGAAGGCCTAAATTCTCGAGAATCACATTGAAGTAGCCGTAATCTGTGCTATAGAGTTGTTTCCAAATGTATGTGATCACCACAGTTGAGGTGACCGAGGGCAAGAAAAATATCGCTCGGAGTAGAGTGGCTAGCCAATCCTGCACTCTTTCTAGCAAAACAGCCAAAATCAAAGAACCTGCAGTCCCAAGGATGGTGCAGACAACGGTGATGATCAAAGTGTTCTTAAAGGCATTCCAAAACCTGGCGTCGCGGATAAGGTGTACAAAGTTGTCGAGGCCTATAAATTGGACAGAGGTCATGCCGTCCCAACTTGCCAAACTCAAATATATAGAGAAGGTAATTGGGAGGAGTTGAAAGGCGAGGAAACCTAAATAAAAAGGAGAGATGAAAAGGTAGGGAGAGGGATCGCCTTTACGCTTAGGTACGGCATCCACTTCCTCACGTGCTTTGATGCGTTTTCTGGCGAAGTTGGTAAAGGCCATAGGTCACCTCATGGGTGGATGGGGTTCCAGAAGGTATTTCTGGAACCCCAGAACAAGTGACGGGTACTTCACTTCCCTTACTTCAAGGGTGGCGTCAGGCTGACAGCTTCGTCAAGCGCCTCCTTTGGAGTGGCCTGACCGGTGGTAACTTTGGTGATGGCTTCCCCAATTAGGTCCGACACCTCAAGCGAAGGCAACTGCATCGGCATGGCGCGCAAAGACCAGTTAGCCACCGAACGCCCCAGAGGTATGCCGAAATACTCGTTAATCTCGTCAAAAGCCGGGTCGCTCCAGGCTGTCTTGAGGGAGGGCACTCCTGACACAATGCGGAAATACTCAACCTGGTTTTCTGGCCTCATGCTGAACTTAATAAACTCCCAGGCCAGTTCGGGTTCGGCGGCTTTGGTTGGGATGGATAGACAAGCGCCACCTGTGGCTGCGTCATAAGGTCGGTCAGCCTTGCCCCAGGGTAATGGGGCAATCGCCCACTTGCCAGCCATATCGGGGGCACCAGAGGCGATTTCGGTGGCAAACCAGGAACCATGCATGACGCCCATGACATCGCCACCGCTTAGAGCAACCATGGGATCGCCATCCACATCCCAATCCCAAAGTTTGGCTACTTTATATTTGTTCACCAGGTCTGAATAGAGTTGCAAAGCCTCAACTGCAACCTCATTGTTGAAGATGTATTCGGTGCCCTCTTCGTTGATCAGATTGCCCCCCAGGGGTGCCAGGAAACTCTGATACCAGGCGTAATAGTCTCCCTGGTAGATGATGAAGGCCGGCTTACCCGTCTCGGCTACCACCTCTGTCGCCAGTTTGATCATATCCTCTGTTGTCCTGGGGAAGGCGGTCATACCTAATTTCTGCATTGCGGCTTCGTAGACGTCTTTGCGGTAAAAGAAGAGGTTGAAGTCAAGGTCTAAAGGAATGCCGTATTGGACACCTTTCCAGGCGTAAAGGTTCCAACCACCAGGGACAAAATCGGCGGGATTGAGTTCCGTGGTAGCCTTATCCAGCGGGAGCACGGTGCCGCCCCGAATCAGGTCGCCTGCCCACATTGGGTCCAGGGTAACAACATCCGGTACCCCGACGCCCGAGGCAAGAGTGGTAATAACCATATCCTGATAAGGGTCATATTCAAAGCGCTCGACTTTGACCTTTACCCC
>JBBILY010000144.1:0-8300 GCA_037444705.1 Chloroflexota bacterium | reverse complement strand
GGGTTGAGGTATTTGAGCAGGGCGGTGTTTTCAATTTCACCCTGTTGGGACAATTTGGCTACATGGCGCTCGGCGCGGCGGACAATCGCCCGACTCAGAGCCAGCATGCCACCGCAGGCCGAATCTCCCGGTAAGATAAACTCCGAGATAGGAGGCAATGTGGCGCTGATGCGTTCGATTTGTTCCTCCAGCCAATGGATGTGCTCTTGATTCAACACGCGAAAGCGCGCCGCATTCTCGCCTGGCGCTGCGATTTCCCCCATCATTGCGTATAAATCGCGTTGCACCTGGAGCAGGATAGGGGCAGTCGTTTCAGACAGACAGATGGCACGCGCCGCCCCCAACGCAGCGCTGGCTTCGTCAATACTGCCAATGGTCTCTAGCCTGGGGTGATATTTGGGGATACGCCCTTCGCCAAGCAGGCCAGTGAAACCATCGTCGCCATCACGGGTATAAAATCTGTTCATGGCGGCAATTATACCCTGGGTTTTTATATTAGAAAAACCAAAGAATATCTATGCCGAATAGGAGGGTTATTGTATACTTATGGCAGGAGAGAGTCCTATGCAGGTACGTTGTTACCATTGTCATAAGCCGTTTGCACTGAACCGTGATGTCATCCACCAGGCCTTGACGCTCCTGATGAATGAGGGACTGGCCCACTATAATGCCTATTGCCCTCATTGTCGTCGGGCTAATCGGCTCTCACGCCAAGAACTCTTGCGCGCTGCTCCAGACTGGCATCCAACGGAAACATCGGGCATTCAAGAGGAGACAACCACGGCCAGTTAGCGTGTAATTTACAGGTAAAATCCCCATGACCCAAACACGAACATTCGGTTCTGCCCAGGAACTGAAGGTTGCCCTGGCAGAACAACAATATATAGCCAGCGATGAAATTGCCACCATTATGTACCTCTGTCAAGAATTGGGCAAACCCGTACTGACAGAGGGACCGGCCGGTGTGGGTAAGACCGAATTAGCGAAAGCCATCGCAGGGGCAACCGGCCGAGAATTAATCCGCTTGCAATGCTATGAGGGGTTAGACGAGACCAAAGCGCTGTATGAATGGGAATACGCCAAGCAACTGCTCTACACCCAGTTATTGCGGGATAAGTTGCAGGAGACGCTGGCAGGCGCTAAAAGCCTGGCCGAGGCTGCCGACCGTCTGGCTTCCGAAGAGGATGTCTTCTTCTCGATGCGTTTTCTGCTGCAACGGCCATTACTAAAAGCCATTTTGAGCGAAAAGCCCGTGGTTTTGCTCATTGATGAGATCGACCGGGCGGACGCTGAATTTGAAGCCTTTTTACTGGAAGTCCTGAGCGATTTCCAGGTGAGCGTCCCAGAATTAGGTACCCTGTCGGCGGTACATCGGCCCCTGGTGGTTTTAACCAGTAACAATACCCGTGAATTGAGCGAGGCGCTAAAGCGCCGCTGTCTCTATCTATTTATCAATTATCCCTCCATCGAGCAAGAGTTAGCCGTGGTGCGCTTGAAGGTGCCAGAACTATCTCCAAAATTGGCGCGCCAGGCGGTCGAACTGGTGCACAGCCTGCGCTCGTTAGATTTGCGCAAATCGCCCAGTATTAGCGAGACATTAGATTGGGCAAAAGCTCTGGTAGCCTTAAATGCTAAAAATCTGGATCACCAAACGTTGGAGACCACCCTAAGCATATTGCTTAAGCATGAGAGCGACTTACAACGGGCAAAGCGCTGGTTGCAACGCCCTGCTCCTGGTAGAGATAGCGGAGAAGAGGGGCCACTGCCTCGCTGGCGCAATTAGGAGTCATAGTATGGAAGAGCGTATTTTGCGATTTGTTTCTGCTTTGCGCTCAGCGGGGGTGCGCATCAGTTTGGCTGAGAGCGCTGATGCTTTCCAGGCGGTGGATTTTCTGGGGGTGAAGGACAGGGAGACCTTTCGTTTGTGCCTGCGATCCACGTTGATTAAGGATGCACCTCATCTACCTGTTTTTGAGGAACTTTTCCCCCTATTCTTCGGGGATTCGGATGTGCCTCCTCTGATGAACATTTCTGAGGATTTGTCACCCGAAGAAGCGCAAATGTTGGCTCAGGCATTGCGCCAGTTTAGTGAGCAAATCCGCAATATGCTTGAGCGTCTGTTGCGAGGCGAGCAACTCAGCCAGGAAGAGTTGGAACGGCTGGCTAAATTTGTGGGATTGAACCAGGTCGAGAATTTGCGCTACAAAGAATGGATGGTGCAACGTCTAATGAAAGCCTTGCGCTTTCTTGAGGTGCGTGAGGCGCTTAAGGAATTAGGCGAGTTGTTGCAGCAGATGGGCATGGACCGCCAGCGTGTGGAACAATTACAACAACTGCTGCAGGCCAACCAACAAGCCTTAGAGGATCAATTACGCCAATTTGCTGGTCAACGCATTGCCGAAAATATGAGCCACCAGACGCCTGAAGACAGCCTGGATGGCTTGCTCAATCGTCCCTTTAATGCCCTGAGCGATAGAGACCTGGAGCGATTGCGCAAGGAGGTGAGACGTTTGGCCTCGGCATTACGCACGCGGGTTGCCTTGCGCTTAAAACGGGCCAAGAACGGTCAGTTGGACGCAAAGAGCACCATCCGCGCCAACCTGAAGCACGGCAATGTTCCCATAGAGATACGCCACCGCAATCGTACCTTAAAGCCCAAACTGGTAGTATTATGTGACATCAGCACCTCCATGCGTTCTTGCTCCGAGTTAATGCTCAGCCTGCTATATGCCTTGCAGGATCAGATTAGCAAAACCCACGCCTTTGCCTATATTGACCATCTCGAATATATCTCGCCAGATTTTGAAGGGAGAGAGGTGCGTGAGGCGGTGCAAAGGGTGTTAGAACGCATGCCCTCGGGTTACTATAACACCGATCTGGGGCATAGCCTGGAGAACTTTACGCACGATTATCTGGATACTGTAGATGGGCGTACAACATTTCTTGTCGTAGGTGATGGGCGGAACAACTATAACGACCCAAGGTTGGATTTGTTCACGATGCTAGCGCGCCGCAGCCGCCGCACGATTTGGTTGACGCCTGAACCTCCAGCCTTGTGGGGCACAGGCGACAGCGATATGCTGAAATATGCTCCATGTTGTGATGTCGTTTTGCAAGCAGGGAATCTGACGCAGTTGACCGCTGCGGTTGACAAATTGCTCACAATGCATTCCTAAGGTGCTATCGGGGGGCACAGGTGGGGTGGCAGATGTGCAGGAGAGGACCTTGGAGCCGTAGATTGAAAACGGCGTGCGGGGATTATATTTGCCTAATCAAGGTGTTACATGGGTGGAGAGAGGTTAATATCTGTCCCGAAGCCGCGTAGTCTGCTGATCGCCGTCTCGCTGCAGACACTGCAGGGTTTAGGGTTAATAGCCATTGGGTTTTATGAACTTATTGCCAATGATTGGTTATTAAGAGCGCGAGTTTCAGAATTGCGGCGGATCATACCCTTTGCTTTGATTGATGAAGCCTGTATTGCTGTTATTGCCATCGGTGTTGGGGCGGCGCTTTTGTTGAGCGCGCTGGCGATATGGCGTTTGAGCCCCCTGGCCTGGACAGTAGCGGTTGCCTTACATGGACTCAACCTCTTAATGGCTTTAATCGAATATGTGCGTTATCAACCAGATTACCTGGCCATGCTCATGAGCATTGCCATTGTGCTCTACCTTAATCAGTATGAAGTGATTACAGCATTAGGGATGAGATGGACGGAACGATCCCCTTAGAGCCTATCTCGCAAATGGCAGTCTTACGCCGCTTTGAGCCAGTCGTGCGTTTTACGCGCGGCGAACGCTTCTTTCCTATTGATGTGGAACGCTATATCCAACAATGCAGTTTATGGGTGCAGCGCCCCGGGCAAGCACCGCAATTGCTGGTGCCCCAAGGGGCGTTGACGGTGGAAAAGTTAATTCAGCCGCGCCAGGAAGAATTTGGTGCGGTGTATTATTTACGCTTCATCGAGCCACCGGATATCCTCGAATTGGCACAATATACCCTGCGCCAGGCGGTTAAATCATTGCGGCGTATCCAGGGTATGGAAAAGGGAGATGCAGGTTTTCGGGCTGGTGTGGGCAGGTTAGCCCGCGTTGGATATGGCTCGCGGTTGGTGGATGCTTTATTCTCACTATCGCTGTTATTACGTGGGCGTGTGCCTGGGGACACCGCTATCGCCGCGGCGCTAACCTATCAGCGGATGCAAGCGCAACACGAACAATATTGTTACTATGGGCGCATGGTGCGCGAGAATGGCTGGGTGATCTTGCAGTACTGGTTCTTCTACCCATTCAACAACTGGCGTTCGGGTTTCTTTGGCGTCAATGATCATGAGGGGGATTGGGAAATGGCATGTATTTATTGTTCGGAATCCCCTGCGGTGGACCCCAATCTTTCACTAGAGGACCGCCTTGTCCCTCGTTGGGTGGCATATGCCTCTCACGATTTCCATGGTGACGATTTACGCCGGCGTTGGGATGATCCAGAAGTAGAGAAGGTAATTGATTACCAGGGCCATGCCCACCCGGTAATGTACGTAGGCGCGGGGAGTCATGCCGCTTACTTCAGGCGAGGGGAATATTTGAGCGAAATTGAGTTGCCTTTCCTCTCACCTCTGGTTAAATTGGTGGATCGTTTGCAAGGCGTCTGGCACAAGGTTTTAAGGCTGCCTGAAGGTCTGAGTTCGTCTCCGGGTTTTAATGTGTTTCGCATCCCCTTCGTAGATTATGCCAGAGGCGATGGCCTGAGCATCGGACCGGGGCAGGATCGGGAATGGCAGCCACAGATATTGAGCGAGCACACGCCCTGGGCAGTGGGGTACCGCGGGCTTTGGGGGTTATATGTAAAGGATCCTATTGCAGGTGAGAACGCTCCCGCAGGACCCGTCTATAATCGTGATAGAAAAATTCGGCGTTCGTGGTGTGATCCCCTAGGTTGGGCCGGGTTGGATAAAGTGCCACCACCAGAACAAACCCTGGCAGTGATTGAAGCCCAACAAGCCCATATTCGCAACGATTGCACTGAAATCGAGCAATGGATCAAGGAGAAAAGCGCCGAATTGCAAGGTTTAGGCGTTGAAGCCTTGGCCCTGCAACACGAGCCGCATCTGGAAGCAGTATACCGCGACCATATGCAGCGGATCGCAACCCTTTCAGCAGAATTACGGGAGCAGCGTCAAAGGCTAGCAACGGAGGCAGCACGCCTCGAAGCCCTGGAGCGCTATCGAGAGCGCCTCCTGCAGGGCGATCGTGGCCCTATGCGCGCCCATATCCACCACCCTCAGCAGCCTTCTTCAGGTTATGATCAACCCCTTGCGATCATATCTGAACTCATTGCCGCCATCAGCATTGGTGTATTGATGATTGGCTTGGTTTTATTGCTGGTCTTTTTCCGCCACTATGTGCTTTTTGGCTTGGCTGCTCTGGTGGGCTTGCTGATATTCATTGAGGCGGGTTTCCGGCGTCAGTTGACTCACTTTATCAATAGCCTGACATTGGGATTAGCCTTTATCTCGGCGTTGGTCTTATTCTTTCGATTCTTTTGGCAAATCGTCATCGTGGCTGTGCTCATGGCGGGGGTTTATCTGATTTGGGGGAATGTGCGCGAGATATTGGGGCGTTAGAGTGAGGTTTCGTTTCCGGCTAGAGTGTTCTGGCGCGCATAAAGATAGTTTAATTCCTTGATCTTTTGGCTTAGATCATGGTTGAGCACTCCAGCAGGCATGCGCCAGGCCCAATTGCCGCTGGGGCGAGAGGGATAATTCATGCGGGCTTCATTGCCTAAATTAAGAAAATCTTGCATGGGCGCCAGGGCAAAAATAGCCACTGAGGCCCATGCCAGGCGGATTACGTCCCAGGCGATGTTATCACTTGTGCATCCCAAGTAGCGCAGGCAAAAATTGCGCTCCTTATCCGAAACGCGTTCAAACCAGCCGCGGGTGGTGTCATTGTCATGCGTGCCGGTATAAACCACACAGTGGGAGGTGTAGTTGTGAGGTAAAAAGGGATCATCCGGCTGACCTTCAAAAGCGAATTGCAAGATTTTCATACCTGGCAACTCAAACTGCTCGCGGATGGCAACCACATCCGGCGTGATCACCCCCAGGTCTTCGGCGATGATAGGTAAATCGCCCAGGGCAATCTTGATGGCGCGGAAGAAATCTTTACCCGGACCGCGCACCCATCGCCCCTTCTCAGCGGTCTTGGCTTTGCCCGGCACTTCCCAGTAGGCAGCGAAACCGCGGAAGTGGTCCAGGCGTACGATGTCCACCAAGCGCAGTACAGAACGAATGCGTTCTAGCCACCAGGCATAGCCATTAGCCTTATGCACTTTCCAGCGGTAGAGCGGGTTACCCCACAGTTGGCCGGTGGGCGAGAAATAGTCCGGAGGCACTCCAGCGACTACAGTGGGATTGCCCTCTTTGTCCAGGTAGAACAGTTCTGGATGAGCCCACACATCGGCGCTATCGTGGGCAACGAAAATAGGGATATCGCCAATGAACAGGATGCCTCGCTCGGCGGCGTATGCTCGTAACGTGTGCCATTGACGGAAAAAGATGAACTGTCGGAACATCTGGCGCTGGATAGCCTGATGGTATCGCTCGCGGGTCTCGGCCAATGCCTGCGGTTGGCGTTGTCTAAGGGGAGCAGGCCATGAGACCCAGGCTGCCCCTCCGTGTTGCTCTTTGAGCGCCATGAACAGGGCAAAGTCATCTAACCAATAGGAATGTTCTTGTTGAAAGGTGATGAACTCCTGACGCAGTGTCTCAGAGGCGGAGGCATGAAAGCGCTCGTAAGCTTTGTCTAAGAGGGATAATTTCCAGGGAATAACGGCTCCATAGTCCACCCGCTCCTGCGGAAAGGCGGGCAAGTTTGCCAGGTCTTCAGGGTAAAGCAGACCTTCGGCAAGCAGGTCGTCTGGACTGATCAGGTAAGGATTACCGGCAAAAGCGGAGAAACACTGATAGGGCGAGTCGCCATAGCCGGTTAGCCCTAGAGGCAGCATTTGCCATAGGGTACACCCCGCCTCGGCGAGAAAATCTATCCAACGCCGGGCGATCGGGCCGATGTCGCCAATGCCATAAGGGCCAGGCAGGCTGGTGGGATGCAAGAGTATACCTGACGCACGTTTAAACCTCATAAGGAAGCCTCTTTGTCTGGATATAGTCGTCTCGGCGCACCACGGTAGTGGGGTAATCTGATGGGACTACGTCAGTGGCAATTACAGCTCCGGCTTCGACGGTGATGCCTGGAGGAACCTGGCTGTTTTTACCAATCGTGGTGATGATGGGCGGCATGTCGGCTTGAATGGCGCCTACGCGGGCATTTTCACCTACCAACACACGTTTGTCAATGATGGCGCGCTCCACAACAGCGCCCGATTCTATCACAGTATCGGTGAGGACAATGGATTGACGCACAATGGCAGCCTCTTTGACCTGCACTCCTGGCGAGAGCACGCTGCGCTCGATCAGAGCGCCAGGATAAATTTTGCACCCGTCGCTGACCATGCTATCAACAATCTCTGCTCCGCGTGCGATCCAAACCGGAGGGCGCTCCTCCGTGCGGGTATGGATGATCCAGGAGCGGTCGTTCAGGTCTATGGAGGGAGGGATATTCAGCAAATCCATGTGGGCTTGCCAGTAGGAGTCGATCGTCCCTACATCTACCCAATAACCGGTAAACGGGAAGGCAAAAACGCGCGCCTGATTGGAAACCATGCAGGGCAATATATCTTTGCCAAAATCGTGGGTGCTTCCGGGTTGTTCGCGATCTTCCCACAGGACTTGATCCAGAACCTTGAGATTGAATACGTAGACGCCCATATTGGCCAGATTCGAGGGCGGGCGAGCAGGTTTTTCCACGAAGGAGATGACGCGATAGTCATTATCCACCCCCACGATGCCAAAGCGCGAGGCCTCAGACATCGGTACTCGAATGGTGGCCATGGTCAAATCAGCACCGTGATCCATGTGAAAGGCAATCAAGGCATCGTAGTTCATTTGGTAAATGTGATCACCGGAGAGGATCAGGACGACATCAGGATTATTTGACTTGATAAAGCGAAAGTTTTGTTGGACAGCGTCCGCTGTGCCCAGGTACCAATATGACGAGCCGCGCGCTTTATAAGGGGTATAGATACGTACACCGCCAGTGAAATCACGATTGAGATCCCATGGTCCACCTGCCCCAATATGTTCAATCAAAGAATGAGGGCGGTATTGGGCCAGAATCATGACATCGAAGATGCCTGAGTTCACGCAATTGGAAAGGGTGAAGTCAATAATGCGGTATTTCCCCCCAAAC
>JBBILY010000143.1:0-8327 GCA_037444705.1 Chloroflexota bacterium | reverse complement strand
AAGTATAACATGTGTTAGAATTAGCCCGTTCCAATGATGGAGGTCTTGCCACTATTTCCGTTGAATACCGTGTTATTCCCAGGCATGCCCTTGCGCTTACGCGTCTTCGAGGAACGCTATCATCAAATGATTCATTACTGCCTCAGGACGGGTGGGGTGTTTGGGGTGGTGCTGATTCGCCACGGGCAAGAGGCCTATGGAGCGCTGGCTGAACCTTATGAGATTGGTTGTTCAGCCCGCATTGTCAGGATAGAGCCCACTTATGAGGGCCATCTCAACCTGGTGGTGTTTGGTCAGGAGCGATTACGGATTGTGGAGCGTTATCGCAACGGAGAACCGTTTCTTTTGGCTAAAGTTGAGGCCTATCCCCTGAGATTGGATCAAACGGAGCTTCTGCTTCGCCCATTAGAGCACCTGAAGTCCCAGGTAGGGCGTTACATGCAGTTATTGGCGCGGATGAGCGATGAATTCAAAGAGGAGGCGTTGCCGCAAGATCCGATTGCTATGCTCTACCTGGCAGCCCAGGTCTTACAGGTGCCTCTTGCCCAGAAACAAGCATGTTTAGAGGCGGAGGGGGCTGAATCTCTGGTGCAGTTACTGAGTGGCCTCTACCGCCGAGAACTGGCATTGATGCGCGCCTTCCTGGAAGAGAGCAGCCGCAAGGGAATTGGCATCTTTTCACGCTGTTAGTTAACGATGCTTGACAGCCCAGGCTGACTCAGATACAATCATTGCCACTGGGGGCCTGTAGCGCAGTTGGGAGCGCGCTTCAATCGCACTGAAGAGGTCGCGGGTTCGAATCCCGCCAGGTCCACAGGATTGCAGGAATGCCTGGGATGATTTCGTTTCCAGGATTTGTCCTGCGATCCGCTCGGGAAGCCGCAGACCGGGCCCATAGCGCAGCTGGGAGCGCGTCTCAATGGCATTGAGAAGGTCGAGGGTTCGAATCCCTCTGGGTCCACCTTGATGTTGACAGCGAAAAAGGGTCGGCGTCATCTCAACGCTGACCGAGCCTAAGGCTAAGGCAGGAGTAGTAAGCCATCTGTCAGCGAGCCGGGAGAGCGAGGTGGAAGCCCGGCAAGGTGCCCACAGAGCACAGTGTTCTCACCAGGGCCGAACTCGCCTGCCACCCCAAACGGGGTAAGCCTCATCGGTGAACCTGGAGTAGCCGGTGACGGGTTGCGCCCGTTAATGCGCATCTAAGCGGCCTCCATGGGTTCGGATCTCAAATGGGCTCAATAACCCTAGAATCCAACCCTGGGGCAAGCAGGGTGGTACCGCGGAGCAACCCTTCGTCCCTGATGGCGAAGGGATTTTCGTTTATACGCTTTGGACAGGCTGAGTCTACATCGCGTGTTGTAGATGAAAGGATGTCTTTATTCGTTTGGAGGTGTGAGATGCCAATACCAAAAGCGCAATGGATCTGGTACAACGGAGAATTCATCCCATGGGATGAGGCCCGCGTCCACGTGACCACCCACGCTCTGCACTATGGCTCCAGCGCATTCGAGGGGATGCGCGCTTACCCAACGCCTGCTGGGCCGGCCATTTTGGGCTTGAACGCTCATATTCGCCGCCTGTTTGATTCGTGCCGCCTGGTGCGCATGGAGGTGCCGTTTTCCCCCCAACAAATCTCGCAGGCTTGCATTGAAGCGGTGCGGCGCAACGGGCATGATTCGTGTTATATTCGCCCCTTGATCTTTCGCGGCTCGGGATCTTTCAGCCTGGATAGTAGAAACTGTCCGACCGAGGTAACCATCATCACCTTTGAATGGGGACGTTATCTGGGTGAGGAAGCCACCGAACAAGGCGTGGATGTGATGGTTAGTTCCTGGCGGCGCATGGCGCCGGATACCTTTATGCCCATGTCCAAAGCAGGGGGTAACTACCTGAACTCACAATTGATCGCCATGGAGGCCGTGGATAATGGGTATGTGGAAGGGATTGCTCTAGATATCCAGGGTTTTGTGAGCGAAGGTAGTGGTGAAAATGTCTTTGTAGTCTATCGAGGTGTGTTGTACACACCTCCAGTTGGGGCTTCGGTGTTAATGGGAATCACCCGCGACTTTGTGGTTACTTTAGCCCGAGAATTAGGCTATGAAGTGCGAGAACAGATGATCCCGCGCGAGATGCTCTATCTGGCGGATGAAATCTTTTTTACCGGGACAGCAGCTGAGATCACCCCGGTGCGCTCGGTGGATCGGATCAAGATCGGCAATGGGACTCGCGGCGAGGTGACCAGGGCGATCCAGGATGAATTCTTTGGGATTGTCACCGGCAAAAAGCCGGATAGACATGGATGGCTCACTTTTGTCAATCAGGTTCATGGATAGGCTGAGCAACTTTGCCATTCAAGCGGATATAATTTAGTCATCCTGCGGGTAAGAGATCGGAGTAAACATGAGCGACATTCCTGTATACAACCCTGCTGCAATCGAACCGAAATGGCAGGCGCGCTGGGAGGCGGATGGTCTGTATCACGCCAACATAGATTATTCTCGGCCGAAGCATTATGCTTTGACCATGCTACCTTATCCATCCGGCGACCTGCACATTGGGCACTGGTATGCCATGACGCCCTCCGACGCTCGGGCGCGCTTCATGCGGATGCGTGGCTATAACGTGCTCTTCCCTATGGGATTCGATGCGTTTGGATTGCCAGCCGAGAATGCGGCGATCAAGCATGGCATCCATCCCAAAGAGTGGACCTACGCCAATATCGAGCGCATGCGGAGGCAACTCAAGAGCATGGGCGCCATGTTCGACTGGCGGCGGGAAGCCATTTCATCCGACCCTGAGTATTACCGCTGGACGCAGTGGTTCTTCATCCAATTGCATAAACATGGGCTGGCATACCGCAAGATGGCCCCGGTGGATTGGTGCCCTTCGTGCAATACCACCCTGGCGCGTGAGCAGGTTGTGGGTGAGGATCGCCATTGTGAACGTTGTGGCACGCCTGTGATCAAGAGAGAACTGGAGCAGTGGTTTTTCCGCATAACCAAGTACGCTGAAGAGTTGCTGGACTTCTCTCACCTGGATTGGCCGGAGCGGGTGCGGTTATTGCAAACGAACTGGATTGGTCGCTCCGAGGGTGCCGAAGTGCACTTCTTGGTGGATGAGGCGGGGTTATCCCCTGAAGAAACCCGCTTGACGGTATTCACCACGCGTCCAGACACTTTATGGGGAGCAACCTTCATGGTTTTGGCGCCTGAGCATCCGTTGGTGGCTAAAATCACCCATCCTGAATATCGGGCGGCAGTGGAAGCCTATGTCTTGCAAGCCGCGCGCCAATCTGAAATTCAGCGAGAGGCCGTTGATCGGGAGAAAACAGGGGTCTTCACGGGGGCATATGCAATTAACCCGGTGAATAACGAGCGCATCCCGATCTGGATTGCCGATTACGTGCTCATGACCTATGGCACAGGGGCGATTATGGCAGTCCCTGCCCATGATCAACGCGATTTTGAATTCGCCCGTAAATATGGGCTGGAGGTGCGGGTTGTCATCCAGCCGCAGGATATGCCGGCTTTGGATGGGGCTACGATGAACGCGGCTGTGCCCGCCTTCGGAACCATGGTCAATTCTGGGGCGCTGAGCGGTACGCCAGGGGATCAAGCCTTCGACGCCAGCATTGCCTATCTGGAGGAATTGGGCTTGGGCAAACGCGCGGTTAACTATCGCTTGCGCGATTGGCTGATTTCGCGTCAACGATATTGGGGTGCGCCAATCCCGATCATCTATTGTACGGAACATGGGGCTGTGGATGTTCCTGAAGATCAATTGCCGGTGTTGTTGCCTGAGGATGTCGAGTGGTTGCCTACGGGCGAATCGCCGCTCAAACTCCACCCCACCTGGAAGTTCACCACCTGCCCCATTTGTGGGCGCAAAGCCGAACGGGAAACGGATACCATGGATACCTTCATGTGCTCGTCCTGGTATCACTTGCGCTATTTAAGCCCCCATTATGATAAAGGCCCATTTGACCCTGCAGAATATGACTACTGGATGCCAGTGGATACCTATACGGGTGGGATCGAGCATGCAACCATGCATTTGATCTATACCCGCTTTTTCCATAAAGCCTGCCGCGACATGGGCATCGTCAAAGGTCCAGAGCCAATGCTTCAGTTGCGCAATCAGGGGATCGTGTTGGGCGAGGATTCGGAGAAGATGTCCAAGAGCCGTGGCAATGTGGTTGCCCCGGATGACCTGGTGAATCGCTATGGTGCAGATACAGTACGGGCTTACCTGATGTTTTTTGCTCGATGGGATATGGGAGGGCCCTGGAATAGCAGCGGTATCGAAGGCACGGCGCGTTGGGTGCGGCGTGTGTGGACGATCATGACCACCCCGCCAGCCAAAGGTGATGCCTCTCCACAGGTATTGCGCGCCTTACGCCGCAAAGTGCATCAGACGTTAAAGAGCGTAACCCGAGACTTTAAGAACTTTGAGTTTAATACCATCATCTCCAGCATGATGGAGTTGCTCAACGAGATGGCCAAGGCGCGTGAACAGGGCGCCTGGGGCACACCAGAGTGGGAAGAAGCAGTAGATATCTATCTGCGCATGATGGCACCGGTGACCCCGCACATCGCCGAAGAACTGTGGGCGATTCTGGGCAAGCCTTATTCGGTCCATAATCAGCCCTGGCCAGAGGTAGATGAGGCTGCGGCTGCCGAAGAACAGATTACGCTGGTGGTTCAGGTGAACGGAAAAGTGAGGGATCGGATTTTGGTGCCGGCTAACATTGGCGAAGAGGAAGCCAAAGCGGCAGCCTTGGCCAGTCCGGTCGTACAGAAGTTCCTGGGAAACAGGGCCCCAGGTAAGGTCGTGGTAGTGCCAGGGAGATTGGTCAACATCGTAGTCTAGGCTGCGTCTCAGGAGTTAAGTGTGCGTTTAGAAGAATTAAATTGGATGGATCTCGAGCAATACTTAGAAAACGATGACCGCCTGATGGTCGTCTTAGGCGCTTGTGAGCAGCATGGCTACCTGAGCCTGCTGACCGATGTTAAAATCCCCCAGGCGTTAGCCGATGCAGCCAGCCAGCGCAGTGGGGTTTTGGTGGCTCCGCCGCTAAATTTTGGTGTATCGCCCTACTTTTTGGAGTTCCCCGGAACTCTAAGCCTGAGAGTTGAAACGCTGCTCAATTTGATTGAGGATGTGGTGCAATCGGCCTATCACCAGGGTTTCCGCCGCATACTATTCTTGAACGGTCATGGCGGCAATGAAGCGGCACGCGCTCGCCTTTATGAACTTGCCAACCGCCTGCCAGGGTTGCGCCTGGCCTGGTATTCCTGGTGGACTTCAAGCAGTGTGGAGCAAGTGGCGCAAAAATACGAATTGAAACCTTCGCATGCGAATTGGTTGGAGGCTTTTGCGTTTACGCGAGTAGGGGAATTGCCTCAGGATGAGAAAGCGCCACCGCGCGTAGCAGGGCTATTGAGCGCCCGTGAAGCGCGCCAGGTCTATGGCGATGGCTCGTTTGGTGGCCCTTATCAAGCCAGCCAGGCGGTGATGGATGAGTTGTTTGCGGCCTGCTTGGCAGATGTGCTCCAATTGTTGCGCTTTGAGTAAGGCTCTCACGGTCCCCAGGATTATCCCCAGGGGGCTATTTTTCTTCTATCCACTGACGGATTAAAGATTCCATCTGGTCCACTGTGTCTGGCCCCACCTTAAACCAGTGGATATCAGGATCGTCGGGTTTGAACCAGTTAGCCTGATGGCGGACAAAGATGCGGGTGCGGCGTTTGATTTGTGCTACCGCTTCCTCCAAACTAAGTTCCCCTTGCAAATAGAGCACGATCTCGCGATAGCCAATCGCAGACATGGTGGGCAGGTCGGGGGCGTAACCCTGCTGCAGAAGGGTGCGCACCTCTTCGACGAAACCGGCTTGAAGCATAGACTGGATGCGGGCGTCAATGCGCTGGTAGAGTTCTGCCCTGGGGCGAGAGAGGCCTAATTGAAGCAAACGATAGGGGGAAGGAGCCCGCTGTCGTTGGGCAGAGAAGCGCTTCCCGCTGCTCAAAATCACCTCTAAGGCGCGCACCACACGGCGCAGATTGCGTGGGTCAATGTTAGCGGCAGCCTGTGGGTCTAAAATGGCGAGACGGGCATGTAAGCCTTGAGGCGAAACCTGGCTTGCCCAGCGCTCTAATGCCTGCCGAAGTTGCGGGTTAGGAGCTGACTCTGGCACCTGCCAACCTTCAATCACAGCCCGGATGTACTGTCCAGTGCCTCCTACTAGGAAGGGAAGGTGAGATCGGGCGTGAATCTGGCTGATGATGCGCCGCGCCTCACGCTGGAAAAGCGCCAGACTCCAGACTTGGTCTGGGTCAGCCACGTCAATCAGATGGTGGGGCACACGCTGGCGTTCTTCCAGGGTCGGTTTAGCAGTGCCAATGTCCATCCCGCGGTAAAAGAGGCGCGAATCGGCAGAGACGATCTCCCCATTCAGGCGCTTTGCGAGTTGGATGGCGATCTCGGTTTTGCCCACTGCTGTTGGTCCGAGGATAACGATCAAGGGAAGGCGTTGCTCGCCCATAGGTAGTAAGGTGCGCTCTCACAATGGGGGTTATGTAAATACGTTCTCAAAGTGGGTAATTTGGGGTTGTTGATCGGAAAGGCGTTGGATAGCGATGACGTCCACCCGCCAGTTCCCTTCCAGATGGGGATGGCTCTGCAAATAAGCCTGGGCTGCTGATAGGATGTGTTCCTGTTTGCGAGAGGTGATGGCAATTTCAGGGGGACCCAAGCTGGACGAGGCGCGAGTTTTGACCTCTACGAAGACCAACTCGCCTGAATCCTGGGCAATCAAGTCAATTTCACCGTATGGGGTGCGAACATTACGCTCCAGAATGGCGTAGCCCAACTGCTTCAGGTAATCCGCAGCCAGGGCTTCACCCCATTGTCCCAACCCCTTTTTTGAGGCCATCAAACTCTCCACTTCTGAAAATAGCGTTTAAGGCGTTCACCAAAACCGTTAGAGGAAACGCGCGTTTTTTGGATGACCTGTTGATAGCGTTCGATCATTAACTGGGTTGTGTTTTCGATGGCATATTTTTCAGCCTCTTGATAGGCTTTTTGACCCATTTCCCGCCGTTTGACCGGGTCAGTTACGAGGCGTACCATCTTGGCGGTGAAGGCTGCCAGGTCCTCTTGATCTGCCAGGTAACCGGTGACGCCATCTTCAACAATGTCTCCTACTCCGGGTGAGCGAATACCCAAGACCGGCAGACCGGCGGCCATGGCTTCGATCACGGACAGCGGATGCACTTCGGTCACTGAGGCGGTGACGAAGGCGTCGGCCAGAGTCAGGTAGCCAGGCAATTGTTCGTAAGGTACCATCCCGGTGAAATGAACGCGAGTTTCTAACTGCATGTATTGCACCCGATCCTTGAGGTTATCGGCTTCTGGGCCATCTCCTACAAGCATCAGATGAAGATGATCAAAGGCCAATGCAGCGCCGGCAAAGGAGCGCAACAAAAAAGACAAATTTTTTTCCGGACCGAGGCGCCCAACATAAATTAAGATCACGTCATCAGCAGAAAAACCAAACGATTGACGCAAGGAACTCGGCGTGATTTGGCGAAAGGGCTTAATGTCCACACCGTTAGGTATCACTTCAATGGGCGTATCCACCCCGAAATTTTGTAACACCTGGCGAATACCCGGTGATGGAGCGATCACCAGATCACAATAGCGGCAGAACAGGGGTAAATAAGTAGCCATGGCGGTTTCGCCGATGAAGTCGCCAAGTATTGGCACATAGGCCTGGGCATACAGGTCGTAGCGCGTGTGATTGGTGAAAACAATGGGTATCCGCCTTGGGCGACAGTAGCGTAAGGCCAGCGACCCACTGATGAAGGGATGATGCACGTGAACCACATCCATGGTGTGGAGAAGTGCCTGGGCGTGTTGGGAATAGCGCAGGCTGAGATAATAACCGGTGTCTAAAAGGGGAAGGCCAGGAGATCGGATGATATTAGGCTCATCATTGGGGTAGTCTTCATCTCCAAAGGTGAAGACATACACCTCGTGGCCAAGTTTCTCCAGATATTTTTTGTTTAACGCAATATAGTTCGTGACACCACTGATATGGGGTTTATAGACATCCGCCATCATGCCAATGCGCATACAATTACCCTCAATTCGACATTTGAATGCATGGCAATCATGTTCCTTCGGATTTCTTCACCTCAATAGTACGTCAGACCAGTAAAGAAGTCAATGCCGTTGTGTAAAGTGGTAGGCCGGAGTTCGGATTGGGTCATTGCGCCGATGGCTTTCTCAAAGTTCCTTGACAAATGAATCAAAATGGTCCTCTTCGG
>JBBILY010000142.1:0-8359 GCA_037444705.1 Chloroflexota bacterium | reverse complement strand
TTGTTCGGGTGGGGGGTGGCCTGGTTCTTTTACCCCTTCTTATTCTCCAGGAAGTGAGCCTGGCTCAACCACACAGGCACCAAGGGGGTGGTCTCCGCCGCCCATCCTTAATTTCCAGGCTCCCATGATATAATGCATGCCATGACCCTGACCCTGGCTGAAGTGGAGCACATCGCCTACCTGGCACGCTTGAAACTCAGCGACGAAGAGAAGCAGCGCTATCGTCAGCAACTCTCCGCCATCCTGGATTATTTTGCCCAACTGCAGGCATTGGATACCTCGGATATCCCTCCCACTTCCAGCGTGTTGCCGCCGCGCAGCGTCTTACGCGAGGATGAGCCTCAGGCTGGCTTGAGCCGCGAGGTTTTACTCAGCAATGCCCCCGATGTGGCCGAGGGTCAATTCCGCGTCCCAGCCATACTCGAATAACCGAGCAGGGGCACCTGTGCCCAAACATAGGCGCGCTCATGATGGATGACCTGGTTAACCTGACGCTTACCGAAGCCGCAGCCGCTCTGCGCCGCGGCGACATCTCCAGCCGTCAACTGACTCAGGCCTTCCTCGAGCGCATTCAGCGCCTGGAAACGCTTCTACACGCCTTTATCACCCTGACCCCTGACCTGGCTCTAGCGCAGGCAGAAGCAGCAGATCGCCAATGGAGCGCCTGGCGTAAAGATGCCACCACACCCCCGCCGCCTCTGCTGGGCATCCCTATGGCGGTCAAAGATGTGCTCTGTGTGGCCGGGGTGCGCTGCACCTGTGGCTCGCGCATTTTGGAAAATTTCGTGCCTCCTTTCCACGCCACAGCCGTAGAGCGCCTGTTGCAGGCGGGCATGGTCATCCTGGGCAAGACCAACACTGATGAATTCGCCATGGGCTCTTCCACCGAGAACTCCGCTTATGGCGTGACCCACAATCCCTGGAATTTGGAGCGCGTCCCTGGCGGCTCCAGCGGAGGCAGCGCTGCAGCGGTGGCAGCCCGCCTGGCGCCGGTCGCTCTGGGCACAGATACGGGGGGCAGCGTGCGCCAGCCAGCGTCTTTCTGCGGGCTCACGGGCCTCAAACCCACCTATGGGCGGGTTTCGCGCTATGGTTTAGTGGCTTATGGATCATCCTTGGATGTGGTGGGCGTGCTCGGGCGCACCGCTGCCGACGTGGCTCTGGTCTTCACTCACATGGCTGGCTATGACCCACGCGACGCCACCAGCCTCGACCTGCCCGTGCCGCCCATAACCCTTGAGCCTATTACCAATCTCAAAGGTGTGCGCATCGGTGTGCCTCAAGAATACTTCATCCCTGGCATGCAACCCCAGGTGGAGGCCGCGGTGCACCGCGCCATTAGCGTCTTTCAAGACCTAGGCGCCGAACCCCGTCCGCTAAGTTTACCCCACACGGGCTATGCCCTGCCGGTGTATTACCTGATCGCGCCCGCCGAAGCCTCGGCCAACCTGGCGCGCTACGATGGCATTCGCTATGGCCCCCGTCTGACGGGCGAGACGATGTGGGATGTATACCTGTGCACGCGCGGCGAGAAGTTCGGGGCCGAGGTCAAACGCCGCATCATGTTGGGCACCTACGCCCTTTCAGCCGGCTATTATGACGCCTACTACGGGAAAGCCCAAAAGGTGCGCACGCTGATCAAGGGGGATTTCGAGCGCGCTTTTGAGCAGGTGGACGTCATCGCCGCCCCAGTGGCTCCCACCACTGCCTTCAAGATCGGCGAGCACGGCGATGATCCCCTCTCCATGTATCTGGAGGATGTCTTCACCCTGCCGGCCAACCTGGCCGGAGTGCCGGGGCTGGCTTTTGCGGTGGGGTTCGATGACCAGGGCTTGCCCATCGGCATGCAACTCATGGGGCTGCCCTTTAAAGAGGCATTGCTCCTGCGCCTGGCGCATGCCTATCAACAAGCCACAGATTGGCACACCGCCAGCCCCCCTTTGCCTTAACCTGCGCCTGAGCGCAGCCCCCTTCCCTCAATACCAGGCGTTTCGGGCGCGCTCAGGATCGAGCTCTCGAGGTTTTGCTCCTATATCGAAGACAATCTACCTTAATCCTTAATACCTCCCCAAAATTGGATCGGGGGTGGTTGATTTTCCACCCCCGACCCCGATCCGCAGCTAGTCTTCTGGGTCGAATCTATTAGACTCAGCCAATTTTCTATAAGTCTTGATCGACTCTTCTGAAATATCCCGTTCATTATTTTCTTGTAAAATCTCCTCGATTTCCTGGGGCGAAATGTCAGGAACTTCCGGAATAATGTCGTTCATCTTCTTGCCTCCTCATAATTTCGGATGATATAGCTTCATTTGATAAATATGAACAACCCATAACGAAAAAAACGCCATCGGCTAATATGTAAATTAGCCTGAAGGTTTCATGTACTTTTCGGGGGTGACGAAGGGCGTTGTAGAATCCAGGCCCCCCTATTATCCACTGCCCCTTGAATGTGTCGGGACAACTCAGAGAGTTGTCCTACATCTTAATGCCCTAGCGGGCATTTAGTGATTCTGTCGAAGAGGCCCGCCATCTCAAAGCCGCGGACGATGCGTCTTAATGCCCTAGCGGGCATTTAGTGATTCTGTCCCCCCTGTAAGCCTTGTCGTCAAATGTTCCCACTTTACCCCAGAAAAAGGCAGGTAACTTATTAATAGATGCTCCAAACCGAGTCATAATCCCAACTAACAACCCTTTGTCTCCCACTTTAATTTTTCCTGCGCACCCCCCTGCTGCGTCAGCCCATTTTTTGCCCTTTTGGGGAGGGGAGTACGCATATTATACCCCATTGTTACATGCCAGCCAATCCACAGATCAATAGCATCCCTAAGAGATGTCAAAAGACTATGGCTGCCTCTTTCTCAATCGGAAGTGGTCACATGGATGCTTTTTGGAGCAGCGGGTGACATCCTGTGTGGGCACACCCCACAACCGTGCCCAAATGGGGGGAGGAAGCAAGTATAATATCTCTGGAAAGTTTATCCTGACACTATTTATTGTACATCCTATGGGAATTAGAGAAATCGCATGAGCAGCAGCGACACCCTTAAAATCGTCATCCCCATGGCCGGGCTGGGCACTCGCCTACGCCCTCATACCTGGAGCAAGCCCAAACAATTGATCAGCGTGGCCGGCAAGGCAGTGCTGGACCACGTGCTGGCCACCCTGTCCTCTTTACCCGACCCGCAGAACATCGAACTGGTCAACATCGTTGGCTACCTGGGTGAGCAAATCGAATCTTATATAAATGAGCACTACCCTCACTTAAAGGCACACTATGTGGTCCAGGAAGACCCTATCGGTCAATCCCACGCCATTTACCTGGCGCGTCAGTATCTCAGCGGACCCATGCTGGTGGTCTTTGCCGATACCCTGATTGAGACCGATCTCTCCTTTCTGGCGCATGAGACAGCGGAAGCGGTGGTGTGGGTCAAGCCCGTGCCCGACCCGCGCCGTTTTGGCGTGGCGGTGGTGGATTCGCAGGGCTGGGTGACTCGCCTGATCGAAAAACCCCAGGAGATGAGCAACAACCTGGCTGTGGTGGGCTTCTACTATTTCCAAAACGCTGAGGCCCTGCTGGCGGCGATCGAAGAGCAGATGCGGCGCAAACTTCAACTCAAGGGGGAATACTTCCTTGCCGACGCGGTTAACATCATGCTGGAGCGCGGCTTACGCATGCGCACAGAGAAGGTGGACGTCTGGCTGGACGCCGGCACACCCGAGGCGCTCCTGGAGACCAACCGCTACCTGCTGGAGAACGGTTGCAGCAATTCGGCTGAGGTGGCCCTACGCCAGGGGGTGGTGATCATCCCCCCGGTGTTCATCCACCCCACGGCAGAGGTAACCCATTCCATTATCGGCCCCTATGTCTCTTTAGGCGCCGGCTGTCGCGTGGAACGCAGCATTTTGAGCAATTCCATCCTCGAAGACGAAGCTCACGTGACCGATGTAATCCTGGAGAGTTCCCTGGTGGGGCGGCGCGCTCACATCCAGCGCCGCGCCGGCGTGATCAACGCCGGGGATCAGACGGTGGTGATCTTATAATGGCTGAGCGCGTGGAATGCCGTTCGGATTTTGAATACGCTCAACAGCCAGTCGCGCTCTACTGGCAGGGGCAACGCCTGCGGGTGAGCCGTGTGCTGGCCGCCTGGCGCACACCCCAGGGCAAGCGTTTTTCGGTGCGCACCGAGGATGGACAGGAATTTGAACTGGTGTATGACCAGACCCAGGATCAATGGAGCATATCTCAATGAGCAAACCGCAGTGCAAATAAACTTGAGGAAACTGAGATGATTCAGCCCACCAACATCACCCAACAGAAAAGTTATTTAGCCAGCCGCGTGGTGAGCCTGAAGCCCTCCGGCATCCGCAAATTCTTCGATATTGTAGCCACCATGCAGGATGTGATTTCCCTGGGCATTGGCGAGCCGGACTTCACCACGCCCGAGCCGATCTTGCAGGCGGGGCTGCGCTCCCTGCAAGCCGGGCGCACCCACTACACCTCCAATGCCGGCCTATTAGAATTGCGCCAGGCCCTGGCAGCCCACCTGAAGCGCCTGTATGGCGTGGAGTACGACCCTGGCAGCGAAATCGTGATCACCGTAGGCGTCTCGGAGGCGCTCTATCTGGCCATGACTGCCCTGCTCAATCTAGGGGAGGAGGTGATCATCCCCACGCCCTGCTTCGTCGCCTATCAGGCAGAGGTGATCCTGGCGGGCGGGGTGGCCGTAGAGGTGCCCACCTTTGCCCAAGACGACTTTCAACTGCGCCCCCAGGCCATCGCAGCCGCCATCACCCCCCAAACCAAGGCGATCCTCATCGGCTATCCCAATAACCCAACCGGGGCAGTCGCCAGCCGCGAGACCCTGCTTGAACTGGCGCACATCGCTGAGAAAAACGACCTGATCGTGGTCTCCGATGAACTGTATGACCAGTTAATCTACGATGTTCCCCATGTCTGTTTTGCGGCTTTGCCAGAGATGCGTTCGCGCACCATCCTATTGGGTGGCTTCTCAAAAAACTACGCCATGACCGGCTGGCGCATTGGCTTTGCCGCTGGACCGGCTGACCTGATCAAAGGTTTGCTGCGGGTGCACCAATACACGATTATGTCTGCCCCCACCACAGCCCAAGATGCCGCTCTGGAAGCGTTGCTCCATGGAGCGCCTCATGTCGAGGCGATGCGCCAAGAGTATAACCGCCGGCGGCGGCTGATCGTAGATGGGCTGAACCACCTTGGCCTGGCGACCATCGAACCTCACGGCGCCTTCTACGCCTTCCCTAGCGTGGCGATAACGGGCATGGATGATGAGACCTTTGCCCGCAAACTCCTCGAAGAGGAGCGGGTAGCCGTCGTACCTGGCTCGGCCTTTGGTCCAGGTGGCGAGGGCTATGTGCGCTGCTCTTACGCCACCGCCTACGAAAAGATTGAGGAGGCTTTGCGCCGCATGGAACGCTTCCTCCAGCGGCATGGCTAATCCGCTTCGGATGATAACCCAGCCCAGAGGCGCGCAGGTTCAGCCTTTGCGCCTCCCTGGCATCGGCTGCTTTCGCCTTTGTTGGATGAAAAACGTGCCCCGCAAATGACGATGGAATACGAAGCAGTCATCGGACTGGAAATCCACGCCGAATTGGAGACACGCTCCAAGATGTTCTGCCCTTGCCCGCGCCTGGATAGCAGCCTGGCGCAGCCCAACACTGCGGTTTGTCCGGTGTGCGCCGGCATGCCGGGGGTGCTGCCGGTGGTCAATCGGCGCGCCGTGGAATACGCCTTGCGCGTGGCCCTAGCTCTGGAATGCGAGATTGCCCCCACCAGCCTCTTCGTACGCAAGAATTACTTTTATCCCGACCTGCCCAAAGGCTATCAGATCTCTCAATATGAGCAACCGCTGGCGCGCCATGGGCGCCTGACCATCGTCACCTCTCAAGGCGAGCGGGTGATTCGCATCCGCCGCGTGCACCTGGAGGAGGACACCGGCAAACTGACCCACGTCCAGCGCGACGATCAAGCCTATTCACTGGTAGACCTCAACCGCGCCGGCGTGCCCCTGCTGGAGATCGTCTCTGAGCCAGACTTGCACACTCCCGAAGAGGTGCGTGCCTATGCCACCGCTCTGCGCAGCCTGTTGCGCTATTTAGGGGTCAATTCTGGTGACATGCAGAAGGGCTTGTTGCGCATCGAGCCTAACATCTCCGTGCGCCCCGTGGGTAGTCCAACCTTTGGCACCCGCACCGAGATCAAAAACCTGAACAGTTTCCGCGCCCTGGAACGTTCGGTGGCGTATGAGATACAGCGCCACATTGAACTTCTACGCCAGGGGAAAGCCGTGAGGCAGGAGACGCGTGGCTGGGACGAAGCCCAGGGCGTCACCCTGCCGCAGCGCAGCAAGGAAGAAGCTCAGGACTACCGCTACTTTCCCGAACCGGACCTGCCGCCCTTGGTGGTCGAGGCCCAATGGATTGAAGAAATCCGCCGTTCGCTGCCGGAGTTGCCCCATGCGCGCTTGCGCCGGTTTCAAAAGCAATATAACCTGAGCGCCTACGACGCCGAGGTGCTGACCACTGAGCGCGCAGTGGCCGACTTCTTCGAAGCCGCCGTGGCAGAAGCCCCCGACTTGCCCCCTAAAATGATCGCCAATTGGGTTAGCGGCGAATTGTTCAGCCTGCTCAACCAGGCCTGGGTCGAGATTGAAAACTCGCGCCTCTCACCCCAGGCCTTCACCCAGTTGATCCGCCTGGTGGCACAGGGAGAGATCAATCAGAATACGGGCAAGATGGTGCTGGCGGAGATGTTTCAGAGTGGCGAAGCGCCCCAGGCCATCGTCGCTCGCCGCGGCCTGCAGCAGATTTCAGATCGTGAGTGGATCGCTGAGCGGGTGCGCCAGGTGCTTCAGGAACATTCAGACCAGGTGGCCCAATACTTGAACGGCAAAGAGGCTGTGGCGCGCTGGCTGTTTGGCCAGGTGGTGCGCGCCACCCAGGGACGGGCTAACCCCCGCATTGTGCAGCAAGAATTGGAGCGGCAGTTGGACGAAATCAAAGCTGCTTCACAGAAGTAATCTATTGGATGTGAATTTTATCACTTGACGATTGCGAACGCCTCCGCTAAGGTTAAGGCGCATGGATTGGTAAGCGAGGGCATTGTCAATGAGCCGCTTGAGCACCATACCAACTGCTTGTGCAGTTATCACAGCGGGCACCAAACCGGGGTGTCCGCTTACTTTTACAAATTAAAACAGGAGATTGACTTATGACTGAAGCGATAAACGCCTTTACCATGGCTCAGACTCAGTTTGATCATGTAGCAGAATTGTTAAACCTGGATCCACAAGTGCGGGAAATATTGCGCTGGCCCAGTCGCGAATACAAGTTCATGATCCCAGTGCGCATGGATAATGGCAACCTGCGCGTCTTTTTCGGTTATCGCGTGCAGCACAACGACGCCCGCGGCCCAGCTAAGGGCGGCATCCGTTTTCACCCTGCGGAAACGCTGGACACCGTGCGCGCCCTGGCCATGTGGATGACCTGGAAGACGGCCGTGGCCGACCTGCCCCTGGGCGGTGGCAAAGGGGGCGTTCCCGTAGACCCGGCCACGCTCACCACCTCGGAGAAAGAACGCCTGTGCCGCGGTTGGGTGCAGCAGATGTGGCGCAATATTGGTCCCCGCCAGGATGTGCCCGCCCCAGACGTGGGTACCACACCGCAGATGATGGGCTGGATGATGGATGAGTATTCGAAACTGGTAGGCGAATATACCCCAGGCGTGATCACCGGCAAACCCGTGGGGGGCGGCGGCTCGCTGGGGCGCACCGAAGCCACCGGTTTTGGCGTCACTTTTACCGTACGGGAGGCGATGAAGCATCTCAAGATGGATCCCACCAAGGCTGTAGCCTCGGTGCAGGGCTTCGGCAATGTCTCCCAATATGCTGCCCTGGGTTTTGTGGAAATCCTGGGGGGTAAGGTGGCTTGTGTCTCTTACTGGGATCGTGAAGACCGCGTGCCTTATACCGTCAGCCATCCCAATGGCGTCAACCCGCGATTTCTGCAATCCATCACCGACATTTATGGCACCATTGACAAAGATAAAGCCCGTCAGGCTGGTTATATCATCGAAGACGGCGATGCCTGGATCAGCAAAGACGTGGACGTGTTGATCCCAGGTGCTCTGGAGGGGCAGATCAACGCCGAAACGGTAAAACGCATTAGCGACCGTGTGCGCCTGGTGGCCGAGGGCGCTAATGGCCCCACCACCCCCGAGGCCGACGAGGTCTTCAAGCGCAATGGCATCTTCGTCATCCCCGACTTTTTGTGCAACGCCGGCGGGGTGACCGTGTCTTATTTTGAGAGAGTGCAGAACGACATG
>JBBILY010000141.1:4018-8369 GCA_037444705.1 Chloroflexota bacterium | reverse complement strand
AGCAAAGCATTGACCGCCTCCTTAGCCCCATTGACCAGGTTTACCACCCCCTTCGGCAGGCCGGTTTGCTCGATCAGGTGACATATCTTTTGCATGGTTAAAGGCACGCGCTCAGAGGGCTTGATAATATAGGTATTTCCGGCGGCAATGGCATAGGGCATGAACCAGAAAGGGATCATGGCAGGGAAATTAAACGGGGCAATGGTAGTGCACACCCCTAATGGCTGGCGCACCATCATCTCATCAATGCCGACCGCTATATCTTCATTGTTATACCCCTGCATCAAGGCAGGCATCCCACAAGCCATCTCCACATTTTCGATCGCCCGCCGTAACTCACCGCGTGCTTCTTCCAAGGTCTTCCCGTTCTCGATGGTGATCGTGCGCGCCAGTTCTTCAAAATTCGCCTCGAGCAAAGATTTGAGCCTGAACAGATACTGCACTCGCTCGGTTACCGGGGTCCTCCGCCAGCCTGGAAATGCCTCCTGGGCGGCGCGGGCGGCTGCATCTACTTCTTCAGAGCCACATAGCGGCGTTCTGGCGAGTATCTCGGCCGTGGCCGGGTTACGCACCTCAACGAATTCTGCTACCTGTGGATGACGCCATTCGCCACCGATGTAGTTGAGCACAACTTCCATCCACTCCCTTCCTTGGATTCAATTCATTGGACAAGGATGTCCATAGTCTCAGCCAATCCGCTTTCAATAATGGTCAGCCCTTCTTCCAATTGCTCCTGAGTGATGCACAGAGGTGGAACGACAAACACAACATTTTGGAAACTAAAAGCGAACAGATGCTTGCTTCGCAGGTATTTCATTAAGGGCGCCAAGTCAAGGGGCTCTTTGGTCTGCCGATTCCTGACCAACTCCAACCCAGAAAACAGGCCAATGTAACGCACGTCGCCAACCGAGGCATGAGCCGCCTTGATCTCTTCCAGGCGTTTCCCCAGATAGCCACCTAATTGGCGGGCGTTTTCAAGGAGGCCCTCCTCTTCATAGACCTCAATGGTGGCTAAGGCAGCCGCACAGGCAAGGGTATGGGCAGAATACGTCAAACCAGCATACAGGTACTTATCCTCAAAGAATTGGGCAATTTTCTCCCGCACGATGACCGCACCCAAGGGCACATACCCCGAGGTGATGCCCTTGGCTGTGGTGATCATATCCGGCACCACATTCCAATGGTTGACCGCGAACCACTCGCCTGTCCTGCCCCAACCCGACATCACTTCATCGGAGATCAATAGAATACCATACCGATCGCAAATCTCCCTCAAACGTGGCCAGTAATCCGCAGGGGGGATAATTAACCCGTTAGTCCCGGTAACCCCCTCCAAAATAATGGCCGCAATTTGCTCTGGACCTTCGTGCTGGATCACCTCCTCCACGTGGCGGATACACTCGCGATGGCAGGTATCTGGCGTCCAGCCGAAGGGACAACGATAACAGTATGGATCTAAAAAGTGCACCACACCAGGCATAGCCGGCTCCACCGGCAGACGGCGGTAATCGCCCGTCAGAGCAATGGCACCGTGGGTGGCGCCGTGATAAGAGCGATAACGAGCCAGGATTTTGAAGCGCCCGCTATAGAAACGGGCGAACTTGATTGCATTTTCATTGGCTTCTGCCCCGCCCAGGCATAAGAAAGTCTTTTGCAGATCGCCTGGGGTGATTTCTGCCAGTTTTTTCCCCAACAAAGCCCGCGGCTCGGTCGCCAGTCCGGGATGAGCCATGGGTAGCCGGGCAGCCTGTTCCCGGATGGCTTTAACCACCTTGGGGTGCGCATGGCCGATATTCATGTTGACTAATTGGGAAGAAAAATCTAGATAGCGATTGCCATCGGCATCCCAAAAATAGACGCCATCCGCACGTACAACCGCGATTGGGTTCACCTGGGATTGAACTGACCAGGAAAAGAAGGTGTATTGCCGGCTTAGTTGAATGATCTCTTGGGCGCTGAGTGGAGTCATGGGCACCTCGACCTTACCTTCGCACGCTCTTGACCACTTCGGCATAGACGTTTAGGGTCTCGTCAATATCCGCCTCTGTGTGAGAATAACACAAAAACCAGGGCTCACGCGGATCGTGATCAGGCATGACGCCTCGTTCCACTGCGGCTTCCATCAGGCGCAAATATAAGCCCTGGTCGCTCTTTGCCCAATCACGCTGGCAGGTCACTTGTTCAACGCCAAGCGAGAACGAAAACATGCTTGGAAAACCGCTCATTGCAACAGGTATGCCGTTTTCTTCAAAAATTTCCTTCAATCCCTGCATCAGGCGTTTGCCACGCTGGCTGATGGTAGCGATTACCGGCTCACGTTCCAGGATGGAGAGTGTGGTCCAGGCGCCAGCCACGCCAGGCTTATTGTTATTGAATGTCCCCCCTTGGGCCACGCCATGACCAATCAGGCTCATGATCTCCTTTTTACCCCCAAAAGCCGCAATCGGGTATCCATTACCCAGGGCCTTGGCGTAGGTAGCCAAATCGGGCTTAATTCCATAAACCTCCTGGGCGCCACCATTGGCAATGCGGAAGCCCGTTTTAACCTCATCCAGAATAAAGACGATGCCATACTCATCACACTTTTTACGAATGAATTCTAAAAAACCAGGTTGTGGTTCAATTGCGGCACAATTCCCCTGAATTGGTTCCGTGATAATAGCGGCCACATGTTCGCCCACAGATTTCAACAACCGTTCCAAACCGTCAAAGTCATTATAAGACAGGGTGAAGATTAAATCTCGCAGGGGGCGGGGAATGCCTGAAGATGCAGGAACCGGAATGGGACTGCGGCTGCTGCCATAAGCCTCGACCGGCGTATAGGTAGACCACAAGGTGTAATCTTGGAACCCATGATAATTGCCCTCGAACTTGATGATGGCATCCCGCCCGGTATAGGCGCGTGCCAGGCGAATCGCATGCATGGTGGCTTCCGTGCCAGAGCACGCCAGGCGCACCATCTCCACCCCTGGGCACATGCGCACGATCTTCTCGGCTACTTCTATCTCCAGTTCGCTGGTCATGGCAAACAGGGCCCCCTGGCGCACCTCTTCGATCACCTTAGCATCTACTTCATCGTAGGCGTGGCCCAGGATGATTGGCCCAAAGGCTAGACGATAATCAATATAGCGTTTGCCGTCCACATCCCAGAGGTATGCGCCTTTGGCGCGCGCCACGTAGGGCGTTTTGCCCTGTCCCCAGAAACGAAAATTAGAGTTTACACCCAGAGGGATCACCTCCTGGGCACGCGTTTGTAGGGCGTGGGTCTTTTCGCTAAACAGCGTCATATGAGCCTCCTGTGTTATGCGACCTTATCTTTCTCTCGAATGGCATCTTCAGGAACGCGCCATTGATAGACGTCTTTCAGAATGATGGGCACAATCGAAGTGGTGGATTTGCGCACGCCTGGAATCTTGCGCACGACTTCGGTGACGAAACGATAAATCTCTGCCGTGTCATGAGCCACCACCTGAATGCTCACATCTGTTTCCCCAATGCTACAGGCGACATAGGTGACGTTAGGATAGGTGGCCAGGGTTTGAGCCACATCCAGGATATGGTCCGAATCCACTTCCAGCCACACGTCTGCCACGGTGTTCAGACCAAAGGCCTGGGGTTTAACCACCGCGCTGATCTGAATGATCCCCTCATCCACCATGCGTTGGATGCGATAACGCACAACCCGCTCCGAAGCCACCCCGATCCTCCGGGCGATTTCAGAAGCGGGCATCCGTCCATCTTCTAAGAGCAAATTGACGATTTTTAAATCAATTTTGTCGATTTCATACATATTAAAATCTTTCTTATTCCGTTTCAGACATAATATTCCAGAATTATTGATTCTGTCAAGGGTTAATTATTTTCATGTGCGCTTGAAGACTGCCACCCGCCTCGCTTATCTCCCCTGTCTGTCCCCAGCGCAACAAGGCCGCGGGGAGCCTCTTTTGCGCACTTAATTTTCATCCCCCCAAGAGGAGAATTTCAACTTGCTAGCGGGAAAAACAGAAGTGGAGCCATCGAGAAGCGGCTCCACTCCAAATAGTCTATGTTGATTAGTCACCCGAGGGTTAAGAGGTTTGTATGAGCGGTCTGAATTTATACCCGTAAACAATCATCCCTCGCTCATCACCATCGGAACGCAGGCGCCGCGTGACCATCTCTACAGGGGTGCCGATTTCCACTTTCTCATCGCCAAAGTCGGTCAATTGAGCCGTCACCAGTGGGCCTTCTTCAAGTTTGATATGGGCCACGGTGTAAGGAGCGCTCTCCTCATAGCCCGCGGGCGGTTCGTAAACGGTGGTGTAGGAATAAACCTCCCCGCGCCCACTAAACTGATACAAGGTGCGCGCTT
>JBBILY010000141.1:0-4008 GCA_037444705.1 Chloroflexota bacterium | reverse complement strand
CCTCGCCACAGTGGGGGCAGATATCGCGAGGCGGGAATAGTTTGGCCTGGCAATGGGGACACACCTCACCTACTAAACTATAACGTTGTTTGCGCAATCGCCAATGGCGTGGTATCTCCATAAGATCATACTCCTTCTTTGGGACTGATAACCCTCAGGTAAAATTTACCTAAGTTTAGTAAAGTTACACTATCATAAACTATCAAAATCCCTCCACAAACAATCATTCGCCCGAGTGGATCACCCTTCCCTTGTCTCCAGAATATGCGTCACCGCCGTGGAAGCCGGCCCGCCCAGACATTGGATCATCGCCCGTCTCGCCCCGCGAATTTGATTACTACCCGCCTGGCCGCGCAACTGCAATGTGGCTTCAACTGCCTGGTAAACGCCCGTGGCACCACCAGGATTACCCCGAGCTTTCAACCCTCCCATGGTGGCTATGGGCAAAGGCCCGTTAAGGCTCAGGTGGTCATTCTGTGCCAGTTTCCAGCCCTCCCCCCTGTGGGCAAAACCCGCCGCCTCTAGGGATAAGGCAGCATAGATTGAATAAGCATCGTACAATTCGAACAGATGTATGTCGGCCGCAGTGATGTGTGCCTGACGGCAGGCGCGATCTACCGATAACTTTGCGGCATGGAAGTTGAGTATATCCGCTCGGTCGTGCAACGCCAGTGAATCCGTCACGATGCTGGAGCCAGTAACATAGACCAATGGATGAGGAAAACCTAGGGGTAATAGTTCCGCTCGGGTCAGCACCAGCGCAGCTGCGCCATCGGCGTTGGGAGCCACATCAAAGAGATTGAGTGGATCGCTGACCAGACTGGCTTGCTGATAAACCTCGGCTGTTATGGCTTTGCGATACATGGCATAGGCATTGCCCACGCCGTTAGCATGCGCGATTACGGAAAAACCAGCAAAGGCCTGGCGCGGAACGCAGAACTCATGTAAATAGCGGCGCATCAACAGCGCGGCTTGCGCAGTGGGGGTCATACCATGCACGGCCTCATAGTCGCTATCCAGAGCGGTGCTCAGGACCGCTTCAATAGCAGCCCCGACTTGGTCTGTGAATTTCTCCACGCCAACAACCAGGGCTACGTCCACCTGCCCCGAGGCTACCGCGAGGTAACCTGCGCGCAAGGCAACCCCTCCCGATGCCCCAGCTGCCTCCAGTGTAAACGCTTCAACCCCAGATAAACCCGCAGCATCTGCGATCAAGCTACCCAGATGGGCCTGATGGGACAGGATCGGCGCCAACATGTTGCCGACAAACAGGGCTGAAGGTTTCAATCCTCCGGCATCCAACAAAGCCATCTCGATGGCGCGCACGGCCAGTTCTCGCAGGGAGACCTCCCAATATTCACCTACTTCTGTCTGTCCAATGCCTGCAATGACGACCTGTGTCATCCAACCTCCAACGAGAATAAAGGCTCATACATATAAGCCGGTTGAAATCGCCTCCCCCAACCCTACTTCATCATCAGTTTCCCCCGATAGCGCGCATAGGTTGCATAATCAATCTCGGTGCGCCGCGAGATATAGTCCTGCGTGCATGGAGCGCGATGGCGGCGTTCCTCGATCAATTCGGTAACCCGAATCATAAAGGCATCCGAACCAGCCCCAGAACCGAAAGATACCATCAGGATGCGATCCCCGGCCTTGGCGATATCCAGAATAGCCGTCAAGCCTATGATGGCTGCCCCGGCGTAAGTATTTCCGATCACAGGCACTAAAAGCCCTGGGGCGATCTGCGCTTTCGTGAAACCCAGTTGGGAGGCTACCCTCTGCGGGAATTTAGTATTAGGCTGATGAAAGACAGCATACTGAAAATCGGCGGAGGTGGTGCCCGTAGCCTGCATCAGGGCACGAGCGGCCTCGGTAATATGTTTGAAATAGGCCGGCTCACCTGTAAAACGTTGCCCGTGTTCAGGGTATTTCTGGTTAGCCCGCCGCCAGAAGTCGGGGGTGTCGGTAACGTATGAATAGGTAGCCTCGATTAACGCCAGCGAATCTTCACCAGGGCCAAGGATGAAAGCCGCACCGCCTGATGCAGCTGTGTACTCCAGAGCATCACCAGGCCGCCCCTGGGCAGTATCCATACCGATTGCCAGGGCGTAATCAGCCATACCTGAGCCCACAAACCCGATGGCGGCAACCATGGCTTCCGTGCCGGCTTTGCAGGCAAATTGCCAGTCAGCCGCTTGCACATTAGGCACTGCACCGATGGCTTCAGCCACAATGGTCGAGGTAGGCTTGACCGCATAAGGATGCGATTCTGAGCCAACCCAGACGGCGCGGATGCGCTCGGCGGGGAGACCAGCCCGCTGCAAAGCGTTGCGGGCCGCCTCGATAGACATGGTCACCACATCTTCATCCAGTCCAGCCACAGCCTTTTCTTCAACCGGCAAGCCACCTTCGCCCTGTGTCCACACCCGCGCCACTTCGCGCGCAGGCAAGCGGTAGCGCGGTACATAGGCTCCATAACCGCTGATTCCTACGGGCCGCGAAGGTTTTAACAAAAGTTGTTGCGGATTTATTTCACTCATACCTGCCTCAAATATTTTTCATTTCCGTTTATACAAATGACAGACTGCCCCATTTACTACTTAGGCGCCGCTCTCACGCCATTCCTTAAGGATTGCCTCCGCCCGATCCAAGCGCACAGCATTTTCGGCAACCAGTTGCCGCGCAAGGCGTTCGATCATCTCGCCTTGTGCACCCGCGGCAATGGCTACCTGGCGCGCATGCAGCCCCATATGACCGCGTTGAATGCCCTCTGTCGCCAGAGCCCTCAACGCCGCCAGATTCTGAGCCAGGCCCACCGAGACGATCACCTCTGCCAGTTGGTTAGCAGAGGTCACCCCCATCAATTTTAAAGCCGCCCGAGCAGTGGGGTGCACCCTGGTCGCTCCACCCACAATGCCCACAGCCAGCGGCATTTCTAAGGTTCCCACCAGGTTGCCCTGGGCATCTTTCCCCCAGATGCTCAACGTGGTATAGCGACCGCCGCGCGCCGCATAGGCGTGGGCGCCGGCTTCCACCGCGCGCCAGTCGTTCCCCGTGGCAATGACCACCGCATCCACGCCGTTCATGATGCCCTTGTTGTGGGTTGCAGCCCGGTAAGGGTCTGCGGCAGCAAAAGCCCAGGCGGCGATAATGCCGTCACGCACCGTCTCGGCAGCATACTCGCCAAAAGCCAGTTCATTCAGAGGAATAGTGCAGCGCGCTCGCGCCAGGCGCCGATCTGCCAGGTTAGTCAGGATGCGCAAGTGCACCCGCCCTCCGGTAATCATCTCGATCGTTGGCGCCAAGCGCTCACAAGCCGTATTGACCGCGTTGGCCCCCATGGCATCGCGCACATCATAAATGAGATGCACCACCAGGAATGGCCCAATGGGTGAGTTTTCGATAATACGAACTTCCACATCGCGTGGACCACCCCCCAAACGCTTCAGCACAGGGTCAATTTCTGCGATTTCTGCCAGCAAGCGTTCCTTCTGTTCAAGCAACATCAGGCGCGCCGTCGCTGGGTCTGCCACGTCCAGCACTTGAATCTGACCAATCATTTCAGGAAGCATAGTTGTGGCAATAAATCCTCCCCCAGCCCGGGCTAACTTGGCCATGAACGAAGCCCCCGCCACCACCGACGGCTCTTCAATCACCATCGGCACCAACACCTCACGACCATTCACCACGAAGTTGAGCGCAATCCCCAAAGGCTAGCCAAGCAGGCCGACCACGTTCTCAATCATATGATCCGCTTGTGCGGGGGTAAGGCCGCCTGCTCCGCTGATGGCAGCCAGTTCATCATCAGATAAATAATCCCTGAGGCGCGCTAACCTCTCCTCCAGGCGCAGGTTGTAGAAACCCGTAATGCGTGAACTCTTAACTTCGCCCATGCAGTCTCTCCGTGGCAAAACTTTGCTATTTATACTGATTCACCCCTGGCAAAAACTATCAATTTTTAGACACCAGTCTTGGAAGAGCGTGCCGTCAACACCTCAAGGTAGG
>JBBILY010000140.1:0-8374 GCA_037444705.1 Chloroflexota bacterium | reverse complement strand
AAGTAAACCAAAACCAGGCTCGTCAGTAACCAGAGCGCTAACAAACGTTGAGAGAGAGAGCCTCGCCGCGCAACCAGCCAAAGCCCTAACAACCCCAGCCAGATCCAGGGAGAAAGCGACAAAGCCATATCCCAAATGGGTGGTGCAGGAGTGATGTTTTGTTTATTCCAGCCTGCCAGGAGGGGATCTGAATAGACAGCCCATACATGATAAATCAGGATAGGCACTCCCCCCAAAAAGATCCATACGAGCCGCCTGAACAACCCAGATTTTACCAGGCAGATAAAGTGCGGGGCAACCTCCCAGATTGCCAGCCAGGCTAGAATAATTAGAGCCAATACCATGCCAAAAGGAGAGAGTAACGCTAACAACGCCGCGCTCGCCCAGTACCAGAGGCCTCTGGCCTGATTGTCAATCGTCACAATAAACAACAGGAGGCCGAGTGCCAGCGGGAAATGGGGATTCGTGAAGGCTGAGAGGTATGGGTAAGCCTCGGCCACCCAAAAATCCGAGGTGACCACACCTAAAGGAAGTACCAACCAGCCCATTCCCAACCCAAACACAGAAATGAGAAACGCTAACCTATGGAGGTCGGGTTCAGGAAAGCACCCTACCCAGAAGCGCCATAATGCCCCAACCATCACCCCTGCGCCGAAGAGTCTGGCCAGGTGATAAACCAGGATCAGAGGCAGGTTTAGTTCGCGCCCCAAATGGCCTAATACAAGGTAATAGAGATAAAGAAATGCCCCCTTACTCTTTTCCGCGGTGTATGGTAGGGTGAAGCGCCAATCCCCGCGATAACCCTCATACATCTTTGCCAGGTAACTATTTCCGTCCAGGGGGTTAAGCAAAAAGCCACCAAAGACGTAATCGTGATTGTTTCCTCTCACGGCAACAAGATAAGGCAGAGTGATCCAGATAAACAGGAGCAGGGTGATAATTATAAAGAACCTTGGCTGGGCCTCATTTCGCAGAGTAGGGCGAACCATCGGCAATATTACCCCACTTCATCGCTCTTACGCTCATAGAATACCAGTAAAGTGCTGCCATATCTACGCTGATTAAACTCAACCAATTGCCGTAATTGAAGAGGCCGATATTCCTTGGGATGGATCTGTACGATCACCCACGCATCGGAAGAAAGCCAATCTGGATGGGCATCCAGGCTCAACAGCGCCTTCTCCCACAGGCCCCTATATTGGGGTGGAGCGATGTAGACATAATCAAATGTTCTATCTGCAGCGCGTTCTAAAAATCGGAAGGCATCTTCTCGAATGACTTCCGCCCCTTCTGAAAGTTGGGTATGGGCCAGATTTCCTCGTATGGTTTGGATTGCAAGACGATCCGTGTCTAAAAAACGCACAAAAGTTGCTCCCCGGCTGAGGGCCTCAATCCCCACACTCCCGGTGCCGGCAAACAAATCCAAAAAAGAGGCTCCTTGTATATCCCCACCCAGGATGTTGAAGAGAGCCTCTTTCACTCGGTCCGTAACCGGGCGAGTTGCCTCGCCTGGCACTGAACGGAGTTTTTTGCCGCGGGCTTTACCCGCGATCACGCGTAGCCCACTCATAGGTAACCAACAATAGCCCAGATCAAAGTTCAACCGCTCGGCGCGCTGCCATTAGGTTTGCGCGCGGAGTAGTGATTGGCACCACACAGCCTGTGCCCAGAATCAGTTTTCTACCATCCGTAGCCGATATGGCGTCTCTGGCTTCGGCAATAACTTGTTCTGGCGTCCCCAATACCAATGTCTGCTCCCGTTGTATGCCTCCACACACCACACCCGGGAACAACTTTTGACCCGTGGCAAGACTCGGTTCAGTTTCGCGATCATGCCAATTTATCACTGCCACCGGATAATCTACAAACAGATCAAACATCACGTAATTCCCATGTAAATGCAGAATATTCAACCACAGGTCCTTAGCCACCTCGAGCACGTTCAAATCATAAGACCGCCCGAAAGCAAGATATTCGTCTCTGGAAAGCAGGGAAAATTGGGCATGCTGTACTGCGTAGAATATCCCGCTGATCCCAAGCTCGCCGGCAGCCTGGATAAAGCGCTGTGTGCTTTCAGCGATCACTTTCAAGCCACCGTGCACCGCCTCGGGAAACTGGCGCAGATGGGTGATCAGTAATTCTCTACCAGCCAGGTTTTTTGCCTGCGCCAGAGGGCTGAAGATGGTTGGGATGACCGGGGTGTGAGGCTCTAGTTCGGAAATGATCCATTGCAAGCAACTCAAATGTTCTCCAAGTGAGCCTCGATAAGGGTCTAATGGTTTTAGTTTACCCCAATCTTCAGGGTGGTGAATTACATAATGGGTATATTCTCGCGTGCCTTCGGTTGAGCCTCGCCATACATCCTGAACTCCCCAATCTCTCACACAGTAAGAGGAAGCCGGCGTTACTTTGACGAGGTCAAAGTCATAAGCCTGCTGAAATTCCAGCACGGCTTCTGCTAAGGTAGCCGCGGATTGGTCATCCACCGGAAAGTGCCTCCACAGCGCCACTGGTATGCGGTCTGTGGGTGCACCGGATAATACAGCCTCTATCCTCTGACGGTGATTCATCGTGTATGTTTCCAAATCTCTTTTTCGAGGCCCCAATCCCCGCTTTTAATCATATTAAGATGGGCATAGGTTAATCGTCGCATAATCTGCGCTCGGGTTTTATCGCTAATCAAACCCCTCTCGATCAGGTCATAGGCCTGTTGAAACATCTCCGCGGCCTCACGATAGCGCCCCTGCGCCTTGAGCACCAAACCAAGGCCATAATACCCTTCTACCAGGTTGGGGTTTAGCGAAATTGCTTTACGGAAGTCACGTTCGGCCTCTTCTTCGCGCTTTTCACCCCCATGCAACCTCCAACCCCTCCTCAGGTAGTCTTCAGCGCTCTTAGGCTCAGTAACCTCGATCGCCTTGTCAGCGGTTGCCTCCTGCTCCTTGCGCAAAAAGAGGCGCATGATCCTGTTCAGTAAATTAGGCTTTGATTGAGGCATCATGTTAGTCGCTCTTCCTTCCCTGAGAGTACCTCATTGACTATGGTCTCCAATTTCGCTTCCTCGTTTTGTTGGTGGAGGATATAATCTTGCATGAACCTCGAGTGCCTTAATCTCAATGACATTGGCGCTACCAAGCGCAGGTCATCCGGGACAACCTCAAGCCTGCCATCGGCAGCTGCATATGCACGCGCTGCTTCAAACAGGGTAATCTCAGCCCGTAGGGAGTCAATCTGCATACGCCTGATTAAATCCAATCCCAGATGGGCAACTGCATCAGGTAAAACCACATTAGGTAAATTCTGGCGCGCCGTTTGGATCTCTTCCTGAGCGATAGCGGTCTCTTCAGCATAGGCTGCTACTACCTGACGAGGATTGGTTTTATACGCCTTGACTCGACGATAGGCTTCCAGGCGTTCCTGAAGATCCTCAAGACCGCGCACGATCACCCGCAAACCAAAGCGATCTTGAATTTGCGGGCGCAGTTCCCCCTCCTCAGGATTCATAGAGCCAACCAAGATAAAGCGAGACCAATAGGTGGCAGAAACCGCACCACGGCGAACCGTGTAACTCCCTTGCGCGGCTGCATCCAGTAGGGCATCTACGACATCATCATCCAGGAGGTTGACCTCATCTACATAAAGCACATTACGATCTGCCTGGGCCAGCAAACCCCGACGAATGCGCATCTTATGATGCAAGGCTGCTCGTTCATCCAAACCACCCACTACATCTTCCAGGCGAGCGTTGAGGGGTAACTCAACTAGGCGCACCCGATCCATCTTAGCTAATGGCTCCCCTCGAGCGTACTTTTGAGCGCATTCCGGGCATACTGCATCTATTCCACCACTCTCAATATCTTCAGGTAGACAACCGTAATAACACAAACTGCGTGGCACCTCAGGCAGAAGGTTCACCAACCCTCGTACAGCCGTAGTTTTTCCCGTACCTCTGGGCCCAATCAGCAGTACCCCGCCTACAGCCGGATTAATCAAAGCCAGGACTAAAGCCAGTTTCATCTCCCGTTGATTGACCAGTCCTAAAAATGGGAATGGCAGAACTTCGGCTAAACCAGATTCTTCCTCTGCCTGGGCAAGGCGAAATCCCCTACCTGTGACTCGATCAATTAATTCTCGCAGGGAGCGAACTGGGGGCTCTCCCTCAGAGCGGATAGGCTCAGGTTGAGAAGCCGCCGTCAATGGCTGCGATAGGGGATCTGGTAAGTTCGACTCGTTCATATGCACACCTTACCGCCCTTCAAGCGTTTGGCGTTGGCTATGGCTCAGGCGATACTCCTGCCTTTTACGTCCATCTTCCATGCGTTTAACTTGCGCCTCATTCTCTGCTATCAGAGGTGGCACTGCAGCAGGATGTCCATTTTCATCCAACGCTACATACACCAGATAAGCCGTATTCGTGTGCACACATTCTCCCGTTATCGGATTTTCAGCAGTCACTTGCACTTCGGCTTCCAACGAGGTGCGTCCCACATAACTTACTTCTGCTGTAATCATCACCAGATCGCCAATGCGGATGGGCTGACGAAAAACCATCTGATCTACTGCTACCGTAACCACCCGCCGTTGAGCATGACGCATACAGGCTAATGCTCCTGCCTCATCCATCAACTTCATGATCCAACCCCCATGAACATTGCCCAGATTATTGGCATGCTCGGGTTGCATTAACTGGGCAATGGTCACGCGTGAAGCGCTAACCGGCTTGCCGGCAGGTTGAGCCATCATCTAATCCATATCCTCCCGCAAATCACCAAAATCCACCGCTGGCAACAAATCTGGCCGATCCTCGAGAACATCCAAAACTCCTACGGGTAATTCCGCCATCAATGGCGCCAGAGGCACAGTAGGAGGCGGCAAGATAGGCTCTGGGGGTGGAGGTGGGGGTTGGCGAGGCTTAAGGTGACCTGAGGATTGCTTACGCAGGATACGTGGCTCATCGCTCAGGTAACCCACATAATGACCATGAACTGAATAAACCTGTCGCCGCGGCGTCACCCAGCCGATCCACTCTCCCATACGATTGTAAATATAAGGATAAAGGAGAAAACCTCCTACATCACCACGTGTGGTATAAATCGCGATTAATCGTTGTGCCATCCTGATGAAAATTATAGCATCGCCAAATTTGTTATAACTTTACAATTTCATAAACAGAATGACCCTGGCTTACTCCACATCGCTGTAGGTCCAGTAGCGATTGGCAAAAAAGTTCCACAGCATTACGATCAGCACCGCTACTGCCAGGGTGAGGTTCTTTACCAGAAGACTTATCGCACCTGGAGGTAACCTCAATTGCCCAACCAGGCGGTAAAACAGCGGCTCAAGCCAGTGTAGTATCGGCACACGGATGCCTAATCCCACCACGCTGACGATGGTAAATTGCACCAACTGTTGCACTAACGGTTTTGAGCGTGAATCTGGATAAGTCCAGAAACGGTTCCAGGAAAAATTGCTCAGTATAGCCGCAATAAACGAGATCGTGCCAGCCAGCACCAGCGGCGCGGAGAATATATAAACTATCAGGTTTGCTGTGCCAAAATCCACAATTGCACCGAAGGCCCCCACAACCATGAAACGCAGAAAACGCGTTCTCTCACGCGGATTTGTCACAATTGCCGTCATGCCAGCCCCATCTTCTTCTTGAAATACGGGATGGTGCGCAGTAGACCCTCTTCCAGGCTCACTTTAGGTTCCCATCCAAGGCGTTCTCGAGCACGGCTAATATCTGGTTGTCGCCGTTGAGGGTCGCCCTCCCCACGTTGAGATTCCTTAAAAACGATGCCAGCGGGGTTGCCTACCAGGCGATTGATGGTCTTAGCAAACTCCAATATAGTCATCTCAACGGGGTTGCCCAGATTAACCGGCAGATGCTCATCGGAATAGAGCAGGCGGACAATCCCCTCGATCAGATCATCTACATAGCAAAAACTACGGGTTTGCGAGCCATCACCATAAACTGTCAAAGGTTCACCACGCAATGCCTGTTGCAGGAAATTAGGCACTACTCGGCCGTCATCCAAGTGCATGCGTGGTCCATAGGTATTGAAGATGCGCGCAATGCGCGTATCAATCCCGTGAGCGCGATGGTAAGCCATAGTCAATGCCTCGGCAAAGCGTTTGGCCTCATCGTACACCGAACGTCTCCCAATCGGATCTACGTGCCCCCAATAGGTCTCGCGCTGAGGATGTTCCAATGGGTCTCCATAAACCTCACTGGTAGACGCCAGAAGATAGCGCGCTCCATGCACTCGCGCTACACCTAAAGTGTTGTGCGTTCCCAGCGCACCGGCTTTCATGGTTTGAATGGGGAGATTCATGTAGCCTAAAGGTGAGTTAGGGTTAGGGCTGGCTGGAGAAGCAAAATGTAAGACTGCATCTACCTTACCTGGCACGAAGATAAAATTCGAAACATCATGGCGAATGAATAAAAATTTGGGGTTCCCTGCTAGATGCGCCAGATTCTCAGGGCTACCGGTGATAAAGTTATCCATACCGATAACTTCATGGCCTTCAGCCAGTAAACGATCACACAAATGTGACCCTAGAAAGCCCGCCGCACCCGTTATCAAGATTCGCATAGATAAAAATCCCTTCTAAGTTTACGTTTTAAAATTCCTACTTCCAGGTAATGCGCTTTATCAAACCATCACCTGTCACTTGCTGCGCCTTGCCATCCCTGGCGCTTACGAACCAGACATTGCCCTTATATAATACCGCAATCACATGACCGCTTTCTTCATCCAACTCTGCCGGAGACCAAACCACCTGCTGCGGTTCTAAACCCGCTTCCCCCGAGGTAGGAAATAAAATGCTGAGGTTGGAGCCATCCCGGTCCATTACTGCCAAACGGTAAGGGCTGGTGTCACTTTGTCGCGGAAAAGACGCCTGCAGAAAGGCTACTTGATAAGCCAATTCTCCTGTGGCTTGGGGTTGCATGGGGGAAGTTACCGGATAGGCAAACATCCCCACTTCCTTATTCAGCCGTATGGGCACGCCTCCACTGACCGGGATAGCCATCAGATCAAAAATTTGCGAATCCTCTGGAGGAGCGTGGCTCACCGCATAAAGCACGCTGCCATCTGCACCCCATGCAATTCCCGGTACCCAGGCCCAATCCTCTCGTGTTTGAAAGGGCACAATCTCCATGAGAGTAGTCATTGTGCCGTCCTTATAATTCAACAAACCAATACTATCCGGACGGGTGAACGCTAACAATTGACCATCCGGTGCCCAGGCGAAATTGGTGCCCCACCAGCCATAAACACCCCCCGAATTGGCTTCCAACACTGGCTTCGAACGCCAATTAGATACCCAGCCACTAGGACTGAAACTGAGTACATTCAGATCATTGTTTGCCTGCCATCCTGGAGCAGCAGAACGTGGTTCCACGGTTGAAAAGACCACCTTCGAGGTAGAACCCGGAACCCAATCCGCAAAATGCACCACATTAGCCACCCCCAGATCAATTTCTTTCACCGGACTTTGTCTCAGATCGGCCACCCAAAGCGAGTTGATTTGACCCTCCTCGGCTGAACGACGGGTGTATAAAAGCCAGTTTCCATCTGAAGAGAGTGAAAAAATGCGCCCGTCAAGATCGCCGCTATTTATCAGAGGACGACGGTTGGCCGTTGACGCCTCCATCAACCAGGCATTACCGCCCAATAGGTAAACCAATTTCCCTGGTATTGCCAGCGGAATAAATGGGGTGCGAATCCCCACCATAACGATCTCTGGCACCGCCTCCCTGACCGTCACTACCTTGACGGCTGACCTGGATACTTCTCTTCCGTCCTCATATACTAAGCGATAGGTGATTTCTTTCAAGCCGTTAACGCCATTTTGTACTAAGAGGCGTTCATTTTCAGGTAAGGATTCGCTCTGTAATAATTGCCTCTCAAACGGAACAACCTCTTCTTCAACTTCAAATTCTTCCCGAACGCGGATCACGCGCACAGAAACACCATCGCTTAGCAAAGTATATGAGGGTGGATCTACCCGGTCCAGGCTGCCTAGTGTTATGCCGGCCTGTTGCAGGGCCTGTTGAACAGTGCTCCCCGCGGATAACCGTAGCGAAATAGTCTCCTCGTCCGCTATGATTTGCACGCCGATCGAGGCTTGAGTCGCAACTGGAGACGAACACCCAACCAGCGCAAAGATCAGGATCAACACACCCCAAGCGTACAGATGGTATAATCTCATCGTTTACGACCCTGAACGGTTAATACGCCATCCTGGATAGTGATCTTTTTGATATAAACCTCTTCCAGTCGGGGGTAAACATTTTCTTCAAAAGCCCGATCCAGCTGCGCCTTTACTTGCTCAAGCAAGACATCAGGCAAAGATAACGGGCCAATCA
>JBBILY010000139.1:582-8398 GCA_037444705.1 Chloroflexota bacterium | reverse complement strand
GCCACGTCAATATGCTGATCGCCCATGCCCTGCAAGATCGTCTGATTGGTGCTGGGCTCCTGCCGCCAGGAGAGGGTCATATCCTCTTCACATAAACGCGTCAGGGTAGGGCTGATCTTGGCCGAATCGGCTTGGGTCTTGGGGAAAACCGCCACCTGATACAAAGCATGAGGATATTCCGGCACAGGCAATACCAGGGGATGCGTCCGGTCTGTCAGCGTATCGCCTGTGGCGGTGGCGGTCAACTTGGGCACGGTCGCAATATCCCCGGCGTGCACAACTTTAACTGGGATTTGTTCCTTGCCGCGCAGCAAATGTAAAGTGCCCAGACGTTCTTCCACACCTTTGGTTTCGTTCCAAACTCTCGAGTCGGAGGTCAGCATCCCGGAATAGATGCGAAAGTAAGTGATTTTTCCCACAAAGGGATCGGCTGTGGTTTTCCAAACGTAAGCCGCGAGCGGGCCATTATCCACAGCGCTGAGTTCTTCATCGCCATCTTTGCCCTTAGCGATAACGGGGGGGATCTCTTTAGGTGAAGGCATCAAATTAATGATAGCCTCCAGCAGAGGCGCGAGGCCAATTTCCGCCGCGCCGGCCGCCACGAAAACCGGCGCAAAACTTAGGGAACGCACGCCATTCTTCAGGCCGCGCAATATCTCTTCAGCGCTCAATTCCTGGCCTTCCAGATATTTCTCTAATAACTCATCTTCCCCTTCAGCCGCGACCTCGATTAACTCCATCCGCGCCGCTTCGGCTTCTTTCAAGTATTCAGCAGGAATGGGCTCGGCTTGTCTGCCATCTCCCACGTAGGCTTTCATGCTCAGTAAGTCAATTACCCCTTTAAAGTCCTGTTTCTCTCCCAGGGGTAATTGTAGGGGTATCAGGCGCATATCAGAGATGGTTTGAATTGAGTCTAAGGCTTTGCGAAAATTAGCGTTGTCGCGGTTCATCTTATTGATCACGACAAACCGCGGCAATTTAAATCGTTCGCAATACTGCCAGGCCATTTCAGTGCCCACTTCGGCCCCCGCCACAGAGTCCACGACAATCAACGCCCCATCCGCTACCCGCAGGGCAGAGATCACCTCACCGATAAAATCGGTGTAACCAGGGGTATCCAAAATGTTAATCTTATGTTCTTTGTATTCAACTGGAATAATCGCTGTGGAGAGAGATAGTTTACGCCGCTGCTCTTCTTCCTCAAAGTCAGACACAGTGGTGCCATCTTCCACGCGCCCAAGGCGTGTGGTTGCCCCTGTAAAATGTAAAAATGCCTCCGCCAGCATGGTTTTCCCTGAACCGCTGTGCGAAGCCAGCGCAATGTTGCGGATAAACTCGGTAGCATATTCTTTCATGGGATGACCTTTCCTCAGCGTATAAAATCAGACAGCCTTTGATTCTAAGGTATATCGCCGCGCTTGTCAAAGCGAATTTATCCCACCATTTTGTAATGGGCTTTTGCCAGCGGAGCATTGGAAACTAACCCCAGCCTAATTCACCTCCTTAGTGTTCATACCTCTCCTGGGCGAAGCATTTTCGCTGCCACAAACACCCTTATTCAGACCAGGAATATCGGTTAAAATCCTCTTATCATGCGAAGGGCTTTGCGCAGGCTATTCTTTCAATTATCGTACTATCAGCAGCCTCCCTGGGACACAGGTATATCCCCTCCAGAATTATTGGAGTTCATCGCGGCCCATCCTCCCGGTCGAGCCCTCGACCTGGGTTGCGGCAGCGGCACAAATGTTATCACCCTAGCCAAGCATGGTTGGCAAGTAACCGGGGTTGACTTTGCCCCCAAAGCTATCGCCATGGCCCGAAAAAAGGCGCGCCAGGCAGAGGTCTCGGTTGACCTGCGGGTGGCTGATGTTACCCGCCTGAAGGGCATTTCCGGCCGCTTTGATTTAGTGCTGGATATCGGCTGCTTTCACTCCCTATCCCAGGAGGACAAAGTCACCTATGCCAGCAATCTCCCCGGCTTGTTGGCTCCCAGGGGTACATTCCTGCTCTATGCCTTTTTCAAAAACCCTGGGGAAAGCGGCCCTGGGTTGCTTCCCGAGGATGTGCATCTCCTCTCATCCCATTTGCGCCTCATTGCTCGCAAAGATGGCACAGAGCGCGGTCTGAGAAAATCTGCTTGGTTTACTTATGAGGCTGCTGTTTCTATTTCTTGATGGCGTAGGCTTGGGCAAGGATGATCCCGCCACTAACCCCCTGGCTGGCGCCTCCATGCCCAACCTGCAAAGCCTGCTAGGGGGAAAGCGCTTGCTCTTGCCCGATCAGCCTGGGCTGGAAACCCCGCATGCCAGCCTGCTGGCGCTGGATGCCAACCTGGGAGTTTCTGGATTACCCCAATCGGCCAGCGGACAGGCCACCCTGCTCACCGGGATTAATATCCCCGCCAGACTGGGATACCACTATGGCCCTAAACCCAACCCGCCCATCGCCGAATTCCTGCGCAACGGCAACGTGTTTAACGCCTTGCGAAAAGGCGGACGCTCTGTGGCGCTGCTAAACGCCTACCCCCCACGCTACTTTGCTGCCATCGCCTCCGGTTATCGCATATACTCCGCCATTCCTTTAGCCGCGGTCAGCGCTGGCCTGTCGCTAAAAACGGCTGCGGATCTCAGCCTCGGCACTGCATTGGCGGCCGATTTCACCGCCCAAGGTTGGCGCGAACATTTAGGGTTAACAGATACCCCGCTCCTATCCCCGGTTAAGGCGGGTAGACGATTGGCGACCCTGGCAAGCGGCTACGATTTGGCTTTCTTCGAATATTGGCTGAGCGATTACGCTGGCCATCGTCAGGACATGCTATCTGCCTGCTCCTTGTTGGAAACCCTGGATGGAGTGATAGGGGGGTTGCTAGAAGCCTGGGATGAGGCATCTGGTTTAATCTTGCTCACCTCAGACCATGGAAACCTGGAAGACCTCTCCACCCGTCGCCATACCCATAACCCCGTACCGTTATTGCTGATCGGCGCTCCGCACCTGCGCCAAACCTTTTTGCATAACCTGTGGCATAGTGCCAGAACTCGCCCCATTTCCCAAGACCCCACCCCTGACCCTCCCCACCCACAGCAGCCATGGCCTGGTCAAATTCAACCCGACCTGAGTGACATTGCCCCTGCTATGCTGAGCTATCTTGGGCTATAAGCGCTGAGGCCCTTCATTGCAATGGCAAGTGACGGCCTGCTGTTCTTAGAAACGCCGCCACTACGCGTGGGTCAAACTGGCGGCCGGCGCCTCGCTTCAGTTCCAGGATGGCTTCCTGGGGCGAGCGGGGCGGTTTATAAGGCCTTGTGTCCACCATCGCCCAAAAGGCATCCACCACAGCCAGGATGCGCGCCCCCAGGGGGATTTGTTCCCCTCTCAGGCCATCCGGATAGCCACTGCCATCATAGCGCTCACGAAAATGGCGCACCAAACGCGCCGCCTCGCGCAGGCTCGGAATCGCCTCCAGCATCTTCTCGCCATCGAGTGGAGCCTGACGAATTAAAGCCCAATCTTCCTCAGTAAGCGCTTCCTTTTTCTGGAGTAAGGGTTCTGGGATGACCCTCTTCCCAATATCATGGAGCAAGGCTGCCCAACGCACGGCGGCCTGCTCTTCGGATGAAAGACCCAGCACCCGTGCGATTTCTTCTGCCCACTGCGCCAAGGTGCGGTTATCCACCCGCGAAGCCTCGCGCCGTTCGATCATGGCTGCCAGGTTCAGGGCGGTTTGCAGATAGTTATCCTCTAACTGGGCACATAAATGTGCATTGCGTATCGCTACCGCAGCCTGACGGGTGAACGCCTGCATAAATTCTTTCTCACTCCCTGACCAGAGACGAGGGGTATCATGATAACACACCAGCACACCGCTCACTTGATTCTCGAGGATCAGCGGCCAAAGGCTGACAGCATGAAACGTTTTGGCTTCCAACATCTCGGCCAGGGCAACATCCTTGGAACGATGGGAGCCACTCTGAATAAAGCGGGGTGTCTTGAGGCTCAGGAGCAAAGGCTCGGAGAGGTCCGTTTCGCGCTTGGCGACACGTTCGGCATAAGCATGGCTAACACCACTAAACCAGGCCGCCTCTACCTGCCCGTTTGCCTGGCGCAGAAAGAGCGCCACGCGCGGCGTATCCGCCAGGGCTTTGGCGCCTTCGCCAACCAGGTTCAGCACCTGCTTGTAATCCCAAAGGCAGTTCAACTGTTCGCTTATGGATGCCAAACCATCCATCTTCTCTGCGGTTTTCTTCATCTCCTGAATATAATGGATGCGTTCCGCTGCCGTGCTCACCTGGCTGACGACCGCCTCTAGAAAGGCTTTCTCCTCATGCGTCCACCAGCGAGGTTGAGCATCTGCCAGGCACAAGAAACCCACAGGCCGGCCTTTGAGCCAGATAGGCGCTAACAGCGCTGCCCCAATGCCTGTGCTCCTCATCTTCGCCGCCAACGCAGTGGCACTTGGTTCAACTTCTTGCCAGTTATTGACGGCAATCAAAGATCTCTTCTCACCCGTCAGAGCGCTCACGCCTTTGGCAAGCGTCTCCCCTGCCTGCGGTGAAAGATGATAAAGCACCAGATTGCCTTCCATTTCTCCAAGCCCCAGCGCTGCCCCTAAAGCCTGGGCAGGTTGCTCTAAGGCCACCCTGAGTAGAGCGGTTATTTCATCCGATTGGAAGGCGATGGCGATCATGCGGTAGAGTGCTTCTTGTCTAAGGGCATGTTGCCGCGCCTCGCTCAGTAGCCGCGCGTTTTCTACCGCCACAGCAGCCTGGCGAGCGAACATCATCAACACATCCAGGTCCTCGGGACTAAATTGCCGCTGTTGCTCTTGATGAAACACCTGGATCACACCAATGGTGTCTCCACGCCAAATCATTGGGGCGCTTAAGACGGCATGCACAGGTTCATCCTGATAAACCGGGGCTCGACCCTCCCAGGTGCGATAGTCTTCAATAATTAGGGCTTCCCCTGTCTCCGCCACGAGACCTGCGGCTCCCTCGCCATATTTAAGCGACACACCGCTATAGGCTCCCAACGGATGGTGACTGACCACACAATGCAGCGCTCTCTGTTCAGGATCACAGAGATATAATAACCCTCCTGCAGACTGCGTCAGGCGCGTGGCTCTCTCAACAATTGTTTCCAACAAGGTGGGCAATTCGTGTACTGAAGTGAGATCAACAAGCGTATCCAGTAACGCGGATAACCGTTCCCTCCCCCTCTCAGTTTCTTTGTTTAAATCCTGGCCTATCATAGTTCACCTCCCAGATCGCACCTGAATTCACTAACCAATTACACCAACAACCCAAGCACTTTCCCCTTAAGGTCTGGGCTCTCTCGGAGGTACTGCCATGTTAGTCATATTCTACCACTAATTAATATATAACCTCAGAGGATGATCCAATGTATAATGTTGATAGATTTCTCTCTTGATCATGAGGTTGCCGTGTCTAAAATCGCAATTGTTACCGATAGCGCTGCCAGCATTCCAGAAGCCTTATTAGAGGCTCTCAACATCCATTGGGTGCCTTACTACCTCCATCGTGGCCAGGAAGTCCTCCGCGATTTAGTCACCATCCAGCGCGAGGAGTTTTACCGCTGGTTACCTACCGCCAAAGAACTACCTAAGACCGCCAGCCCAGGGCCAGGAGACTACCTGGAAACCTATAAGAATCTGGCCGAGCAAGGGGTGAGGCAAGTGGTCAGCATACATATGACCTCCAAAGGCAGTGGGGCTTACCAGGCCGCCAAAACCGCTCAATCTATGGCGCGAGAACTTCTCCCTCGCCTACGCATCGAGGTGATTGATACCCTTAACGTCTCGATGTGTCAGGGTTGGATGGTTATCGAAGCGGCGCGCAGCGTCCTGGCAGGGAAATCTCTGGAGGAGATTCTGGAAAAAGTGAGATCCATGATCCCGATCACCCGCATGCTGCAAACTGCGGATACCCTTAAATATCTCTACATGGGCGGGAGAATCGGCAAAGCCAAGCATCTGGTTGGGACATTGCTCAATATCAAACCCATCATCAGCATGGAAGATGGGGTGATTGTAGCCCTGGGGACAGCGCGCAGCCGCAACCGCGCCTATCAGATGATGGCGGAGAAAGTTGAGTCTATTGTGGGGTATATGGGCAAAATTAAAATCGCCTATGTCCACGCCGCGGCGCGGGAAGAAGTCGAAAAAATCAAGGCGCTGATTGAGCAGCGCCTCACCTGTGTAGAATCATTGATCGCTGAACTCTCCCCCGCCCTGGGTGTACACTCCGGACCTGGAACCGCTGGCCTGTGCTATTATCCTGTTAGAAACAACTAAATACATCTGGCCGCTTAATCGGCGACATCTTCCTCACCGGGGTGTAGATGATATTCACTGGGATGTTCTCCCCGATTGAAACCCGAGAGAACGATGAGTACGCGCGTCGTGCCCTTATAAGCATTGCGCCAGCGATGCTGCAGGCGGGCTGCAAAAAGGAGACTATCCCCGCCTTCTAATAAAAATCGCTGCTTCTCAACCTCATATTCCAGTTGGCCCCCAAGACACAGGACAAATTCATCCCCACTATGCATCATGGCATATTGGCCACTGTTTGCCCCTGGCTCTAAAGTGAGCAACAAGGGTTCCATGCCCCCGATAAAAGATTCCCCTCCGAGCCCTTCCCAAATCCCACGCGGAAAGGTCACCCGCGAGCGCTCATTGCCTTTGCGGAATACAATCGTCTGTTTCGGTGGCTCCATGCGGAAGAAGGCGGTAATCGGCACTCCCAGAGCCTCGGCGATCTTATAAAGTGTGCTCACCGAGGGCGAAGTGCGCGCCCGTTCGATCATGCTCAGAGCGTTCGTAGAAAGACCGCTCGCACGCGCCAGCGCTCGCATGGACATACCGCGCTCCAACCTCAATTCGCGCAGGCGGTTACCCACGTCAATGGCATGAGCATCACGCTCATATAACTCCATCTTTTGCCTCCATTCTCCTATTTTCCACTCTATCAGATCGAATTATACAACCTTATCAAACCTCTCATCCATTCAGGCCGCAAAAAATAAGCCTTAGGGCATGCTCTGGCTGATGTTTACCGCAAATTGTTATTTTTATCACACAAAAATGGGTTGATCATCCTAATCTCCCTCTTATCCTTGGGGTATAATACCCATCGCAATAAACGCTTGCAGCGGCTCAATGATCTAATTGTCAGACCATCAGGAGGCAAATTCATTGAAGGCGAAACAAGCAATCATAGGTCTGGCTATTATCCTTCTAGGTGTGATCATTCTGGTCGTCGGCAAAGCCTACGCTCGCTCGGCGGAATCACCCTCGTCCCCGGCGTTTACTACTGCAGGCATTGCCAATGAGACCTGTTTGTCCTGTCATGGCTTACCCGACCAGCAGATCACCCTGCCTTCCGGCGAGATCCTCTATTTGACTGTGGACGCCGATACCTATAACGCCTCAGTGCACGGCAAAGCAGGCTACGCCTGCGTTCAATGCCACACGAATATAACCGGATATCCCCACCCCAAACTGGCCGTCAACACCCGCCGTGAAGTAACCCTGAGCATGTATCCGGCCTGTACCCGCTGTCACCAGGACAAGTATGAAGCCGCCCTAGATAGCGTCCATCAGAAAGCGCTGGCTTCGGGTAACCAGAACGCTGCCGTCTGCACGGATTGCCACGGCGCGCACAACGTGGTCCCACCCGATGAGCCCCGCACCCGCATCCCAAAGACCTGTGAACGTTGTCACTCAGAAATCTACAAGACCTACGCTCAGAGTGTACATGGCAGCGCTCTAATTGGCGAAGGCAATCCCGATGTGCCGACC
>JBBILY010000139.1:0-558 GCA_037444705.1 Chloroflexota bacterium | reverse complement strand
GGTGCAAGGTCCATCCACGGGCCCATTTCACCTGTTCTCCCCTCAAATTTGCGCCCGATGCCACGCCAATAAAGAATTGATGGCTAAATATGGCATCAGTACCGATGTCTTCGACACGTATATCTCCGACTTCCACGGAACTACCGTGGTGTTGTTCGAGAAAATCGCCCCCGACCAGCAAACCAATAAACCCGTGTGCATTGATTGTCATGGCGTACACAACATGCGTAAAGTAGATGACCCGGAAAGTCAAGTCATCAAACAGAACTTGCTTACGACCTGTCGAAAATGTCACCCGGATGCCAGCGCCGATTTCCCCAATGCCTGGCTGAGCCACTATCGCCCAAGCCCAGAACATTATCCTGTGGTTTATTATGTCAATTTGTTCTACCAGATCTTCATCCCCACCCTGCTTGGCGTAATGGTATTGTTTGTCGCCACTGACGGCGCCCGTCGCATCCTGAAGCGCAATAAGGAGCAAGCCCATGAGTGAAATCGCGGAAACCAAGGCTGCCCCGAAACCAGATGTCACACCTGCCCCCCGAGAACAAAAACGCT
>JBBILY010000138.1:0-8424 GCA_037444705.1 Chloroflexota bacterium | reverse complement strand
AGCGGCGCAGATGCCACACCCCTGACATACGCTGGGCTCAATGTAGGCTGCACCCACCACGCCACCCACGCCGACCAGGTCGGAGCGAATTTGGGGCACGTGGAAGGGACAAATGCGCACGCAGGTCAAACAGCCCGTGCAACGCGCTGCATCTACCACGGCCACGCGGGCATTGGTTAGCATGCTCTCCTGAGCCAGGATAGCGGCCGCGCGTGAGGCGGCTGCCTGCGCCTGGGCAATGGTCTCATCCAGGAATTTGGGATAGTGCGCCAGGCCCGCCATGAAGGCGCCCTCAGTAGCAAAATCAACCGGGCGCAGTTTGACATGCGCTTCCAGGAAGAAACCATCCATGTCCACGGGCAGTTTGAGCAGGCTGGCCAATTGATGTATACCGGGCGCCGGGATAACCGGATTACTCAGAACCAAAAGATCGGGGGTCAGTTCCATTTCCCGAGCCAGGATTGGTTCCCACACCTTGACCACCAGAGGCGACGCAGGTTGATCAGGTATCTCGCCTGGGTCTTGATTGGGGAGGATCACTAGAGGCTTGCGCTCAAACTCATAATGGATGAATTGCACCCCAGCGCGGCGGGCCTCGGTGTACACCCGCTCCTTAAAGCCATAGGTACGGATATCGCGATAGAGCACTACCACCTGCGCCGCGGGATTTAACTCTTTGAGTTTCAAGGCGTTCTTCAGGGCTGTGGTACAGCAAATGCGGCTGCAATATTTTTCCGCTGGGCCCACACATTGGCTCATAACCACTAAACCGAGGCCTATAACCCTGGAAGGCTCATCTGCCAGGAGCGCCTCGAATTCCAGTTGGGTCAGAATGCGTCGGTCTTTTCCGTAGCCATATTCTGAGCCTTTATATTCGACACCGCCGGTGGCAACGATGGTCACGCCATGCTGCACCTCAAGGTTAGCGCCGTTCGATCGCAGGGTTGAAATAAAGTTACCCTTGAAGCCGCCCGTGTTCATCAGTTCGGTGTTTAGATATACGCTGATCAGAGGATGGCCTCTCACCCGCGCCTCAAGCTGAGCCAGATATTCCTGTGGGCAAAGAGACGGCTGGCCAGGCTGCGCTTTGGTCGGGATGAAAAAGCGCAAATGACGCAGGTTACCTCCCAACTGAGGCGTGCGCTCGACCAGGTGCACTGGAAAGCCCTGATCAGCCAGGGCCAAGGCAGCGGTCATGCCAGCCGCACCACCCCCAATGACCAACGCCGCCTTCCTGACCGCCACTTCGCCGGTCTTTAACGGCTCCAGCCTCAAGGCGCGCGCCACAGCCATGCGCACCAGGGCTTTCGCCTTTTGGGTAGCGCCTTCCCAATCGCTGCCATGCACCCAGGAACACTGATTGCGGATATTAGCCATCTCGAATAAATAGGGATTTAAACCTGCCAGACGCAAGGCATCCTGGAACAGGGGTTCATGGGTCAACGGGGAGCAAGACGCCACCACCACCCGATTCAACCCCAGGCTCTTAATCTGTTCGATGATGTGAGCAATCGTATCCTGGGAGCAGGTGTAGAGGTTGTCTTCGGCATGCACCACGCCGGGCAAAGTGCGAGCATATGCTGCCACCGCGGCTACATCCAGATAACCGCCGATATTGCTGCCACAATGGCAAACGAAGACGCCCACCCGCGGCGGTTCACCGCTGACATCCCGCTCAGGAGGATAGGCTTGCACGCGGGTCAGGGTGTACCGCGCCGGAGCTAAGAGACAGGCAGCGGCGGCGGCAGCTCCGCTGGCCTCAACCACAGTTTCGGGGATATCTTTGGGTTCACGGAAGGGCCCTGCCACGTAAATTCCACGGCGACTGGTTTGTAGGGGGTCAAAGTAGGCCGTATGGCAAAAGCCATAGTCATCCAACTCAATGCCCAGGCGGCGGCCAAGTTCTTTGACCGCGGGCGAGATTTCCATCCCCACGGATAACACCACTAGGTCAAATTGCTCCTCATGTACCTGAGAATCACCCTGGTAAGGCAGGGTATAGCGCAGGATTAGATTTTTGGTCAGGGGGTCTTCTTTGACCTCGCTGAGGCGGCATCGGGTGTATTTAATCCCATACTTTTGTTCGGCGCGGCGATAATATTCCTCGTATCCTTTACTGAAAGCGCGGGTATCCATGAAGAACACCTGACAGGTGACCTCTCCCAGTCCATTGCCATGGCGCGCCTCGGCGCGAGCATGTTCAACGGTCATGATGGCCTCTTTAGCGGCATACATGCAACACACCGAAGAGCAGTAATCATGGCGTTGGTCCCGACTACCCACGCACTGCACGAAAGCGATGCGCCGCGGGCTGCGGCCATCTGAAGGTCGCTGAATATGGCCTTTAGTAGGTCCGCTGGCGGAAAGCAACCGTTCATATTGCAACGCGGTCACCACATTGGCATAGCGTCCCAGGCCATACTCCTGGCTCAAGGTGGCGTTATATGCTTGATAGCCAGGTGCCAGAATGATGGCGCCCACGTTGATTTTCTCCAACCGTTCAACTTCATCATGATTAATAGCCTCACGGCCACAGGCAAACACGCACGACATACATTCTGAGCACACGCCACAAGCCAGGCAGCGGGCTGCTTCGGCCTGAGCGCTGGCCTCGTCATAGCCGCGCTCTACTTCGGCAAAGTTGCTGCGGCGTTGTTCCACGGCCAGTTCGGGCATGGGCACCCGCCCCTGGCGGCGAATCTCACCCCGCGCCAGGCGTTCGGCAATCTCCTGGCTGGAAAAGCGCACCACAGGCAATTCCGGTTTGGATGGCGGTTCCAGCGACTCACCGCGCAAATAACGCACAATAGATTGGGCAGCGGTGTGCCCTCGCGCCACGGCTTCGATGACAAAGGCTGTGCCTGAAATGCAATCTCCCGCGGCAAAGACGCCGGGGCGGGAGGTAGCCAGAGTGTTGGGATTGACCGCAATGGTCTGACGATCGGTCAGCCCAACGTTGGCATCACCCGGAATGAAGGCCAAACCAGCGCGTTGGCCCACGGAGAAGATCACCGTGTCGCAAGGGATCACGTGAGCCGAATCGGGTATTTTTTCCAGATGCAAGCGCCCGCGTTCATCAAAGTAAAAAGAGGCCACCCGCTGGCACTCCACCCCGCCTACGTGACCCTGGCCATTGTCCAGGATGCGCTCGAAAGAGCGCCCGGTATGGAGCACAACCCCTTCCGCCTCAGCAGCCTCCACCTCCCAGGGATGGGCGGGCATGTTCTCGCGGCTCTCCACGCAAGCCAGGTGTACTTCGCACCCCAGGCGCACGGCTGTACGGGCGCAGTCAATGGCCACATTGCCGCCCCCCAACACCAGCACCCGCTTGCCCAGAGGGGGGACCTCATTCCCGCTATCTCCCCCCTGCGCTTGATACTTGCCCAGGCGCACATCCCTGAGGAAATGCGTATTGACCAATACCCCTTCCAGATCGACCCCAGGGATGGGCAGGCGCACCCCTTCATGAGCGCCCACAGCGATCAGGATTGCATCAAAGCCCTGTTCGAACACCTCATCCAGGTTGTTGATGCGGTGATTCAGGCGCAGGTCTACCCCCAGGTCAATAATATCCTGCACCTCGCGCTCGATAATCTCTGTCGGCAGGCGATACTCGGGGACGCCCAGGCGCAACATCCCCCCAGCCACGGGCATCGCTTCAAAGACTGTCACCCCATAGCCAGCCAGGACTAAATCCCGCGCAGCCGTCAACCCACACGGGCCGGCGCCGATGATGGCGACGCGCTGAGGATACAAACGTGGCGCCGTCGAGACAGGTTGCCGCGGCTCGGCATACATCTTATCGGTCACAAAGCGCTTAAGAGCACGGATGTTAATGGGCTCGTCCACCAGGCCGCGGTTACAGGCCGTCTCACAGCGATGATTGCAGATCCTGCCACAAATGCCAGGGAAGGGGTTATCCATCTTGATCACCCGCAAGGCGTCATGCCAGCGCCCCTCGCGGATCAGAGCGATATAGCCCTGAGCACGCTGACCCGCCGGGCAGGCATCGCGGCAGGGGGAGATGCCGCGCTTATCGATGGCGTAAGCATTGGGTACAGCCTGCGGATACATCTTGTAAATCGCCCGGCGTTGATTAAGGCCCTCATTATATGAATCGGGCACCACCACCGGACAGACTTTAACGCAATCGCCGCAGGCTACGCATTTGTTGGGGTCAACATAGCGCGGGCGTTGCTTCACCATCACCGTGAAATTCCCAGCCTGCCCCTGGACGTCCACCACCTCGGTGTTGGTCAGCACCTGAATATTGGGGTGGCGCCCCACCTCGACCAACTTGGGCGAGATGGTGCACATGGCACAATCGTTGGTGGGGAAAGTCTTATCCAATTGGGCCATGTGCCCACCGATAGCAGATTCCTTCTCAACCAGATAAACCTTATACCCTTGAGCCGCCAGGTCGAGAGAGGCTTGCATGCCAGCGATGCCGCCCCCCACCACCATAACTGCCCCTATAGGCAGGGATGAGGTGCGAGGGTTAAGGGCTGAAGGATCGCTCATCTTGCTTATATTCTCCGAGGTGTTCATACCTGTGCCTGTTTCCATCTTGGCCTTCAATATTGCTCACTCCTGGCTTTAATCCTATATCTTCCGTCTACGGCGGCCGCGAAATCCGAACTCTTCCTCCTCTTCCTCCAGAGCCACGATCTTCTCCACCTTCTTGTCTTCACTCCTGACCTTAAGCGGATTGGGGCCCAGTTTGCGGATGCGCTCGGTCATTGTCTGGGCCGCCATGGCAAAGGCATGCCCCTGACTGCCAGACATAAAGAACATCTCCAGGCGTTCGCCGCCCAGCCCAATTTCATCCAGGATTTTTCTAGCCCGCTTGAGCCGCGCCAATCCGCGTTCATTACCGCGCACATGATGACAATTGCCAATGGGGCAAGCCACCACATAGACACCATCGGCACCCTGTTCAAAGGCTTCCAGAAAATAGCGAATGTCCGATTTGCCGGTGCAGGGCAAGCGCACAAACTTGACATTTGCGGGATATTGAATATGCAAAGCGCCGGCGGTATCTGCCGCCATATAGCCGCAATAAATGCAGTAGAATGCGGTGATCTCGGGTTCAAAAGGTTGGTTTGAAGATGGATGCATTGCTCTCTCTCGTTCCAGAATTGCAGGTTGATTCACGACATTCAGGTATAGGCTGGCAGCCAACTGCCTAAACCAGCCACATCGCGCAACATGATCTGTTCATCGGTATAGTTCACCAGTTGAATGGCATTCGCCGGACATTCACCGGTGCAGGTACCACAACCCTGACACTGAGCCGGATCAATGAAAGCGGCCCCGCCCAAACCGCCAACTCCGCTGCGCCCCTCTTGTTGAATGACCTGCGGAATGCCAAAGGGGCAAGTGCGGGTACAGGTCAGACAACCCACACATTTGTTCGGATCCACTTGAGCCACTATGCCGCCCAGATGCAGCGAGTTGCCTTGGGAGAGTAAAGTCACTGCCCGCGCCGCAGCAGCCAGAGCATGGGTGATGGTCTCCTCGATAAATTTGGGATAGTGCGCCATACCGGCCAGGAAGATGCCCTCACGCATAAAATCCATGGGGCGCAGTTTCATCTGCGCCTCCTCAAAGAAACCCTCGCTGGAAAGAGGCACGCGTAAGATGCGCGCCAGTTCGGCTGTGCCTTCGGCGGGGACGACCGCCATGCTCAACGGCACCAGGTCGGCGCGCAGGGTGAGCCAGCGGTCCAGAGAGAGGTCGCGCACCCGCACCTGGACATGGCCATCCATGGGGATGATCTCAGGCAACGCCTCATCCGTGTAACGGATAAAGACCACTCCCAGGCGGCGCGCTTCGGTGAAGTATTCTTCACGAAAGCCATAGGTGACGATGTTCTTGTATAGAACGCTGACATGGCAATGCGGGTTATATAATTTCAGGCGGATGGCATTCTTCATCGTGTTGGTACAACACACCCGCGAACAGTAGACTTTCCCACCCTTAGGGGGTACACATTGAATCATGACTACATCTCGCAGAGCGGCGATCTCCTTGGGGCTGTGGATAATTTTCTCCTCCAACTCACGTTGGGTGATCACCTGAGGCAGTTTTAGCCAGGGATGATCGCGCTCTTCCCGCCCCCCCGTGGCTACGATGGTGATCCCATGTTCCAGGGTAAAGGTCTCCTGCGAGCCATCTGGACGAACGCTACGCAGCAGCGAGCGGAAATGGCCCACATGGCCTTCATGACGCACCAGTTCCGTGCGCACCAGGGCAGTGATGCGTGGATGAGCGCGCACGCGGTTGATCAAGTCGCGCCCCAGGCGCCGCGGGTTGTAACCCTCAGCCACGTAATACAGGTTCTGCAGGTTGCCTCCCAACACCTCTGTGCGTTCGATCAAGGTTACATCATAACCACTGTCGGCGATGGCCAAAGCCGCGGTCATCCCTGCCAGCCCACCCCCAATCACCAGGGCAGATGGAACAGCATGGTGCAGTTGTTTGTGCACCCCTTGGGCTTTCGATACCCGCGCCACAGCAATGCGGATCAGTTCCTGCGCCTTGCGATTTGCCAAGTGTGCCTGCCAGCGATGGACACGGCTACATTGTTCTCGCAGGTTGACCAATTCCATCAGATAGGGGTTCAGCCCCACCTGGCGCACCACGCGCTGGAAAAGGGGATCGTGAGTGCGGTTGCTACAGGCACCTACCACCACGCGATTCAAGTCCAGATTTTGGACTTGAGCCTGTATGCGCTCGATCCCTTGCGGAAAGCAGGCATAATCCAGCACTTCCCCATGGATCACATTTGGATAACGCCTGGCTTGCTCGATTAAAGCCCCTATATCAAGCACTTCGCTGATTGTGCCACCACAGGTGCAGGCAAACACTCCCACCCGCGCTGGCTGGCGCCCCACCTCGCGTTCGGGGGGCAGGTTATCCCTGGAGATGAAAGGCCATTCACGACTATATGGGTAGGTGTTGAGGTGCTCATTCAGCAACCGCATGACCTCGGCTGCTGCCCCGCTGGCATCCAGGATGGTCTCTGAGATCTCCTTGGGAGAGGAGAATGCACCGCAGACGAAAACCCCCGAATGGGAGGTCTGTAACGGCGTGAATTTATCGGTACGGCAAAAGCCGCATTCGTTTAACTCCAGATCGAGCATCTGGGTGAAATAGCGCGCCGATTCAGGCGGTCTCAAGCCAGCCGCCAGCACCACCATCTCGAAACGTTCCTGGCGAACCTGACCATTTGGCTCAGCGTATTGCAAAATCAGGTCATGGGTAAGAGGCTCCTCATATACAGCGGAAACGCGACAATGGGTGTAATGGACGCCATACTCTGGCCTGGCGCGGTTAAAGTAAGTGCTATATTCCTTGTTGAAGGCGCGCTCATCCATGAAAAAGACGCGGCATTCGACCTCTTTACCCAGGCGTTGCTTGGCAAGAATGGCTTCCTTGGTGGCATACATGCAGCAGATGGAAGAACAATAAGGATTCTCCTGGTCGCGCGAGCCAATGCACTGCAGCCAGGCGATCGAACGCGGAGGCTGGCGGTTGGAAGGACGGACGATGATCCCCTCCGTGGGCCCCGAACGGCTGGCCAGGCGTTCATATTCCATGGCGTGGATCACATTCGGATAGCGCCCATAGCCCAGTTCACCCAACTGATGAGGCTCATAAACTTGAAAGCCCAGGGCCAGGATAATCGCTCCCACTTCCACCGAGAGCAGCCGCGGCTTCTCGTCTAGATTGATGGCACGGGGAGGGCAGACCTCGACACATTTGCCACAATCATCACAATAGGCGCCGCGTTCGATTACATAGGCATCTGGAGCCGCGCGCGCTGCTACTTTATGGGCAGCCTTGCGCATCACCATACCCTGCTGGTATTCATCCGCTACTTCCACCGGACAGACCTCGGCGCAATAACCGCAATTGATACAGCGCGCCGGATCTACATAGCGTGGCTCCTGACGCAGAGAGACCGTGAAATCCCCGGCTTGACCTTCAATATCAACCACATCCGTGTTGGTCAAGACCTCGATATTGGGATGTTGATTGTGTTGGATATAAGCCGGGGAGATTGAGGGGCGGGTGCAGCCATAGCCATGATCCGGCGTCCCGCGACACAAGACGCAATCATGCTGGGGAAACATATAACCCAGTTGGGCCACACGCCCGCCCAGACAGGAGGTGTGCTCGATTAAATACACCTTCAAGCCGGCATCCGCCAAGTCCAGCGCGGCGCGCATGCCGCTGATACCGCCGCCCACCACCATCGCTGCCGCGGGTTTGAGACGCACATTGGGTGGGAAAACCGCCTGCATAGTCTGCTCCAGGTGCGATGAATATCTTTCGACAAAATTGACCGCCTGGTGCAGGGAGACTGTGCCGACAATGTTATTCACATGTGAGCCCCCCAGCCAGAGCCATTCGCGCCGG
>JBBILY010000137.1:0-8437 GCA_037444705.1 Chloroflexota bacterium | reverse complement strand
GTCGAAATGGTGCACGAATTTTCTCAGGAGATGCACAAATGTCTTTGAACCTAATCGGCTTGATCACAGCGCTGACAACCTTTCTGGGCATCTGGTTAGGGCATGTGGCGGTGCGCAAAGTGGAATTCATCTCACCCAGGCTGTGGTTGCCTGCCCTGATAGCCGCCACCTTTGGCCTGGGGCTGGAAATCCTGGCCCTGCTAAGCCCTGGCTGTCCCCTCTCGGCTGCGGCCGGCATCCTGGGCATGACCCTGCTCTGGGATGCCCTGGAGTTCTACCGCCAGCAGCGCCGCGTGGAAAAGGGATACGCCCCGGCCAACCCGCACAACCCGCGCCACGCGCGTATCTTGCGCCACAGCCCGCACGCCACCCCAGTGGATTGGCTGGAGCGGCAGCCGCTTGGCCGCCCGCTCACAGCCGAGGAGAAGCGTGCCCTTCAGGAGGCGGCTCGATGAACTGGTTTGGCCCGCTTTGCGGTTTAGCCACCCTGGTGATCATTGGCGCGGGCTTCATCTGGGTCATCCGGGGCGAGCGTTATCTGGGCTATCTGTGGTGGCCCTACTTCATGGGGGGCGGCCTCCTGCTGGTGCTCGCTTCACTTTTTATCGCTTCCGAGTGGGCTTCTGCCCTGTTGGGCATTAGTGGCGCCTCTTTCATCTGGGGTTCCACCGAACTGAAAGACCAGGCTGTGCGGGCTGAGTTGGGTTGGTATCCCTACCACGCTCATAAAGTGCCCCCACCCTTTGCGGAGGTGATCCGAAAATGGCCCGCTCCTCACCTGTAATCGGATTGCTGGTCATGGCCTATGGCGGGCCGGGCAACCTGGATGAGGTCGAGCCATACCTGCGGGATGTGCGCGGCTATCGCCCCACCCCAGAAGCCATCATCCATGAAGTGCGCCAGCGCTATCAGGAAATTGGCGGGCGCTCCCCCATCCTAGAGCACACCCAGGCTCAGGCCAGGGCCTTGCAGTCCGCCCTCCAAGCCCAGGGCTTTCCTTTCAAAGCCTGTGTGGGCATGCGCCATTGGCATCCGTATATCCAGGAGACCCTGGCGCATATGCAGGCTGAGGGCATCCGCCGCGTGGTGGGTTTGGTGATGGCGCCCCACTATTCGCGCATGAGCATTGGGGCTTATTTCAAAAAGGTGGAGGAAGCCGCGCCGGCGCTGGAGGTGGCTGGCATTGAGCGCTGGCACCTGCTGCCGGGCTACATCGCTGCCCTGGTGGAACGTATTTGCACCACCCTGGATCGCTTCCCTTCTCAGGTGCGCTCAGAGGTGCCCATCCTGTTCACCGCCCACAGCCTGCCACAGCGCATCTTGCAATGGGACGACCCTTATCCCAGGGAGTTGAGCCAGACCGTGACCGCGGTGATGCAACACTTGGGAGACCGACCTTATGCCTTCGCCTACCAGTCTGCAGCCCTATCCGATGAGCCCTGGCTAGGCCCGGATGCATCTGAGGTCCTGGTGCAGATGGCCCAGGCCGGCCAGCGCCACGTTTTGGTCGCGCCCATTGGCTTTGTCTGCGAACATGTGGAGATTTTGTATGATATTGACCTGGCGCTGAAGCGCCAGGCACAATCCCTAGGAGTGCAATTGGAACGCATCGTGATGTTAAACACCGCCCCGCAGATGATCACCGCCCTGGCAGAAAGGGTCGTCAGCCGCGCTCGGGAGGCGGGCTGGCTATGAAGCACATCGTCATCATCGGTGGAGGCATCGCCGGCCTTGCAGCGGCCTACTATACCTATCGCAAAGCCGCTGAGCGGGGCATTCCCCTGCATCTGACCCTGCTCGAAGCCGATGCGCGCTGGGGAGGCAAGATCGTCACCCAGCGCCTCAAAGGTTTTGTCATCGAAGGTGGTCCAGACACCTTTCTCGCCACCAAACCCTGGGCGGTTGCCCTGTGCCGCGAATTGGGCCTCGAGACGCGGTTACACGGCACCAACCCTGAGCACCGGAACACCTATGTCTTGCATCGGGGGCAGTTGCGCCCCCTGCCTGAAGGGCTGACGATGATGATCCCCACCCGCTTCGCCCCCATCCTGCGCAGTGACCTGCTCACCTGGCCTCAAAAAGCTCGCCTGGGGTTAGATTTCTTCCTGCCGCCCCGCCCCGATGATGGCGATGAGAGCCTGGGCGCCTTCATTTCTCGTCGCCTGGGGCGCGCCGCGTATGAGCATCTGATCGAACCCCTGCTCAGCGGCATTTACGCCGGCGATGGCGATCAACTCAGCTTGCGAGCCACTTTTCCCTACCTGCGCCAACTCGAATTGAAATATGGCAGCCTGGCCAGGGGTGCTCTGGCACTGCGCCGCCAGCAGCCAAACAACGGCCATGCTCGCTCGGCCTTCCTCACCCCGACCAGCGGCCTGGCGGAGATCGTCGAAACCTTGATCGAGGTGCTGAATCAACAGGGCGCGGATTTACGCCTGAACTCTGCGGTGGACAGTGTATCTTTCTCAGACGGCATTTACCGCGTCCAGCCCAAACGTGGCAACGCCTTGCACGCCCAAGGCGTCATCCTGGCGGTTCCCGCCTACGCTGCGGGCGCCCTGTTAGCCCCTCTGGACCCTTCCCTGGCGGCAGATTTGGGCGCCATCCCTTATGCTTCCACGGCTACGATTTCCCTGGCCTATCGGGTGGAAGACCTGCCGCGCCCCTTGGACGGGTACGGCTATGTCATCCCTCGCTGCGAGGGGCGCCAGGCCCTGGCATGCACCTGGACGTCAACCAAATTCCCCCACCGCGCCCCACCTGGTTATGCGCTGTTGCGCGTCTTCGTCGGCCGCGCCGGCCAGGAGCAAGCCATCCCCTGGGACGAGGGCAGCCTGCTGCAAATGGCGCGTCAGGAGTTGAAACTCACCCTGGGCATCAGCGCCCCTGCGGTACTCCATCAGGTTTACATCTGGGAGAAAGCCATGCCCCAATACAACCTGGGACATCCTGAGCGCCTGGCTCGCATTCAGGCGGCGTTACAAAAATGGCCAGGGTTAGCTCTGGCAGGGAACGCTTATGGTGGCATTGGCATACCCGATTGCATCCATTCTGGCGAACAAGCTGCGGAGATTGTGCTATGAATACATCCAGGTCTTATCAACTCTTCCAGCAAGCCCAAAACCTGCTGCCCGGCGGCGTGGATTCACCGGTGCGCGCCTTTCGCGCCGTCGGTGGCCAGCCGCTCTTTATCGAGCGTGGGGAAGGCGCCTATCTCTACGATGTAGATGGCAACCGCTACATTGATTACGTCCTCTCCTGGGGACCGCTGATCCTGGGGCACGCTCACCCCCAGGTTGTCGCTGCCCTTAAGCGCGCCGTGGAGCGGGGCACCAGTTACGGCGCCCCCAGCCCCCTGGAACTGGAACTGGCACAGCGCATCCAATCCTTCATGCCCGCCTTGGAAATGATCCGCTTTGTCAATTCTGGCACCGAAGCCACCATGAGCGCCTTGCGCCTGGCGCGGGCCTTCACGGGACACCATAAGATCATCAAATTCGAAGGTTGCTACCATGGCCACGCCGATTACCTGCTGGTGCAGGCCGGTTCTGGGGTGGTCACCCTGGGCCTCCCCGACTCGCCCGGTGTCCCGCCTTCTGTGGCCCAGGATACCCTGGTGGCGCGCTACAACGATCTGGACTCCGTGGCTGAACTCTTCCACCAATATCCCGAGGAAATAGCCGCGGTGATCGTGGAGCCTGTGGCCGGGAATATGGGGGTTGTTCCCCCGCTGCCTGGTTTCCTGCCCGGCTTGCGCCAATTGACGCAGCAATTTGGGGCATTGTTGATCTTCGACGAGGTGATGAGCGGCTTTCGCGTCCATCCGGGCGGGGCGCAAGCGCTGTATCAAATCCAGCCGGACCTGACCACATTGGGTAAAGTCATTGGGGGTGGGCTGCCGGTGGGCGCCTATGGAGGGCGGCGCGAGATCATGCAGATGGTCGCCCCGGCCGGGCCGGTCTATCAGGCCGGCACGCTTTCGGGGAATCCCCTGGCAATGAGCGCGGGCATCGCCACTTTAGACCATCTCCGCTCACCTGCCACCTGGGAGGCGCTGGAAGCGGCTGCCGCCCGCCTGGAAGAGGGCCTGTGCCAGGCCGCACAGCAAGCGGGCATCCCCGTCCAGACCAGGCGTGTGGGCACGATGTTCACCCTGTTCTTCAGCCAGACCCCGCCGCGCGATTGGCCCTCGGTCAAGACCGCTGACACCCAGCGCTATGCCCATTTCTTCCGCGCCATGTTGGAATCTGGGGTCTATCTGGCCCCGTCACAATTCGAGGCGGCTTTTATTTCCACCGCTCACGACCAGGCTGTTATCAGCCAAACCATCGAGGCTGCCCATCAGGCCATGCTGCGCCTGAAGGGATAGGATAGCAGGTGAGTTTTCTCAAGCGGGTGTCATTCAATCACCTGGTGCGCTGCTCGCCGCAGGCGATCGTGGATGGCCAAGCCCAGACCGCCCTGGCCAAAATCGCGCGCCAGGATGACATCCACACCCTGCTCATCCAGCGCCCGCAAGCCGGCAAAGAGGCGGCGGGCGATGCCCGCCAGGTCGGCGCTGCTACCGAGGTTAAACAGCCTGAGCGGTAGCCCTGCGAAAGCGCCAAAGTCCTCCTCGGCCACTAAAACGCCCACCCTGGCTTCCTCGGCCGCCAGGCGGCGTGCCATGGCAGCCATCTGGCTCAGGGTGACTTCGGGCGCGCGGGTGACGAACAAAATCAAGCGGGCGCGCGGGGCATAATGCCGCTTCAACATCCCAGGCGAGGCCTGGGGTTTGAGCACCGGCGTGGTTTCAGCCTCCCCCTCGCCATGAACCAGCACCACCCCCAAGACGCTTTCCAGGGCTTCACGCGTCACGCCTCCGGGGCGTAAAATCACGGCGGGTGAGCGGGTCAGGTCTAAAACGGTGGATTCGACCCCAACCATGGTCGCCCCGCCATCCAGGATCAGATCAACGCGCCCTGCCAGGTCATCCAACACGTGGCGCGCCGTAGTGGGGCTGGTATGACCAAAGCGATTGGCCGAAGGCGCGGCGATGGGCACCCCGCTGGCGCGCAACAGCGCCAGCGCCACCGGGTGCGCAGGTACACGCACCGCCACCGTATCCAATCCCGCGGTGACACTTGGGGGCACAGCCCTGCCCCGAGGCAACACCAGGGTCAGTGGGCCAGGCCAGAATCGGCGCGCCAGTGCCTCAGCCTCAGGCGGAAGATGGCGCGTCACGCGCGGCAAATCCTCCCTGGAAGCCAAGTGCACGATCAAAGGGTCTTCCGTGGGACGGCCTTTGGCGATGAAGATGCGCCGCACCGCAGCCTCGTCCAGCGCATTGGCTCCCAGGCCATACACCGTTTCGGTGGGGAAGGCGACTAAATTGCCGTTTAGAATTTCCATCGCCGCCGCGGCAATCACCTGCGGGTCAGGCGATTGGGGATCAACCCGCAACACTCGCGTCATCAGTTAATCCTGAACATACCTCAACTCGGGGCTCGCATTGGCTCTGGCAACCCGCCGTCCCCCTTCGCCCCTCTCAGCGCCGTTGCCTGCCCTTGCGGACAAATCCCTGCCCCGTCCCGCTTGATTTATGCAACCAGCCCGCCAACTGACGGATTGTCTGGCGGATGTAAAGGGTAACATATACCAGCAGCAGGATCGTCTGCAGGATGGAAAAGACTAAAAACGCCTTCATAGGAGGGCTGCCTTCAGGTAAACCCTACACATAATCATACTCATCACATATATTATTATACGGGCAAGTGGATCATCCTGGAAGATCGGGAGGCGTATAATTTACCATGAAACCTAGGGGAACCTCTCCCGCAGAAAAGTCGTCTTTAATAAAAAAGGTATTTATGTCCCGCCTGTATATTTCCTTGTTGATCATCACCCTTACCTCACCGCCTACCGCCGCAGGGAGCGTTGCGTCGCAGTGACAGTACAGTCAGCCCGAACGGTGGGCCCTGTTCTGCTCTTGATTTGCCGAATCGCATGCGCAATTCCTGTATGGTAGATATCTTTATCCCACATGCGCGACCTTTCCTGCGTTCCCAACTGGCCCATGCCCGCAGGCAGACCGTTACCTTGGACAGGAAGGTTGGTGCGAGGTTTCTCAGCCCTGAAGGCATGGCCCTCTTCATCCTGCTCGCCCTACTTCTGGCTGCCTGCGCCCCCGCCACCACGCCGACCCCCACCCCCGCGCCGATGGCCACGCTAACGCCTCCCACAGCCACCCCCATCACACCTTCCCCCTCTCCCATCCCACCCTCTGCGGTTGAAAACATCCGCCAGTGGCTTGCCCAGCAGTTAGGGCTTTCCCTCGATGGCGTTATACCCCAATCCATTGAGGCGGCGGACTGGCCCGATGCCTGCCTGGGGGTGGAATTTGCCCAGCGCGCCTGTGCCGAGGTGATCACCCCGGGCTACAAGATCATCCTGCAGGCCGAAGGCGCGCTGTATGAGGTGCACACCAACCAGGATGGCAGTCGCTACTACCTGGCGGCGGCGCCCCCGCTGGAGATTGAAAACCCGCTCATCATCTGGTCGCAAGAGAGAGACGGCGAGTGCGTGAGCCTCTTCATGAGCCGCGAAACCGCCGCCCACGGCCTGTGTGGGGGCGTTTTGCTGCAAAGCAAATTCGCTGCGGGCACGTTCACCGCCGAGGTGGACTACTTTACGCAGAAATATGCGCCTTTTGAGGCGCAAACCCCGGCCGGCACAGTGACCTTCTACGGCCAGGGGGCCATCACCGCCACTCCCTGGGAAGAGCGCGCCCTCGCCGAATGGGCGCGTCTACTATACGAACAGGCCATCAGCGGGCGCACGGGCGCTGCCTGGGGGTTGGCCCTCGACTGGCAGCGCCGGGGTGGGATTGCCGCCTTATGCGATGAGGTGACCATCTATCGCAGCGGAGTGGCCCTGGTCTCGTCTTGCAAGGGCGACCTGGCCGCTCAACCAGTGCGCATCCGCCTGACATCGCACCAATTGCAGCAAATTTATTCCTGGGTAGATGAATTTGAGGAACTGGAGTATGAGCACACCAGCCCTGGCACTGCCGACGCCATGACCATCCGCCTCCTCTTGGCAGGGACGGGCAAGCGCCAGGTGGATGAAAACGAACTTCAGGCCATGAACAGCCTGGTCGCAGATATTTTAGCCCAGGCCCTGACCCAGCCCGATTTGCAGCAGATTCAATCCGCCCGCCAGGCCTTGCTGGCCTATCTGGATGCCCTGAAGGCTGGGCGCTACTCAGAGGCAGTGGCTCTCTATGGCGGAGACTATCAGGGGCTTCGCGACATGAACCCCAACCTTGACCCCAACGATTATTCCGCCCTGTTCCACAATGCCTGCACCATTAACGGCTTCGTCTGCCACCTCAAGGTCAGGAACTTTGTCTGGGAAACCCAACTCGGGCCGAGTGATTTCCGCTTTACCCTGGAGTTTGAAAACCCTGATGGCAGCCTGTTCTCTCTCGGCCCGTGCTGCGGTGCCAGCCCCGAAGAATTTCCGCCTCAGACCCAGTTTGACTTTTGGGTGAAACAAGACGATGGAAAATTTATCGTGTTGACTCTACCGCCTTACGTCCCATAAGAGCAACCGAACCCACATCAGGATGTGATCACGATGACCCGCTTGACGCTTGATCATTATCTGGGGTGTCTGCTGGGTGGGGCTATCGGGGATGCCCTGGGCGCCCCAATTGAGTTCATGGACATCGCCGAAATCAGACGCAGGTTTGGGCCAGAAGGTGTGACCGACTACCTGCGGGGGGCTGAGGGCAGAGGTCGCTTCACCGATGATACCCAAATACACTCAGGGTGTGCTGGCAGCGGTCAATCACAGTGGAGACTGCGATAGCACTGCTAGCATAACCGGCAACATTTTAAGGCTGATGCTGGGCAAATCCGCCATCCCTGAGGGGTGGATCACTCGTCTGGAGATGTCTGATGTCATCGCGCAGATTGCCAACGACTTGTATCAGGCTGCTCAGGGCAACGCTCCCATTCAGGAGGCTCTGTGGAGGGAGAAATATCCTCCCTTTATGACCTGAGAGTGGCGGGAATCCCTTTCCTCGCCCAATGGGTCAATTCACCCTTTGCGAAAAAGATCGTCTGGGTCGTTGCGCCCCCTGGCGACCCGCGGCCGGGTTGTGAGGGTTAAATTTGTACCTTGCGCGAAGCCCTGGCGCTCCCTGAATGTGCAACTTTCCAGCCTCAAAAGCGTAAATACAAAAGAACAACCAATCTTTGAACGGAGAAGGTGTTATGTTTGCGAAATCCGCCTGGTTTGTACTGGTGTTTGTGGCTTTGGCGAGCCTCGCCTGTGGGATAACCATTGACCTGCCGCTGACGGAGTTGACCACAGGCCCCACGGTGACGGAAGAGATCTTCGTGCCTGTGCCACAAGATCTCGGAGCCCCGATTGAACTCAAACTTAATTTCGC
>JBBILY010000136.1:0-8509 GCA_037444705.1 Chloroflexota bacterium | reverse complement strand
AGGCTTTCGCCCTGCTTGTCACCAGTAATTCGCGACTTTGAGAAAGCCATGATCAAATTAGTATAGAGGGTGAAGATTATCATATTTTGTTGTAAAATTGAGGCTTAACTTCTGGGTGACTTTTCTCACCTTACACCAGGGTCGGTATGAGCAAGATCCCTTCAAACCCCTTTGACCGCCTCACGCCGAACGAACGCCGTGGTATGTTGTTGCCCGCCACGCTCCTGGCCCTGGTGGTGCAATTGATCATTCTGGTTCAGGTGTTTAATTCCAGGCTTGACGATTCGCAACGCATTAATAGTCTGGGGGTGGGGATCGTAGGTATCATCTATACCCTGCTGCTCTTTGGTTATTTTTACCCTCGCCTGCAACATATGCCGCTCTTCCATTGGAGCGTGATGGTTTTCAACGCCGTCATCCTGGCTATATTGCGGCTCATCTTGCCTGGTGTTTCCGCGGGATTAGTCTACATCCTGGCGGTTATGATCGTTGCCATCTCGGCCGTCATCTCTGGGCGCTGGTTGACTTATGCCTTTATCTTTACCCTGTCAGTTCTGGGGGCGATATTGCCCTACGCGCCCCTTGGATCAGAGATTGAAAGATGGGCGCATGTCTTCAGCCTGCTGGTGGTGGGGACGGCCATTAACGAGACCGTATTGCGCCTGGGAAACGCCATCCAATCTCAGGTGAAGCGCCTGGAGACCATCAATCAGGTGTCACGCAAAATCACCTCAGCCCTGGAAATAGACCAGGTGCTGGCGCTGGTCAGTGCGGCAGTGCAGGAAGCCATCCGGGCTGATACGTATTTTGTGGGTCTGGTTCAGGGTGACCACCTGCGCCTGGAACTCTTCTATGACGAAGGTGAATACTTCCCACCCAAAGAGTTACCCATCGAGGGAGGGCTGGCGGGTTGGGTGCTTGAACACCGTCAACCCTTATTGATCAGGGATTTACCCAACGAGGTAGTCAAACTGGGGGTGGAAATGCGCTTGATTGGCAAGCCTAAAGCCAGCCTGTCGTGGATGGGTACGCCGATGATTGCTGGCCATCACGTCATAGGCCTGATGGCAATGGCTTCGTATCAGCGCAACGCTTTTAATGAGGCCGACCTGGAATTGTTGGAGAATATGGCTCATCAGGCAGCCCTGGTCATTGACAATGCCATACACCACGCCGAAGTGAAAAAACAGGCCCAATTAGATAGCCTGACCCAGGTGTATAACCACGGCAACTTACTGGCATACCTGGAACAATATGGGCGCGAGGCCCTGCTCAATCAGACCCCGCTGAGCCTGATCATGCTGGACGTGGATTACTTTAAGCATTATAACGACCAGTACGGCCATCTGGTGGGCGATCAGGCGTTGACCCAGGTGGTGGCCGCGGTGCGAGAGAATGTGCGCTCGACGGATATTGTCGGCCGCTGGGGTGGCGAAGAGTTTGCCATCCTGCTACCCGAGACGGATGGTAAAAGGGCCATGCATGTGGCTGAGCGCATTCGTCAAGCTCTGCAGACCCTGACCCTGGTTACGCCCAAAGGCGAACATGTTCCGGCTCCCACCGTGAGCCAGGGGATTGCTATGCTGGCCGAAGTGGGTAGCCCCGATGAACTGGTTGACCTGGCCGATCAGCGGCTGTATATCGCCAAAGAGCGAGGGCGGAATCAAATCGAACCGGACGCCTCCCATTGGGAGGCAATCCAGGTCGCCAAAATGTCGTCCTGAAACCTAACCCTGGCTGAGGACTTCTCGAAAGGCCTGGAGCGCCTGCTTCACCTCGGCCTCGCCAATCCAGTAGTGGGTGACCAGGCGAAAGCGACGCGGCCCTACCACACCCACCCGCACCCCACGTTCAGCCAGACGCTGCGCAATTTGAGGGGCATCCCAGGGTACGTCTTCAGCCAAGGCGCAGAAGACCATATTCGTCTGGGGCATGCCCAGGTCCAATATCACCCCAGGGATAGCTGCCAGCCTCTGGGCTAACATTCGGGCGTGTTCATGGTCCTCTGCCAGGCGTTCGATCATGCTTTCCAGGGCGACAATCCCCGCCGCCGCCAGGACGCCAGCCTGGCGCATACCACCCCCCAATTGCTTGCGAATGCGACGGGCGCGGGCGATAAAGTCTCGATTGCCACATAGCAGTGAGCCGACCGGGGCGCAGAGGGCCTTGCTCAAACAAAACGTGACCGAATCGGCGGGTTCAGCCAGTTCGCTGGGGCTGACCCCCAGGGCGACAGCGGCATTAAACAGGCGCGCCCCATCCAGGTGCAGGAACAGGCCATGGGTGTGGGCTAATTCGCCCACGCGGCGCGTATATTCAGCGGTGAGGGCTACGCCGCCACAGCGGTTGTGGGTGTTTTCGAGCGCTACCAGGCGCGAGATGGGATGATGAGGATCATCTGGGCGGATTGCGGCGCGAATATCGTCCAGGTGCAGGGTGCCGTCGGCCTGGTTGGGGATCTGATGGGAATGCACACCTCCCAGGGCCGAAATACCTCCAGCCTCATAGAGGAAGGTGTGAGCTTTGTCCCCCAGGATGACCTCATCTCCACGGGCGCAATGGGTTAATATCGCTACCAGGTTGCCCATTGTCCCGGAGGCGACAAATAAGGCGGCTTCTTTCCCCATCAGCGCCGCAGCCATCTCTTGCAGGCGGTTGACGCTGGGGTCTTCGCCATAGACGTCGTCGCCCACGGCGGCGCGCGCCATGGCTTCGCGCATGGCCTGGGTGGGGTGGGTGACCGTATCGGAGCGTAGATCAATCCATTCCATAGAGCCTCTCTTGCTTGGGGAGATTATGAGTTCTACTGGGATCAGTGCTCTTGCCTGAGAAGTGTCAACAGGTGCTGGAGTTCCTGTGGAAGGGGCGCCTCGAAGGTGCGCGGCTGGCGCTCGCCCGGCAGGCAAATGCTGAGACGAAACGCGTGCAGAAATTGCCGCTCCAGGGGCAGGCTGGGCTTGCGCCGTCCATACACCCGATCCCCAACCACAGGGCAACCGATAAAGGCTAAGTGCAGGCGAATCTGATGGGTGCGGCCGGTCAGGGGTTGCACCTCTAACAGGGTATGCTGGCTGAACCTCTCTAGGGTGCGATACTGGCTGAGGGCGAGGCGGCCTTTGTGGGCGGGCACCACCGCCATGCGTTTGGGGTTAGTCGGGTCGCGCCCAATAGCCACCTCGATCCGCCCGCTGGGGGTTGTGGGTTTGCCATCCACCAGAGCCAGGTATATCTTTTCCACCCGGCGCTGGCGGAATTGATCCTGTAACCAGCGATGGGCATAGTCGTTCTTAGCCAAGAGGATCAATCCGGAAGTATCCTTATCCAGGCGGTGCACCACACCCGGGCGAGCCTCACCGCCGATGCCTTGCATCTGCGGGGCGTGCGCCAGGGCGGCGTGGACCAACGTCCCGGCGCTGTGGCCTGCAGCAGGATGTACGACCATCCCGGCGGGCTTATTCACCACAATCAGGTCGTCGTTTTCAAACACAATATCTAAAGGAATGGGCTCAGCGATCAGGGTTGTCGGCGCTGGCGGCGGTACATAGACCTGCACCACCGCCCCGGCCTCCAACATCAAACCGCTTTTTGGGGCGGGTTTGCCATTCACCGCCACCAGGCCGGCGCGGATTAGATTTTGCAGGCGTGAGCGCGAATATTGCGGCAGGCAGGAGACGAGAAATTTGTCCAGGCGTTGAGGCTCTTCACTCTGATAGTGAAAAGTGAAATAGTGATCACTCACCCTTGATTTCCTCAGAGGTGAGAGGCTCTTCCGTGGTGGCGGGTAAAGCAGAAACAGGGCGCTTATCCTTAATCCACATGCCCAAGACCAGGATGGCCACCCCGATCGAGATGCTGGCGTCAGCCAGGTTGAAGACCGGGAATGTCCCCACCGAGATAAAGTCGGTCACATAACCTTGGGTCAGGCGGTCAATCAGGTTGCCCAGGGCTCCGCCCAGTTGTAATCCCATGGCCAGGCGCAGAGGCCAATCGTGGCGCGGCACCTGGGGAAAGTAGTATAAAATCGCCACCGCTACCAGTAATGCCAGGATGGTGAATACATCCCCAAATCCCTGGAACATGCCAAAGGCCGCACCGGAGTTCTTCCAGTGCACAACGCGCGCATAAGGCGTGAGCCAGCTCCAGGGTGACCAGATTTCACCAAAATCCAAATTGGCGCGGATCAAGGCTTTAGTCCACTGGTCCAGGCTGATCACCAGAATTGCCTGGGCTAGCAAAAAACTGTAATCCTGAAGGTACTTTCTCAAAATGCTCTCCCAATCTTGAAGTTTCGTATCTGATTTTACCTCAAACCTCCCAGGGCGGGCGGCAACCACTGCTTGTATGTGCAAATGGGTCAGAAAATCTTCGCTGCCCCCCTCAAACTCCCTGCGGGAAGGTGATCAGCGGGGGATGACCTGAACCAGGTGGATGGATAACCCCTCGAGCGCTTGCTGGACCTGTGCCTGAGCTGAGCGTTCCTCGAGGCTAAGGCCGATGAGATGGGTGGGGCAGCCGTTGCGGCAGTCGCTGGCGCCAAAGCCAGGGGCAGGTAGCCAGGCATGGGGCAGGTTTGCCAGTGCTTGGCTCCAGAGACACTCCTGAGGCTGAAGAGTCAGGGCAAAGTAAATCGAATGTACTTGAGCCAGGCGGCGCAGATAATCCACATGCCAGTGGGCGCGGCCGGACTGGAGGTGATGCCTCAGGCGGGCGTGTAGGCCACCAGGTCCAAAGGCGCTACCCACATAGGCATAGAAGCCCGCAGGAAAGTGAAAGTCACCCAACCGTCCAACTTGGAGGCTGGTGGCCTGATTCAGATGCAACAGCAGGGCATATGTGCCCGGGGCTGCGGGTAGAGGCGGGTTCATGGCCTGTACCTCAGGTCAAGCAGAAACGGGCGGACCTGGGCTGCGCTTTGCGCCCATGTGGGATGCGCCAGGAAACGTCGGCGGGCGGCCAGGCCCATGCGCGCCAGGCGCCGGCGATCGTGGTGCAGTTCCAGCACGATGTCCTTGATGGCCTCGGGCTCTTGCGGGGAGATTAAGTAGCCTTCTAACCCGGGTGTGATAAGTTCAACCGCGCCCCCTCGCTGCGAAACCAGGGGCACCAATCCGAACCCCATGCCCTCCAGGCAAGCGATGCCAAAACCCTCATAAGACGAGGGCAAGGTCAACACATGGCTCTCGCGCATTTTTGCCATCAGGTCGGGCGTTTCTAATACGCCGCTAAAGCGCACCTGGGACTCAAGATGCCACATCTGCACCAGGCTCACCAAGCGGCGCGTATAGGTTCTGTCCACATCCAGGCGACCTACCACGGTTAACTGCCAGGTTTCAGGGGGTAGAAAATGTAACCCCTGCATGAGAAAGTGCAAGCCTTTGCGGGGAATGACATTACCCACAAAGAGCAAACGCAATGGCCCAGGTTGCAAGGCGCGCTGGACGATAGCCTCATCCTGAATTTTGGCGGCTAAATGATCGCCTCCAGGATAAGCCACCACCATCGCCGGCTCAAATGGGAGCATTGCCCGCACCGTTTTGGCTGTCGCCTGGCTGTTGCAGATGAAGCCATCTACGCTGGCCAGGTAAGCCCGCTCAAGGCGACGGTAAAGAGCCATCAGCCAGGGCGCATGAGGTTCGCTGCTGCGCAGATGATGGACGATGCTCACGATGGGGTAGAAGACCCGTCGCCGCAGGCGGGGGTTTAGCCACACCAGGGAAGGATGGTTCAACTCATCCTGAAGCAATATATCTACCTCCAGGTTGGCCAGGCGGCGGTAGAGCGCTGGAGAGAAATTATCCACCAGATGGCGAGCATAGTTACGCCAGGGAAGAGAGACTATCTCTACGGAATCCCCTTGCGCGCCCAAAATTTCCAGCAGTTTGCGATCGTAGAGGTAACCGCCGGAGAGCGAATCCGGGCTGCCATAAATGATCAATCCAAGGCGCATAAAGTTTGTGGAGAGTACATGGCTACTCAGGCAATCCCAAGCCGCATGCGGTAAGCAGCCCAGGTGTTTTCGTTTTCCCACAATTTGATCATCAAGGCAGAAGTGTTGGCAGGGTGCACTTGCCTGGCCAGGGCTTCACACAGGATGCGAGCAAAGTGCTCCAGGCTGGGATTCAGGCCGGCGAATTCTGGCAGGGCGTTCAGCAAGCGGCCACGGTAGCGAGCAAGCAGGGCTTCCAGGGCATTTTCAATCTCGGTGATGTCCAGCAGGTAACCATTGGGGTCGAGGGCTTCCCCCTCGAATTGCACCTCGATCTGGTATTGGTGGCTATGGGGTTGGTTCTCTACCCCCCAGTCTCCCCCAATCAGATAATGGTGAGCGGTGAAATCCCTTTTAACAGCAACCTGATACATAAGCCAGAGCGGAATAAGTTACGCGGCGGGCTCGATCACTTCGGGGGTGGCTTCTTTCCTGATGACGGTGAACAGTTGCGCCAGTTGTTCTGCTCCCTGGCGGTCGGTCACGGCCAGGACTTCATCGCCAGCTTCGAAGGTGGTGATGCCGCGCGGCAAAATGACTTTCCCATGACGGATGATGGCGGCAATCACGCAGTTCTCCGGCAGCCCCAGGTCTTTGATGGCAATGCCAATGGCCTTAGCCCCGGCCGGAATCTTCTCTTCCACAAGGGAATACTCGCCGCGGCGCAGTTTTAACAATGTCATCATGTCTCCCAGGGACATTTCTTCTTCGATCAGGCGGGCCATGATCTCCGCGTTATTCAGGGCCACATCCACGTGGAATTTCTCATCGAACAACCAGGCATTGCGTGGGTCGTTGATGCGAGCGATGGTGCGCGGCACCTTGTAGCGCTGCCGCGCCAGATAACACAAGGCCAGATTCTCGGCGTCGTTCACCGTGCAGGCTGCCAGGGCATGCGCGTGTTGAATGCCGGCTTGCTCCAGGACGCTCAGATTGGTGAAATAGCCTTCATAGATGGTCTCGGTGGGTAGTTCGCGATGCAGACGCGCCAATACCTCGGGACGATGTTCGACCACGTGTACTTGATGGTTTTGGTTGAGAAGCATGATTGCCAGTTGAGTGCCGGTGTTGCCACCGCCAACGATCAAGACGAACATAATCTTCAAGCCTCCGTTGAGGTCTGCAATTTTTGGCGCAGCGCCTCGATACCGTCAAAAGTGGCGCTGACCAGGACCACGTCATCTGTTTCCAGGATAGTATCGAGCGTGGGCAGGGTGGCACGCCCCGACCGCGTCAGAGAGACCGGGTAACAATTGGCGGGTGGGATTAAATCTCCCAGGCGATGGCCATGCCAGGTGGAGGGGATGGTGAACTCGTAGATCTCCACCTCGCCATTGCCAGCCGAGAACACCGTGTGCATTTCAGCGTGGGCAAGCATTTCTTCCAGCCTTTGCGCCCCCCAACTGGAGGAACTGACCACCTGCAAGCCAAATGCTTCGTGCAGTGAACGCATGACCGGGTCGTAATTGCGCACAACCACGTTGGAGAGGCCGAAAGCTTCGCGCGCCAGATGGGCAACAACGGCGTTCAGGGGGTCGGAGTTGGTTACCGTGACCAGCCCATCCGCAGTTTCGATGCCGGCGCGCAGCAGGACATCGCGGTTCAGAGCTTCGCCTTCGATGGTGCGCCCGCGAAAGTCGGGGGGTAAATTGTTAAAGGATTGTGCCACCCGGTCCACAACCGTGACCGTGTGACCTTTCTTATATAAGCGATAAGCCAGTTCGGCGCCAACGCGCCCACAACCGACCACAATGATCTCCATTGTTCCTCTGCTCCTACTCTATCTGATAAGGGACATCTGTGATAACAATCCCCGGTTTGAAGAGCAACGCCATCCGCAACCAAAGGGCGGTGTTGGCATGCAGGAAATTATGATACCACCGTTTAGGCACAAATTGGGGCACCACCACCGTGATAATTTCGTTAGGCTGGCGCTGGCGGGCGATCTCTTCTATATACTGCAATAAGGGCTCCGCCAGGAGGCGATAAGGTGAATCCAGCAACACCAGGCGCACACCATCGCCCCATCTTTCCCATTTACTTCTGACCTTTTCAGCCTCCACCGGATCCGTGGACACGTGCACGGCAGTAATATCATTGGACAACGAGCGGGCATACTGTAAAGCTGCCAGCGAGCCGCGATGTACGCCGCTGATCGGCAAAATCACGCGGTGACGGGCGATGCGCGGCGGCGCACCATAATTCTCCAGGGAGAGGTGCTGGGCCAATTCCCTATAGTGGTGATGAATAGAGTAGAAAATTACCACCAAAGTAGGCAGAAGGAGCAGGACGATCCACGCCCCGGCTTGAAATTTGGTGATGGCGAAGACAAACATCACCACCATTGTACAAAAAGCCCCAAAGCCATTAATGAGCATTTTGATCTCCCAGCGGGGTTCGTAGCGCAGGGTGGAGCCACGTTCCTGCACTTCCTGGCCGGGTTTCAGGCGGCCAATTTTCCACCAGCGCCGCGCCATGCCGGCCTGCGAGAGGGTGAAGGATAAGAATACCCCGATGGCATAG
>JBBILY010000135.1:0-8795 GCA_037444705.1 Chloroflexota bacterium | reverse complement strand
CAGACCGGCAGCCACCAAAGCAATGAACGCGCCAAAACGCAACGCAAAGTTCAGGCGGATTCCGGCCAGACTCCATTCCACTTCATGAACAGGAAGATTCAGCAAGCGCGTCAGGGCATACGTTAACAACACAATAGCCGTCAAGACGCTCAAACGTTCCTTCTCAGGCCAGCGACCGGAAGCGGACATGCCATCATTGTACCCTCGAGGCAGGAGAATGCCAAGCCCTGTTTTCTGGTCACATCCTTTAGCCGAACATATCAGACAGCACCCAAAGCCAGGAAACACAGCCCGCTAACGCATCTGCGACCGATCCGGCAACGTGCTTTCACATCCATCGTTATCAGTACAGCCGATGCCAATCCGTATCCCCGTATCGGGAATCAGATGCCATCCTCATCCCAATAAAAAAAAGCCTGTTGTCACAGGCCTGTGTTGACGAGTGGCGAGGGTGAGATTTGAACTCACAACCAAGGGCTTATGAGTCCCCTGCTCTGCCATTGAGCTACCTCGCCCTCTTTCAAGCGGGCTAAATCTTACTACGGTCTTCCTAATCTGTCAACAATCAAGTCATGTATGGCCTTAACGCTTTTCTCCGTATCACTGGCTTCCACCACGAGGCTGATCGAAACTTCTGAGGAACCCTGTGCAATCGCAATCACATTCACGCCTTGCTTTCCTAGGGCACTGAACACCCGCCCGGCAATTCCAGGTGTATCCCGCATTCCCGCTCCTACCACTGTAATCAGGCTAACCTCGCCGGTTGCCCAAATGCGATCAATGTCTCGCCGTGCCAACTCTGGCCTAAAGACGTCTTCCAGGGAAGCGACCACACGCTTAACAGCCTCCAGGGGCACAGCAAAGCAGATAGATTGCTCCGACGAGGCTTGGGTGATCAAGGGTACACTGGTCCCTGTGGCTGCCACGGCCCCAAATGTGCGCGCTGCCACCCCTGGTACCCCGAGCATCCCTCTGCCCTCCACGGTGATCAGACTCTGCCCTCGAATAGCGGTCACAGCCTTAATCGTCCCGCCTTCGGCGTTTCCAACCCTGTTCTCTGAATTACGGTCGGGGAAAACCCGCGTGCCAGGATGGTTTGGGTTAAACGTATTGCACACACGCAAACCAATTCCTGCCTCCACCACTGGACGGATGGTCTTGGGATGGACCACCTTGGCCCCAAAATAGGCCAGTTCGGCAATCTCCCGATAAGTTAATGACGGAATGGTACGCGCCTCTGCCACCAGGCGCGGGTCGGCTGTCATCACCCCATCAACGTCGCTCCAAATCCACACGTCCTCTGCTTCAAGGATTGCCCCCAAAAGTGCGGCTGTATAATCACTACCGCCCCTCCCCAAAGTTGTAGGGATGCCCTCCGCGGTGGCCGCGATAAAACCGGTGACCACCGGCACCTTCCCTTGTTTTAACAATGGCCGCAGGAGGCTTTGACAGCGCTGGCGGGTAGCCTCAAGGTCAGGATGGGCTGATTGAAATTGGTTGTCTGTGACAATTAATTGAGTGGCTTCAACAAACACCGCCGGCACGCCTCGTGCCTCCAGGATGGCAGCCAACAAACGCACGCTTAATCGCTCCCCCAAACCCGCCACAGCATCCAACGCGCGAGGCGTGGCTTCTCCTAGTATCGCTATGGCCTCACACAATTGCGTGAATTCTCCGATGAGGTAATCCAATTCTCGTTTGATCTGCGTCCGCTGCGCCAGGTCGAGAATCATGGCCTCCGCAGCGGAAAAGTGCTGATCTTTAAGCCGTTGGGCAGCCTGATGCACAAAGTCTACTTCACCCTGGACCGCCTTTCGAGCGCTTTCCAAGAGCAGATCTGTGACTCCAGCCATTGCCGACAAAACGATGATCAAACCCGGCCATTGATTACGCTCGCGTTCTATGATCTGGTACACGTGCTCGAGAGCCTGGGCATTTCCCACAGATGTGCCACCAAATTTCATCACTAGAGTTGGAAGAGGGTCGAAATGATCGCTCATCATCTCCTCCCTGCCCTTCTACTAATCTCACTGTTAGCACAAATCTTCTCGAGCCTTCTCCCAAATTCGCCCAGGGCGCGATAATAAGGCTCGATGCTGGGAATATAATGCCGTTCAGAGGCGGAGTGGGGGCCTATACCACTCTGCCCCCAAATCACCCCTTGTCCTCCAGGAGCAAAGCGGGCGCTGGTTGCGGGTAATTTGCGTCCGAGTTTAGCCGCTTCCCCGCTCAGCGATTCCACGGTTGAAATCAATGTCAGCAGATAGGGATTATCCGAATTACATCGGATACCATTTTCCATCACCGATACGTTTAATTCCAAACCTCTCAATCTACAGAAATCGCCTAAAGCAGCATACAATTCTTGCAAATCGTCTTGAGGTATAGGGCGTATCTCCACCCCCAAAACAGCCTCATCGGCGGTAACATTATAAACGCCCGGAGTTCCAACCTTGATGAAGGGAAAGCGCACCTGAGAACGCCAGTTATCCGCATTCTGCAGAGTTAGATGCTCATTCAGAAGTTGATGGATTTGCCCTCTAACCTCAAACAAACGCTCACCCAAATCCGCAGTTACAGAGGCGATACCTGAATGGCCTCTCTCGCCTCGCACCCTTACCTCAAAACGCATCACCCCGCGGTTCTCAGTGCATACCTCACCCCAAAGTTCGTCCCCTTTTTCACCTGTTCTCTCCCCCGCAATGAGCAATTTTGGAGCATAGGGTTGGGAGGAATCGGTTGCCTCTTGTGCTAGCAATCGAAGCACATGCGGCGTACCCATGGCTTCCATTTCACCATTCTCCTCGTTCCCTACCAATAAGAGATTGATCGGAGGGTGGTCTTTAGCCTGGCGCAAGACATCTTTCATCCACACCAGGTAAGTGGCTACAACCGTTTTCATGTCAGCCGCCCCGCGCCCCCACAAGTAATCCCCTTCGATGCGTGGTTCGAATTGACTATCGTCTGGCTCTGGCAAGACAACATCAAAATGTCCCGATAACATCACGGGTGCCAATATCTGTTCTGGAAATCCGATCAATAAAGCTGGATACTTATCTTGATCAAAATATCGCACAGATAAGCCATGGTTGCGAGCATAATCAAATATAAACGTTGCGATGCGCCACACCTCGTCCAACCTTTCATCTGGACAGGCAGTCACCGAAGGAACTCGGATCAACTCCTGTGCTAATGCCAATATTTCGCTCGTCTTATCCGGGTAAGAAACCTCCAGAAACGCCTCTGGGCGCGGGCGAAAGCGGATTGGCGCATACGGGTCATGACGTACATCGTCTCGGGCACGTTGTAGAAATTCGCCCAATCTCGCTCCATCCATCAAAGATGGATATGTTTCGGCAATGGTTTCCACATCTTGTCTGACCTGAATCAGTCGCTCTTCCGCCAATTGCCTGAGTACCTCCAATGGCACTTCATCATGATCTTTCAATTCCGCCCTCAATCTCTGTCGAAGTCGTTCGGCTGTGTTAGGAGCGCCATTTGCCATTTCTACTAATGGCAACAAATCATCCCAAAGTTCTATCGCCTCAGCCAGCGGGCGGACTTCGGACAATGTCCAAGATAAAAACTCCCGCATACGAATGGGCTTAGCGGTCATCGGGTTTTCGATTTCGGCTTCCAGCCCCCATCGCGCTGCCTGTTCTTCGTTGGAACGTGCCCTGGCAATATCCTCGCGGTCGTATCGAAAATTACGTCCGAAGGTAGGGTCAGCATAGAAGCGCAGCAGCAACAGGTGTTTTAATGTCAGATTGGCGATGTCAACCTCTATAGGATGGCCGCCATCATCCGTGCGTACTTCCACCCGTGCCATGGGTAAATTGATCCGGGCCAACAGATTTTGTATCTCTATCTGTTTAGCCATCTCTTCCAAAGTTACCTCTTGATCAGCCGAATACAACCCACGCGCATACAGATCGTGTAACTGCTCACTCGTCACAGCAATCAAGCGTTCCACCGGCTCGGCAAAAGAGCGTGCCCGAACTGGCGTCCAGTTATTGTTCCCAAATCGGATGCCACGGCGCACCAAGTCATAAGACAACTGCAGATAGTCCTGATAGGACCGGTACAGGTTGGGTAGATCAATGACTTGGGGATTGGGAAATGTCAAGTTACGCACGGAATGATGTTCCGTCAGCACGACTACCTGTCGCCCATCTCGAACCTGCGCTTGCAGCGGGGTTGAGGCGCTAACAGCGATAAACAACGCGGCGAAGGCGCGTAACAACCGCGTGGCCGTGATGTAGAACTCACTCTTGTATTCGTCCAGGTGTTGATCCCCTCTTTCGGAATGCTCCAGATGCATGAAATCCCAGGCCAACAAAGGCTCAGGGAGCGAGAGATTGGTATGATTTCCGGCGGTAGCCAGCAACTCCCCATACAAGTCAACGCACCTTTCGAGGTAGCGTCGTTTTGCCAGATGCCACGAACCAGGTATCGATTCGTGGCCTACCGGTGTGAGATAAAGCAGATTACCATGCCAGGCATATAGCCTCTCGCCGAATTGCCGACTGGCGCGGTTTAAAGCGTTGAGGAGGGTTGCTTCCATCAAACGCGCTTCGTATACCGCAGCGCGTGGGGTATAGTAAGGCCTGGTCGCCCATTCGATCATCCAGTGGAAGACTTCTAATTGGCTATACGCACGTATCCAGGGCGACAGACATTCGGCGCGTAAGTAGTCCACAAAGGATTGCTGGCTCGGCCCAGATCCAACCGTTAGTAAGGGCCTGAAATGTGAATCCAACAGATTCCACTCTAATTCGAAACCACATAAGCCCTTCTGTGGTTTCTCTTTTTGAGCGACCTGGCGCGCCAGCAAATATTTTTCAGCAAATTGAATTGGGTCATATATTCCATTTCTCATAACCTTACCTCTCCAGAGCCGTTAAACCATCAAGCAGCCTTTGAGCCGCACCCAATGTACGTTCAACAGGGGTGGCGTAAGAGAAACGAATCCAATCTCCACCATAAGGGGAGAAAAACGCCCCCGGCACGATGGCTACGCCATGTTCTTCTGCCAGGTATTGTCCCATCGGCTCACTATCCGCCCAACCTTGCATTTCGATCCATTTACCCACATGGATAAATGCGTAATAACCCTTACCCAGAATGTACGTGAAATCATGCGCATCCAGAAATTCTTTTAACACCTTTCGACTGGCATTGGTAGGCTCCACAATACTGCGACAGGCCTCTGCATAACCCATCTCATAAGCCGCCATCGCTACTGCTAAAGAGTAAAATGAGGGGATCACACTATGAGAGGCGCGCGCGACAATAAACTTAATTACCGCCTCATCCGCAATTAAATGACAGTTTCGTATATTTGAGGCGCCTAAACTCTTCGTGATTCCATCCAAGAACATCAGCCGCTTTCTCTCGGCTGGCTCAAACATGCGCAAAAACTGGTTCAAATCCATTGGCTGCTCATCTGTCACATAGTGATACATCCAATCGAACAAGACAAAGGCTACACCCGCTTCTAAAGCCACCTTTGCCAGGCTAACCTGCTGTTCCGCTGATATGGTTAAACCAGTAGGGTTATCCGGACAAGTGATAATCAAGCCCGCAATTTTGCGTCCACGACGACCTGCAAATTCTACACAAGCGCGTATGCCGTCCTCGGTATAAGCCCAACCCTCTTCAGGTCGTCCTGGGGCATACAAAACGTTCGCCCCCACACCATAAGGTCCCCAATTATATGAAATCCAGGGCACGCGCGAGACTATTAGAGCATCGCCCTGCCGACCATACCCTAATGCCAACATGGCTTGATAGGCTTTAACCAGAGCATCTCGCCCACCCACAGCAGCCAGCACATTGGCCGGACCAATGGCAAGTGAAGGGTCTAATTTCCAATATTGCTCTACAACCGCCTTCCGATAAGCATCGGTGCCATATGGCATGTCATAGGCCGTACCCTGGGCAATCTGGAGTTCAGCCGCGCGTTCAAGGATTTGCCGTGGCACCCCAGGTAGACTGGCTCCGCCATCCCCTTGAGAGGCATCATAAATTGCACTATCGGGATATTTCACAATATAGTTCTTAAGGGACTTATTAATCAGGAACATCCGCGAAGGCGGTATAGGTGTCATCTGGGCTAGATGATCGCTGACTGGCACCAAATTGGTTTCAGGCACTGCAAAAACAGGGTCATCATAAGAAAGAGACTTTATCATGGCTGGCTCCTGAAGGATGTTGTTATAAAAAAACGCCCCGGTCTTTTCGGGGCGTCTGTACGCTATTATCTTTCTAAATGTGCTCAAGGTAGAGCACCAGCCGCGCACCAACGCCCCACTATCCTCCCACGGTTGTTAGTGGTAGTTACGGTAGCGTTGGTGGCGTTCATCAAACTTTTCATCTTGTTATACTATATCACTTCGAATGGAGAGCGTCAAGGATTCTAAACCGAACGGTTTACGATGTAATTTGCTAAATCTTCTAGCGCATGACGTTCAGGGCAGTCTGGTTGTTGTTCAAGAATATCCAGAGCATTGTTAACAAAAGAGCGCGCTTCCTCCAAAGCCCGCTCAATACTTCCACTTTGACGTATGGCAACAATAAGCCTATTTAAACGTTCCTCATTAAATAATTGCCCTTTTGAAATCAACTCAATGTCTGGATCATCCGGGTGCGTTTCAATATAGTAAAGGGTAGGTAATGTGATGAGCCCTTGCCGTAAATCGCTGGCGACCGGTTTGCCGATCACCTCTTGTGCCCCGGTAAAGTCCAGTACATCGTCTACGATCTGGAAAGCCATGCCTATTTGGTAACCAAAACGTCGTGCAACTTGAACAACTTCATCGGTAACCGAACTCAGCAAGGCTGCAGCCGCGGTAGCCAATTCGAACATTGAGGCGGTCTTAGCATAGATGCGTTGATAGTAATCCGCCCGGCTAATCAAGCCCTTACTTGTAAACATCTGCGTGATCTCGCCATTAACAATGATGGCTAGTGTCTCGGCGAATAGTTGCATGACCTGGATGGAATTCGTCTCAGCAGCCAGTTTGGCTGCGCGCGCAAAGACATAATCCCCGGTCAGCACCGTCGCTGCTGGTGACCACTGTGCATTTAAGGTGGCAATCCCTCTTCTAAACAAGGCACCATCTATTAAGTCGTCGTGCACCAGTGTAGCGGTGTGAAGCAATTCAATCGCGGCTCCGAGAGTAATCAGGCGCTCAGCATCCGCGCCATACATTCCGCCTGTCAACAAGGCGACCGCAGGGCGGACGCGCTTGCCACCGGATGATAACAGGTGTTCCAAGGCTTCACCTAAGGCAGGGTGATATCCATAGGATTGGGAGCGCATCTTTTCTTCCACCAACTGGATGCGCTCCTGAATAGGGGCAATAAAATTGACGTGATCTAGATTCGTTTTCACCAGTTAAATAACCTTTTGCTGTTGATAAGACTTTGCTGGGCGATCGATTCTAAAGGTAAGTTGTGGATCTCCGCAATTTTTTGGGCGACTAAACGCACGTTGGCTGGCTCATTTCTTTGCCCCCGAAGTGGTTGGGGCGTTAAAAATGGGGCATCCGTTTCGATCAATATCCGTTCCAGGGGCAGCGCACTAATCGTCTCCCGTAAAGTGTTAGCATTCTCAAAAGTTATCGGCCCCCCAATGCCGAGATAAAAATTTAATGCCAAAGCCCTCTGCGCAGTTTCTAAACTCTCAGAAAAGGCGTGCAGCACGCCTGGCCGCTCCCGTAGAGGGGACTCGATTGATTTCAGTTCGCTGCACCAATCGCTCAAAATTGCCAATATGTCTTCGGTTGCCATTCGATTGTGAATCACCACCGGCAGACCCAATTCGCTTGCCAAGGATAATTGTTCAATAAAAACCTGCCTCTGTTGCTCACGCGGGGCACGATCACGATAATAATCCAATCCGATCTCTCCAATTGCCACCACTTTAGGTTGTGAGGCAAGGTCGCGTAATTCATTTCTGGCCTTGTCATCCCAGCCTTGCGAATCGTTGGGATGGATACCACAGGCTGCGAATATCTTAGCATAAGAGTTGGCCAGACTGACAGCTGCCCGACTGGATTCTAAATCAATTCCTGGATTAAGGATAAAATCCAGGCCAGCTTCCCAAGCCCGGGCAATGACTGCCTCGCGGTCGGCATCAAACCAGTCGAAATCCAGATGACAATGGGTATCTGTCAGGAGAATCACGCCTACAATCCAGCCAGCCTCAATCCATCATCCAGGATCTTCTTCACCCGATCCTGGTGCGTTGTCTCAGTATACACTCGAATGATGGGTTCTGTGCCCGAAAAACGAATTAACAACCAACCGCCATCTTCAAGATTGAATTTAAATCCATCGGTGGTGTCAAGTCCTACAACCGCCAAACCACCTAATGTTTTAGGATGGGCGTTTAAAATCATTTGTTCCCTGCTGTGACGATCTCCTTCAAAACGGACATCAACACGTTCGTAATAATGAGCCCCAACCTTATTGAAGAGCAATTCAACTAATTCAGAAGGCTTCTTGCCCAATTTCACCATCATATCCAAAAAGTACAGACCTGCCAGGATACCGTCCCTTTCAGGCACATGACCATGAAAAGCATAACCTCCGGATTCTTCACCCCCAATCATCGCATGCGTTTCCAGCATTTTAGGAGCCACATATTTAAATCCCACACCCACCTCGTAAACCGGTACACCATACAATCGCCCCAAAATGTTTAGCATATTTGTCGTGGATAGAGTTTTGACAATTGGCCCTCGGTCTCCTCTCACCTCCAAGAGATAATAAGCCAGGAATCCATAAAC
>JBBILY010000134.1:0-8822 GCA_037444705.1 Chloroflexota bacterium | reverse complement strand
CTCGGCCAGTACGACCGGCCTGAAGAGGTGTTCGGCGTCTGCGCGGCAGCCGCCGCACCCAGGATATTCCCATTATCTTCCTTACCGAAAAACGCCGCCGCTCCGAACGCCTGCAAGGGCTTGAATTAGGAGCCGATGATTACATCACCAAGCCTTTTGATATTCAGGAGTTACGCCTGCGCGTGCGCAATGCCCTGCGTCGCACCACGCAAGGGCCTTTGAACAACCCGGTGACCAGCCTGCCTGAAGGGGCATTGGTGGACGAACGCCTGAGCGAATGCCTGCAGAGCACAGATTGGGCGCTTCTCCTCATTGCTGTGGAGCATTTAGATGTTTTTCGCCAAACATACGGTTTCATCGCCGCGGATGATGTGTTGCGGGCCGTGGGTTTGATGATCCAAAATGCCGTGAGCGATTTGGGCAGCCCCAGTGATTTCATTGGTCAAAGCGGGCCGGCGGAGTTCGTGCTCGTCACCACCCCCACCCGCGCCGATGCCCTGAGCGAACGCATCTGTAGCCGTTTGGAACAATCTCTGGATTATTTCTACCCTCTCAAGGATCGTGGGGAAAACGCCAACCTGGGTAAAAAACTGGCAGTCAACCTCCATCGCCTTTTCGCCAGCGATGGGCCTTTCACAGACCTGGATGCCTTGAAAGCCACTCTAACGCGACAAAAGATTCATCCACCGTGCAACTGAGTGTTGTCATTCCTACCTATAACGAGGCGGAAAACCTGCCCCTACTGGCCGCGGCTTTATTTAACCTGGGCATTCCGGGCTTATCCATCCTGGTGGTGGATGACAACAGCCCCGATGGCACCGGACGCATCGCCGAAGACCTGGCAAAGATCTATGCTGATCGGCTCAGGGTGCTGCACCGTCCTGGAAAACTGGGGTTAGGCAGTGCGTACATCGAGGGCTTCAAGCAGGCGCTTGAGGAGGGCGCTGAGGCAGTGGCTCAGATGGATGCCGACTTCTCTCACCCGCCAGAGCTTTTGCCACGCCTGCTTGACGCCCTAAATGAGCATGATGTAGCCATGGGCTCACGCTATGTATCCGGAGGATCGCTAGATCGGGGCTGGCCCCTGTGGCGTAAGGGCCTTTCCGCCTTTGGCAATTTTTATGCCCGCCTGATCCTGAGATTACCCATTCGCGATGTCACCGGGGGCTATCGCCTGTGGCGCCGAGAAGCCCTGCTGGGGATGCCCCTGCAACGGGTACAATCGCAGGGCTATGCCTTCCAGGTGGAAATGGCTTATATCGCCTATCGTTTGGGTTACTCCTTCAAAGAGGTGCCGTTTTACTTCGCCGAGCGCAAATGGGGGCATTCCAAGATGTCCTGGCGCATTCAGCGTGAAGCTGCCATCCGCGTGTGGCAGTTGCTCTATGATTATCGGGATTTGCGTCAAGGTGCCTGAGGTAAGCCTTTTCTGAGACATTTTCTAGAAATTCCGAATCTCCATCCCCACCAATCAAAAAATACCCTTCCCAATAAACCAGCAATTGAGGCAAAGCCAATCCCCAGACCTCTGGACTGCCCCGCCTCCAAACAGTACTTATTCCCTATTGTAGTCTCCCTAAGAAGTGGATAACATAAAACTGAGCGCCTGTGTGGATAGGAGGCCAAAAGAGCCTTCTGAGAGAAGTTGAAGCACCACCTATCAAGTGGGCTTTAAGCGCTGCAACGAGCAAGCGCATGCTGTGATCCCGCCCGTCATACCCAAGGTATAACCTATTTTTAAGGAGGCAACTGTCCATGAAGAGTAAACTCATCCCCGTTATTGCAATACTATTTGCATTAATCCTTCTTTCCGCATGTTCCGAAGGGAACGCTACTCCTACAGCTGTAAGCGGACAACCAACGGCGGTGCTCAATGTACCTCAGGCGACAGAGAAAGTCTCCACCAAGGGGGACATTTTCGACCCCAACACCTTTAGCCAGGTTTTGGGCAATTACGTTTTGCGCCCGGAGGATCTACCCCATAAGTACCGCATCCCAACCGGAGGCGAGGCACGCCTCTCGAACCTGGGGGTGGTGCAAACCATGGGCGAAGTGGAAGGCAAACGCTATATCCTTGCCACAGGCAGGGTGGACGGTTGGAGCCTGGAGTTGGAGCGAAAAAACAAAGAGGACATCGCCCCCATCACCTTTCAAAGCACGATCGAGGTCTTCGAAAGCCATGAAGGCGCTTTAACCGCCCTCAGCCCGGATTGGTTTAAAGCCTACAGGAACGAGGCCAAGACCCCAAGTTGGGTAGAGGCAGGTTGCGACCTGGGCGATAAATGTCTGTTTTACTTCTACAAAACCCAGGATCCGGCTACCAACCTCACCAAACTAGAATACGATGTGGCTTTCGTCTATAAGAATGTGCTGGTGTGGGTGATGGGTCGCGGGCTGGATATTGATGTCAATCCCGACTATGTGCTCAATGCCGCCCGCGCCCTGTACGATAAACTCAACCGTGCCTCCTCATAGCCCACCTTGAGTGTCCACAAGCGTCTGTACCAGGGTCTTCCATTCACCCAAACTGAGGGTCTCCGCCCGACGCCGAGGATCTATGCCTGCCAGATGCAGCAGCCTTTCGGCTTGCGGCGGAGACCAACCTATCCCTGCCGATAAGGCATTGCGCAGGTTTTTGCGCTTCTGGGCAAAGCCTGCACGCGCCAGGCGGAAGAAAAGTTCCAGCCAGGGCAGAGGGATCAGTGGTTGAGCGTATAAATCCACCCGCACGACCGCCGAATCTACCTGTGGGGTGGGATAAAAGGCGCCGGCCGGGATATGGGCGCGGATCTGGGGCTGCCCATATACCTGCACGCTCAAGGCCAGTAAACTCAACTCCCCAGGTTTGGCGCAGAGCCTCTCCGCCACCTCGCGTTGCACGGTCAACACCAGGCGCGACGGCTTTTGGCGCGCCTCCAGCAGGTGGCGGATTACAGCCGAAGTGATGTAGTAAGGGATGTTGGCCACCACCAAATACCCTGAGACATCCAGCAAGGCTGCCGGATCAACCTTAAGGATATCCCCCTGTATCAAGTGGACATTCGCATAAGGCGCTAACACGCGCTGTAAAATCGGCAGCAGGCGCCCATCCAGTTCCACAGCCACCACCCAGCGGGCGCGGCGCGCCAGATGGCGGGTTAGCCCTCCCAGCCCTGCCCCAATTTCCAGGACGGTATCCTGAGGGGTAAGCTCCGCAACCTCAACGTTCTTATGCAGCGCCCCTTCATCCACTAAAAAATTCTGCCCCAAGCGCTTATTGGGACGTAACCCATACTGGCGCAACAGAGTCGCGGCATTTAGAGGTTCAGGGAAGCGATCAATCATTTGCACTGAGGCGGATGAGGGGGAAAGTGAAAAAATTATCTCACGGGCAAGTGGGCTCACTTGGCTGAGTAGGCCAGGTGCCAGCCATAAACTGCCTAGCATACTCACGGATCAGGTCAAAATCGGCCTCGAGCACATAAGTCTCACTTTTCTGTTGAGGGCTGTAGACGCGGCCCGGCTTGAGGATCTCCTGAGGCAGGCTAGTGAAGATCAGATTCTCCCGCCGCATATAAGGAGCCAGGCAAGCCAGTTGGCTGATTTGCTCCAGGCTGAGATCGGTTAACACAGAATCTTTAAATGCAGCGATGATTTGGGGGATTTTGGGCAACACCGCCGGGGTGGTAATCTTTTCTTTCAAGGCGCAAATGACCATGTTCTGATGATCCATGCGGGTAAAGTCGTTATACTTCTTGCGAATGCGCGCAAAACGCAGGGCCTGTTCACCCGTAAAGTGGTGCTGGCCGGCAGGGAAATATCCCATATCCTCTGTCCTGTCATCTATCGGGCGCCCATCCACATCATAAGGTAGATAAAGGTCAATCCCGCCGACGGCATCCACAATTTTGACAAAGGTCTGCATATTGACCGCGCCATAATGATCCACGCGCAAGCCGAAATTCAAGTCCAGGGTGCGCGCCAACAGGCCAGGCCCTCCGCCTGGGCCTTTGTAATACCCCATCCCCGGTCCGCCATAAAAATAAGCCTGGTTTAGTTTGCCATGGGTGATGTTGTAAGGATTTTCAATGTCTGGAATCTCGACCCACAGATCGCGCGGCATGGAGAGCACCGTGACCTTGGGGATGGTGAAGTCCACACGCACGATACGGATGACATCTGCCAGGCCATAGTTATAATCCACACCGCTATCAGCGCCAATAGCCAGGATGGTCATCACCGCAGGACCACCGCAAAGCGGCTGAGGCGTGGCAGTGGGTGCAGCAGTGGGGGTGGGGAAAATCGTTGATTTGACAGAGGCCACCTGAGAGGTTGAGGCGGCGTTGATAGCGGGCAGGGTTGACTTCAACAGCGGGGTTGAACTCGGCGGAGCCATCGGGGTATAAGTGGGCAATTCCAGGGCCGGCCCCAGAGGCGCCGACCAACGTTCTCTGGCTTGAGGGTAAAAGATAATTCCCATCCCCAACGCCGCCAGAAAAATGCAACCGAACAAAAAGAAAACGATGTGTTTAAAGCGAGACATCCGATCCTCATCAAGAGTAAACACGATTGACAAGCCCCTGACGAACACGGATTATAACACCGCTCATGAGCCATCCCAGACCCAACCGCGGCTGAGGTATAATCTGGGCGTGCTCCCATGACCAAAGAGGACTCGCCCCCCTCTGAAAACCATGTACAACCGATCACCTGGCGGCTCAGCCTGAGACAGGCAGGCTTTATCGGCCTGGCCTCGGCGTTGATGCTCTTCGCCTGGGCGCTTGGAGGTAGAACCCAATCCGCACAAAATCGAGACGCCTATCTCTGGCTGATGGCCGTGCATGGCGCGCTCACAGTAGCCCTGGAGCATGTGCTCTCGGCTCTTCCCCTCAGGCGTTCCTGGAGTTATCGTCTGGCGTTTTTCATCTCCTGGGGTGTCTATCTGCCATCTTTTGGGATAAGCCTTCTCTCATCCCACCAGGTCGCCTGGCTAGGTCTAGGTGTGGCTGGCGTGGGGGCTTTCCTGGGTGGCCTGATCGCCACTGCGTTGCACGAACACCTGTGGGAGAATAATTCACCCCCGTCAGAGGCGGTGCAGCAGACAGTTTATCAGCGCCATCGGGAGGTCTTAGGTCAATCTGCCCCAATCCCAAGGCTGAAGCGCGCCTTTGATCTTGTCTTGGCGCTGTTTGGCTTGTTGATCTCGGCCCCATTGGGGTTGCTGAGCGCCTTTCTAATCTGGATTGAAGACCCCGGTCCAATCTTGTTCGTGAAAAACTCAGTGGGCAGAGGCGGGGTTAACTTTCATCAATATAAATTCCGCACCATGGTGCGCCAGGCCGAAAACAACACCGGGCCAATCCTGGCTCGCGAAGACGATGAGCGCGTGTTGACCATTGGGCGCTTCCTGCGCAAAACCGCCCTGGACGAATTACCCCAATTGATTAACATCCTGCGCGGCGAGATGAGTTTCGTCGGCCCGCGCCCCCAACGCACGGTGCTGGTGCACGACTACCTGGAAAAGATGCCCGAATACGCCGAACGCCATCGCGTTCTGCCCGGCCTGGCCGGGTTGGCTCAGGTGGCGGGCGATTATTACCTCACCCCTCGCCAGAAGTTGCGCTTCGACCGCCTCTACATCCGTCACAGCAGCCTGGGTTTCGACTTGAAACTGCTCGCCCTGGCTTTTTTGCTCACTTTCTGGTATCGCTGGCAAAGAGGCTGGAATGGTAGACTGCCGCGAGGGTTGCTCAAGTGGGGCAGCCATCCCAGGTCAAGCAGGCTCACCTGAGGACTACCCCTGTGTTCTACTCCTGAGTCTCAGCCAGGTGCCCCATAGAATTACGCTCACAATAAAGGCGTTGAGAGCTTGCCCCCCAATCGTCCCCTCCACCCCCCAGCGCCTAATCGCCCATACACCCAGTGTGAACATCGCTCCAATCGCGGTCAGATTGGCGATAAAAATGGGGCGCGTGAGACGAGCGGCCTTAAAAGCCGTTTGCAGCGGCCAGTAGATAAACCACAAGGCATAGAATAGAGCCATCAGCGCCATGCTCTCGCTATAGGCCAGGTAAGTATCCCCATAGAAAAGGTGCAGCAAAGGCCTGGGGAACAGAAGCGCAATCGCCAGCACGCCCAGGATTGGCAAGCCGGCGATGGCATAGATCAGGCGCAATGTGCGCACCAGGCCGCGTTGGCCATCTACATCATAAAGTTTTGCTGCCCGAGGGGTGAGAAAAGTATCCGTAGCCCGCAGAAGCAAGTGGATGGGCGCCACCAGGTTTTGCAAGGCGCGATAGGCTCCCGCCGCGGCGAAACTGATCATCCCCGCCGTCAGCACAGGATAGAACTCCACTGCTACCCAGTTTGCCAGGGCTCCTCCTAACATCCAACGCCCAAACCCCCAGTTGCGCTGCCAGGTCTCTTTCAAGTCAGCCCAATCCCGAGTCCAGTAAGAGCGAGTGGCGTATAAACCTGGGATAAGCGCCCCAAGAGAACCCCAGGCGATGGCATCCAAACCGCTAATGCCGCTCAAGCGACCCTGAGATGCCCACCAGAGCATAATCCCCAGGCGCAGAATGTTAGCCAGGAGTGTGTTCACCACAGCATTGAAAACCTGGCCGCGCGTGTAGAGCATGCGGCGAATGTGTTCTTGCAGTTGCCACCACAAAAAGGCAAACCACAGTGAAAATAAAGCCGGACCGGCCGTGTCATTTCCGAGCATGGTCAGCCACCACCCCCCAATCGCCACTGCCAGCGCAGATCCCACGGCCAAGAACACCTGGTAGAGCGTGGTGCTGGTGGCATAGCGCCGGAATTGCACCTCATCCATCCCCGCCCCAAAGACATTTAAGGGTTGCACAAGCAACCCTTCCTGTATCGAGCGCACTAGGCGCAAGGCTATAAAGCCCACCCCATATACCCCCAACTCAGTTGGACTGACATTGCGCGCTAAAATGATGGTGGCCAAAAAGTTGGCCAGGCTGATCACCCCCTGATCAACGGCAGCCAGATAACCCTCTTGTGCTCCCTTACCCGAGAGCAAGGCGAGAATCAGATTCAGTCGGCGCAACCAGGCAGGCTTCTCAACGGCGACATCCCTGCCAGAGAATGCTTTAGAAAATAGGGGCATAAAGGGAACCCGTGATTTGAGATGTAATTTATTCTAACAGATTTAGGTGTCTCATGTGTCTTTTCAACGCCTGGGGTGAATAGCGGCTCTTTACCCATAGGGTTTGGATTTATAATTAGACAAATCATAACTGCTTTGCGGGCTATCTCTGCTCTTCTCCCCCAAAGGAAATAAGCAGAGAATCCTCCTGGCCTAAGTGGTTAGTGGCCGAAAGAGAAAAGTGTAACAAGGGGTTATGCTAGACGTTATAAGGGATAGCATGAATGTCCACCTGGCATCAGGCTGACGACATTCAACTGCTGCAAATTGCGCAAAAAGGTGATATCGAAGCATTCGGTCACATCTATGAAAGGTATTCAGAAAGGGTGTTTCGCTATCTCTTCGCCCATCTGGATAACCGACTGGACGCCGAAGACCTGACCGAGGAGGTGTTTTTACGCGTCTGGCGTTCATTGCCAGACTATCGAGAACAAGGCGTACCTTTCTTATCCTTTGTTTTCCGCATTGCGCGCAATGCGCTAATAGATCATTATCGGCGGGATCGCACTTCGCAGCACAAAGATATCATCGAGGAGGTCAACCTAGCGGATCAAAAACCTGGTCCAGTGGAGATGGCGATCGCCAGTTTAGAACATTCGGAGTTAATTGAAGCCCTGAAATCCTTGCGTGACGACTATCGCACTGTCCTGGTTTTACGCTTCTTCGGAGATCTTTCTCCAGAGGAAACTGCACAGGTGATGGGGCGCTCCGCGGGGGCTATACGGGTGTTACAATATCGGGCTCTGAGAGCCTTACGGACACGGCTCGACCACATTCGAGGCGAATGAGATGGCACAGAAACGGGAAAACCTGGAACTGATCTTACAAACCTGCCTGAGCGAGATTCAAAGCGGGCGGGGGAGTATTGATTCGGTTCTAGGAGATTATCCCCACCTGGCACAAGAGTTGCGCCCCCTCTTAGAGATGTCCCTGTGGTTGCAAGAGCAAAAGGATCGGCTGGCCCCACGCCCGGGTTTCATCTCGGCTTCTCGTCAACGGCTGATTGGGCGTATTCAGCAGGAAAGCGCTGCCCCCGCTCCCTCAGGCCTTCTGGGACGCATTGGCCAGTTCTTGAGCGCGTTGAGCAAGCCCTTCCGCCAGGGAAGATTGGCATATTCCATGATTGTGGGGATCCTGCTTTTGGCTATCTTCTTCTCGGTGGTCAGCGGGGTGGCCCTGGCAGCCCAATCCTCCACCCCCGGAGACACACTCTACCCCTTGAAGACCTCCATGGAGGAAGTGCTGCTGGCAACCTCCACCAGCGAGGCCAGAAGCGCCCAACTCAACATCACCTTCGCTCAGCGGCGCCTGAGCGAAATCGAGACCCTGGTGCTTGAGGGCCGCTACGAATACATCCACAACACAACCCAGCGCTTTCAGAACCATGTGGACAAAGCCCTGCGTGTGCTGCAGGTGTTGGGAGAGCAGGACAGACGCCGGGCGCAAATCCTGACCAGCGAACTACGTCGAACCTTGTCGGAACAGACATTGATGCTCTCCATCTTGTCGCAGATTATCCCCGCCCGATTCAAGCCAGAGATTGAACAATTGCAAACGCTCTCAGAAAGCCGCCTGACAGCCACAGAGGCCATCCTGACACTGCTCGAAGGCCCCGCCACCCCCACCATAGCCATCCCCATAACCTTAGGCCTTGCCGCCCCGCCCACACCCC
>JBBILY010000133.1:4956-8826 GCA_037444705.1 Chloroflexota bacterium | reverse complement strand
TGCCTACCCCTTATATGTCAGCCTGATTGTGGCACCCTTTGCACTGATGTCAAATTATGCCCTGGCACGGGCGTTCTGGATGACAGGGCTGGAGATAGCCATAATCCTGCTCGCGCTGGTTTCGATAGATCTCATGCGCTGGAAAGTGCCACGCTGGCTTTTCGCCAGCATCCTGCTCTTCTCCCTGATTTGGTACCATGGCCTTCGTCCGATCATCAATGGTAACCCAGCCATTTGGGTGGCCTTATTGCTCAGTTTGGCTCTGTTGGCTATTCGCTCAGAGCAAGATGCCCTGGCGGGTTTCTGCCTGGCATTATCCACGATAAAACCGCAGATGGTTGTGTTAATTCTGCTGTATATCCTCGTCTGGGCTGTTTCCCATCGTCGCTGGTCAATAGTGTGGAGTTTCCTGGGCAGTTTAGGCTTGTTAATTGCCGCATTTAGTTTGATCGTACCTGATTGGATTATACAGAATATCAAGCAAGTCCTGGCTTATCCCGGTTATACCCTGCCCAGCACGCCGGGAGTAATCTTATCTCAATGGTTGCCCGGCGTAGGAAGGCAGTTGGGGTGGGGGATTACCCTTATAACGGGGCTTGACTTAGTGTATGAGTGGTGGGTGGCACGCCGCCAGGAGTTTCGATGGTTTTACTGGACAGCCTGTCTTACCCTGGTCTTGACAAACCTGATTGGCATCCCTACTGCCACCGAGAATTATGTGATCATGTTGCCGGCTTTGGTATTGGTTTTCGCTATCTGGGATGAACGCTGGAGGCGATTCGGGCGCTGGCTTGCATGGGGAGTGATGTTGATTCTATTATTCGGATTGTGGGCATTATTTCTCAATACCTTGCAACAGGGCGATCAACCTATACAACACCCACTGATGTTCTTCCCTCTTCCCACATTTTTACTGTTTGGATTATATTGGGTGCGGTGGTGGGCAATCCGTCCTCCTCGGGTGCTTCTAGAAGAATTGCGAAATTCAACCGCGGGTGAAATTATCTAAGAGAACGCTGAGCGGAAGATGAGAGGCTTCAGGGATGGATAACAATAAAAGTCGTCTCATTTGGGGGATGATTGCCCTGATCTGGCTGACGTTGATGATCAGCCTGTATTATGTTTTCCATAAGCCCATAACATCAGAGTTGGCTTATCATTTTACGCGTATCTTAAAATCCCTGGGGGTAGCTTTAGGATTGATTTCGCTCTGTGGAGGTTTGGGAAAGAGGATTTTATCGCAAACGGATGTTTTTAACTCGACTAACCCTCTGGCGTTGATGGCGGTTGAGTCTGGCTTGGGGATAGGTTTACTTGCTTTGTTTGTATTAGTCAGCGGGAGCACAATAGGGATAAACCCTTTATGGTATTGGGGCAGTTTATTAATTCTGGGATTGCTCTGGCGCAAGGCAGTCATAGCCTGGTGGCGCCCGTTGAGAGAAATCAGGATTCTCTGGGAAAATAGCACCCAATGGGCGAAAACGCTACTGATAGGAACCGGTTTGATCCTATTATTCACCCTGACTGTAGCCATGGCGCCACCTCTGGCATGGGATAGTCTTATATATCATCTGGCATTGCCTGCGTTGTATCAACGCATGGGACGAATCGTCTTTGTCTCATGGTCGTTTTTTGGCGGGATGCCCCAGACGGCTGAGATGCTATATACCTGGGCGCTTGTGCTCGCTGGAGCAGAAGCGGCTACGCTGCTGGGATGGTGCATTGGTGTGGTATCCATTTTAGGTTTGGCGGGTTATGTCTATGGCCATTTTGGAGCTAGGGCTGGTGTAGTCGCCGTTGTCAGTTTGCTTTCAGGATACACACTGGCCAGTTCGCTCTCCTGGGGTTATGTTGATTGGCTGACGTTGTTATTGGGTTTAGGGTTGTTAACCTCCCTCGAGGCGTGGGTGTATACGGAACGTAAACCGGCTTTGTTAGTTGCAGGGGCTTTGGCCGGCACAGGGTTGGCGACCAAGTACACCACGGGAGTCTTGGCAATTGCAGGAATCGTTCTAATCGTGTGGGAGGGGATAAGAGTTCGACGATCGAGGCCAATATTAGCGCAGGTGTTATTGTTCGGAGCGGTCGTGATTTTAATTTCCTTGCCGTGGTGGATCAAAAACGCCTTGGCTACAGGGAATCCTTTCTACCCATTTTTTATTCCCTCCGGTGCAATGGACCGTTTTCGCTTGAGTTTCTATTCTTTGTCGCCATGGGCGGACTGGAAAGACGCGGCGTTATTGCCTGTCATGGCGACCCTGACGGGTATTGAGGGGAAAGAAGGATATAGCGCTTCAATTGGACCGCTCTTGTTAGGATTAGGGATATGGGCATTGCTAGGTAAAAACGAGCGCGCCTCTGTCGAGAAGATGGCCATTAGCCTAGCGGCGAAGGTGGCTATTACTGGGCTAATAATCTGGATCATTGCCGGGCGCATTTCGGGCATGCTGATACAATCCAGATTGTATTTTTCTTTGTTTGGGCTATTTGCCGTCCTGGCGGGGGCGGGTTTTAAGGCGCTAGAGCAAGTTCAGTTCCCGGGCTTACGAGTGGGAAGAGTGGCGGGAGCCCTCGTGACGCTTGTCTTTGGGTTATCTGTATTTGCGATAGCCCATGACACTCTGAAGCAGGGTGCGCCTCAATGGCTATTTGGGGTGATGTCAGAAAAGGATTACAAGACCTCTAATCTGGGTTGGTATTTCGCGGCAATGTGGGCGATTCAGGATTTACCCGAGGATGCAAGAGTTTTAATGCTATGGGAGCCTCGAGGCTACTATTGCCTGCCCAAGTGTATTCCAGATGAGATCATAGATCGGTGGAAGCACGACCGAATGAGTTTTGGCGATACTGATGCAATCTTGGACGAGTGGCGCACGGAAGGGTTTACCCATGTGCTATATCATCGTTATGCTGCTGTAAATTTTGTTAAGATAACCGACCATCGCTACTCTGCAACTGATTGGTCTACGTTAGAGGAACTTCTTTCGCGTTTACCACCCCCTATGGATATTGGAGGTGTGTATCTACTTTATTCTTTGAAGCCATAAGGCCATGACCTGGCGATCTTACACGTTTTTGTTTCTCTTGGGCCTGGGTAGCATATTGCTGGTTTCTCGTTGGCAGCATACTCCGGGGTATATGGACGCGGAATATTATTTTGCGGGGGGTAAACGACTGGCGGAGGGGTATGGGTTCACAGAGATAATATTGTGGAATTATCTCGATAACCCTACAGGCTTGCCTCACCCTTCGCATTCATATTGGATGCCTTTGACCTCGATCCTGGCTGCGGTGGGGATGAGGCTCTTGGGCTCCACCCAATTTTGGGCAGCGAAATTACCCTTCTTGTTTATAGGGGGATTGATCCCTCCACTCACTGCCAAATTGACCTATGCAATTACCAATCGGAAGGAGCATGCCTTCCTGGCCGGAATATTGGCTGCCGTGCCCGGTTTTTATCTTTCATACCTCGGCACTACAGATACTTTCGGCCTGTATATGATCCTAGGGGCAATCTGGATGCAGATAATTGGGTCATTTTGGGGCGAAACAGACAGGAAAGGCTCGCATTACTTTAGAAAGGCCTTTCTCCTGGGAATGACTACAGGCTTGATGCACCTGGCAAGGGCAGATGGTCTTGTTTGGCTCTTGCTAGGGATAGTTGCGCTCACGTATCACCTGAGGTGGCAGAAAAGTCAACTACATCTCACTGATAGCGGCCAACACATTGCCCCTGCTAAGACGAGGGGAAGGTTTAACGGGCTGATACATTCATCCCTCCCATTTATAGGATTGTCGCTGGGTTATCTCCTGACTGTGGGTTTCTGGCTCTGGCGAAACCTTAGGTTGTTTGGCAGGCTGTTGCCGCCT
>JBBILY010000133.1:0-4946 GCA_037444705.1 Chloroflexota bacterium | reverse complement strand
GGGGTGAACGTAGCCTGTGGTTGACCAATTACGATGAACTATACTCCTTCCCGGCCACTATTCTGACGCCAGGATACTGGTGGGCTTCAGGTTTGGGGGCGATTTTGTGGGAACGCCTGATGGCTTTAGGTCGCAATTTGGAATCTGCCTGGATCGTTCAAGGGGAAATATTTTTAGCGCCGTTGATTATTTGGGGGTTGTGGCGTTGGCGTAAAGATGTTCGCGTTCAGATGGGAATTATGGGGTGGGGAGTGACGTTAATGATCATGTCCTTCTTATTCCCATTCGCTGGATGGCGAGGAGGTTATTTTCATTCTGGGGCAGCAATTCAGCCATTGTTGTGGGCAGTTACACCTTCTGGGTTGGAATGTTTTATTAGGTGGGGACAACGGGTGCGCAACTGGAATATTCGCCAGGCAACTTCTATTTTTACTGCGGGGATTGTCGGATTAGCCCTTTTGTTGAGTGCGTTGGCTGTACAGAGAAGGGTCATTGGAACCATAGGACTCCAGCCGATTTGGGATAAACCGATGCTGGATTATATTCGCTTGGAGACGGCATTGCTCGAGGCTGGGGTAAATCCTTCAGATATTGTCTTAGTCAATAACCCTCCAGGTTACCATTTAGCCAGTGGGCGCCCGGCGTTGGCAATCCCCAACGGGAATGAGGAAACCCTGCTGCGCGTGGCGCGGTTTTATGGGGTGCGTTATCTGATTTTGGAATATGATCACCCGCGGGGTTTGGAGCAGCTCTATCAGAACCCGGGTTCGCGGCCGGGAATAAAATATTTGTTTGATGTAGATGGAGCGCGGATATTTGAATTTACCCCATAGGTTGCCCTTCACCTTATGGCCCCTTTGGAGGTGGGCATCATCTTGAACAAGCCTTCATCAGAATATGAACTGAGAGCAAAAGCCAGATCGCTGCTCTTTATTGCTGTAGTGGCTGCGCTTTCTATTGCGATATATCTGGTGGCCAGTCTGATGACTTATCGCGTGGGCTTTCCCCTGGATGATGCCTGGATACACCAGACTTATGCGCGCAACCTGGCGCACAGAGGAGAATGGTCCTTCCTGCCGGGGCGGCCTTCCGCGGGTTCGACATCGCCGTTGTGGTCGGCCTTATTAGCGTTAGGATACCTGTTGCGACTGTCGCCTCTTGGTTGGACCTGGTTCCTGGGTTTTGTGATTTTATCAGGAATTGGTTTTACAGGAATGCGGATTTATCAAGCGATCATTGGGGAGCAATCCCAATGGCCCATTTATGCCGCAATATTTCTGATGATCGAGTGGCACATAGTATGGGCGGCGGTCTCCGGGATGGAAACTGCTTTGTTTATCCTATTTGTTCTATGGGTGGCCAATCGTTTGTTAGAAGGGGATCAGGGTTGGCTGTCAACTGGATTTCTGGTTGGCCTGAGCATTTGGGTGAGACCCGATGGCTTATCCCTGTTGGGACCAGCGTTGTTTACTTTAGTCTTGATTAAGGGTTCCCGCCGAAAGAAAATTCTTTCGCTGCTTAGTTTTCTGCTTGGGTTTGGCCTTATTTTTGCGCCTTATCTGCTCTGGAATAGATTGTTGGATGGTTCCTGGTGGCCAAATACGTATTACGCCAAGCAGGCCGAGTATGCGGTAGAGTTGCAAGATCCTCTTTGGCGAAGGATTATGGAACAAGCCATGCAACCCATGATTGGCGCAGGGGTGCTTCTTGCACCGGGTTTTGTCCTCTCAATGTTAGCCCTTCTCCGTAAGCAGAGGTGGGCTGCACTGTCTATCGGGATTTGGTTCATGGGATTCCTTGTTCTTTATGCCTTACGGCTTCCAGTGACTTATCAACATGGCCGTTATGTCATGCCTGCCATGGCTATATATTTTCTCTTTGGATTGGCCGGCATGGCTAATTGGTATTCTCAAGGTTTACGAACATGGAGAAAAAGGGTTGTGGGCAGAACTTGGGTATCTTCGACGGCGCTAGTGGCAATATGTTTTTGGTTTATCGGCGCCAGGGCTTACGGAAGGGATGTAGCCTTCATTGAGAGTGAGATGGTGGTGGTTGCGCGCTGGGTCGCCTCCTATACCGAAGATCAGGCTGTTATTGCTGCCCATGACATTGGCGCTTTAGGTTATTATGGCGGTAGAACTTTGATTGATCTGGCGGGACTGATCTCACCAGAAGTGGTTCCTTTTATTCGAGATGAGGCGAAATTGAAGGAATATCTTGACCAGCGCCGAGCGGATTATCTTGTCACCTTTCCGGGATGGTATCCCAACTTGATAAAGGGTCTGACGCCTCTATTCACAACGGGGGGGGATTTCAGCCAGGCATTTGATGGGGAGAATATGGTTGTGTATCTGTGGGCCAGGGATCGCGGTCAATAATCGTCCCGACGTTAGGGTACATTAGAAACCATCTTCTCTTCCTGGCCCGAAGGCTCTGCTCTACCATATTTGGGTATAATTCAAAACAATAGAGGTTGGGTAAAATTCCCTGGAGGCATTTATGGATTTCGAGCAATTGTGGCAGCGCATGAAAGAGGCGTGGGGACATCTGATGGCGCGCGTTGACCCGTACATTGAGGAGCGATGCGCCCAAAAGGGATTGGATCGGCGCGGGTGGGGTTTACTGCTTGCGGTGCTGACATTAGAGCCAGAAGATACCACACCCGGGCACCTGATGGTACGCAACCCTTATACTTCGGCTGAGGTATATCTAGAACGCTTGGGAAGGTTGGCGCAAAAGGGTATGTTACAAGAGGTTGCACCAGGGCGTTATAGATTTACTGATGAAGGCCGTGGGATCACGCTTGATATTACTAAGGCGGGAAGAGAAGCAATGGCTCAAGTGGATCCGCTGCCTCAGGCGCAATCGGGCAGGCTGGCTGGCCTGTTGGAAAAGTTGGTGCAAAAGTGCCTGGAGACGCCTCCACCCCCGCAGCCCTGGTCAACACGTTTGAGTTACAGGCTTATGCCCGATTCTCAACCGCCCATGCCATATATTGAGCAAGCCTTTAGTTGCCTTGCTGCTTATCGGGACGATGCCCATCTGGCCGCCTGGCAGCATTCGAATTTGAGCGCGATAGCATTAGAGGTGCTTACACTGCTGTGGCGAGGCGAAGCTTCGTCATTGGATGAGATTTGTAGTAAATTAAGTCATCGTGGCCATTCCGGCCAAGTTTATGAGACCGCGCTGGCGGAACTTAGACAGCGAGGCTTCATCACCGGCCCTGATGAGGCGCCCTGGGTAACGGGCACCGGGAGGGTCTTTCGCAATCAAATTGAAAGCGAAACTGACCGGCTTTTTTACCTACCGTGGAAATGCTTTTCAGATGAGGAATTGGGTGAATTATCTACCTTGTTAGATCGTCTTACCGATGGACTCCATTGAAAATATCAGGTCTAATGGTAATAGTAAAGTGATTGTATTATGCAGATCGAAAGTTTATTGGAAATCTTGCCTGAGTATTACACTTTGCCGGATCGTGAGTTGGTCCTGCGCGCTTATCGCGTTGCTGAGCAAGCACATGCGGGGCAAAAGCGTGCCTCTGGCGAGCCTTATGTCAATCACTGTCTTGCGGTGGCTAGCATTCTGGCAGAGTTGCGGGTGCCTGCACCGGTGGTGGCTGCCGGCCTCTTGCACGATACTGTAGAGGACACTTCAGTTACGTTAGAGGATATCCGCAAAGATTTTGGGGAGGAGATTGCCAGATTAGTTGACGGGGTTACAAAGTTAACCCAACTGCCGCGCGTATCTCGCGGAGACCAAATTGTGAAGGAGGATGCCAGGGAGAGGGAAATGCAGCAAATCGCTGAACGGCGTGGCCTTCCCGATCCGGATGAAGAGGCAGAGCAATTCGCACGTAGTCGCCGTTATGATCTGGTCTCCGAAACCTTGCGCAAAACATTCCTGGCTATGGGGGAGGACGTTAATGTTGTATTGATCAAGTTGGCCGACCGTCTTCATAATATGCGCACCCTGGGCTACATGCCAGAGAATAAGCGGAGGCGGATCGCACAGGAAACGTTAGACATTTTCGCCCCTCTGGCTAACCGCTTGGGCATCTGGCAAATGAAGTGGGAATTGGAAGATCTGAGTTTCCGTTATGTTAACCCCGAGATGTATCGTCAGATCGCCGGTAGCCTGGATGCGCGGCGCTCCCAACGTGAAAAGGAAATGGAAGGGATTAAAGAGCGCCTAGTTAAAGTCCTCTCCGAAGCGGGCATTCAAGCGGAAGTGACGGCACGCCCCAAACACATTTACTCCATTTATAAGAAGATGACGCGCAAAGGAATACCCTTTGACCTGGTGTATGACGTGCGAGGGGTGCGCATCATCGTTCCGGATGTGCCGGCTTGCTATTCCACATTGGGAGTTATCCACACCCATTGGCGGCCTATCCCTGGGGAATTTGACGATTATATTGCTGTTCCCAAGGATAATTTTTATCGCTCTTTACACACGGCTGTAGTTTACGATGATGGCAAGACCCTGGAAGTGCAAATTCGCACACCAGAGATGCATCAGGATGCGGAGTATGGTATTGCCGCTCATTGGCGTTATAAGGAGGGCAAAAAGCGGGTTGAAGAGTACGAGCGGCGTATCTTGTGGTTGCGTTCGCTGCTTGAATGGCGGCAGGATGTAGCCGATGCCAGAGAGTTTGTAGAGAGTTTAAAGACCGATGTTTTCGAAGATCGGGTATATGTCTTTACTCCTAAGGGCGATGTGATTGACCTGCCGGCTGGCTCGACGCCAATTGACTTTGCCTATCATATTCACACAGATATCGGTCATCGCTGTCGTGGGGCTAAGGTCAATGGCAAACTGGTTTCCCTGGATTATGTCCTGAAGACTGGGGACAAGGTTGAGGTATTGACTGCCAAGCGGGGTGGCCCAAGCCGGGATTGGTTGAATCCCAATCTGGGTCTGGTGCGAACGCAACGCGCCAGGGC
>JBBILY010000132.1:7660-8838 GCA_037444705.1 Chloroflexota bacterium | reverse complement strand
CCTGCCGGTGGTCGCCGCCCTACACCAGGCTCTGCAACGCCCATTGCTCCTGCTGACACACCGTGCTGATCATGCCATCTCACTCCACGATGAATTACGCCTGTGGCTACCCCAAGCGCCGCGGCTGCTCTTCCCCGAACCCACTCCATTGTTCTATGAAAAGGAGGCCTGGGGGGAAAATACGCGGCGCGAGCGCTTGATCGTTTTGACCACCCTGGCGCAATATCATCTCCCTGGCGCTTCAAGCGGGGCAAACACCTCGCCACCACCCATGATCATCGCCCCAGCCCGCGCCATCATGACCCGCACCCTGCCGCGCCGCGAGTTTCTAAAATTCACCCGCAGCCTGCGCCCAGGCCAGAGACACTCCATTGAAGAATTAGCCCGCACCTGGGTGAGATTGGGATATATGGCGGTTAACACGGTCATTGCGCCGGCTCAGTTCTCGCGCCGCGGCGGCATCCTGGATATCTGGCCTCCTGCCTGTGAGCACCCGTGTCGGATCGAGTTCTTCGGCGATGAAATTGACACCCTGCGCCTCTTCGACCCCGCCACCCAACGCACCATCGAGATTCAGGATCAATTGTTGATCACGCCGGCGCGGGAGTTTATCTTGCCTGCCGAGGCGAGCGCCTCCCCCGACGAACCCGGTGAATTTCACATTCCCCTTTTGCATCCCATCCCAGCCAGCCTGCTGGATTATCTGCCGCGCCAGGCGCTGGTGCTGTTTGACGACCTGCAAGCCATTCAAGACCTGGTCAGCGAAGTGGAAGAACAGGCGGTGAAGTTGCGCCGCGAACTGATCGCCGAAGGAACCCTGCCTGCGGATTACCCTATCCCCTATCTGACCTGGAGCGAAATTGAGGACGCCCTGGCTCGCCTCCAAACCCTGGAATTAGCGGGCATCTCAACCGAAATTGACACTCCCGAGGCAGAGACGACCCCACTGGCCTGCCATTTCATCGCTGGACCGCGCTTCGGAGGACGCCTTAAACCCTTCATCGAACACTTAAATGAATGCCTTAAAAATGGGCACCAGGCTGTGATCGTCTCGCGGCAATGCGCCCGCCTGCACGATCTCTGGCACGAACAGCGCCCCGGCGGGCGGGCGGCGGCCGCGCGGGGGGTGGGGGGGCGGCGGGGGGGCGGCGGGCGGTTGGGGGGGGGCGAGACGGCCG
>JBBILY010000132.1:0-7650 GCA_037444705.1 Chloroflexota bacterium | reverse complement strand
GCGCCCCCCCTCCCTTCCTGCCACCCCGCTGTTCATTGAGGGCAGCCTGGGTGAAGGCTTCACCTTGATCTCAGCCGATACGCCCCCCTTGCACCTCTTCACCGATGGCGAGATCTTCGGCTGGCGCAAGCCCGAATTGCGCCAGAGGCCGCGCCCCATCGCTGAGTCCCCGGAGGCGGCTTACACCGACCTGCAACCCGGAGACCTGGTCGTCCACGTGGACCATGGCATTGGGGTCTTCATCGGCCTGGTAAACCGTACCCTCGAAGGCGTTGAGCGTGAATATTTGTGTATCGAATATGCTGAAGGCGCCCAACTCTTCGTTCCGGTCTATCAGGCCGACCACGTGACGCGCTATGTGGGCGCCGACAACCGCCCTCCCGCCCTCAGCCACCTCGGAAGCCACGAATGGCGCACCACCAAGAATCAGGTTAAAGAAGCCGTCCAGGAAGTAGCCAGAGACTTGCTCGAACTCTACGCCAAGCGAAGCCTGGCCCGCGGACATGCCTTTGCTCCAGACAGCCAGTGGCAACGAGAACTCGAAGCCAGTTTCCCATATGTGGAGACCGAAGATCAGATTCGCGTCCTGGCAGAGGTGAAGCGCGACATGGAAACCCCACGTCCCATGGACCGTTTGATCTGTGGCGATGTGGGCTATGGTAAAACCGAGGTGGCATTAAGGGCGGCATTCAAAGCCGTGATGGACGGTAAGCAAGTCGCCATGCTTGTCCCCACCACCGTCCTGGCTCAACAGCACTATCAGACCTTTCGCCAGCGCCTGGCAGCCTTCCCGGTGGAGGTGGAAATGCTCTCGCGCTTTCGCACCCCCCAGGAACAACGCCAGATCATCGAACGCCTGGCTAAAGGATCCATTGATATCGTCATCGGCACCCACCGTCTGCTCTCCGCAGATGTAAAATTCAAAGACTTAGGCTTGCTCATCATTGACGAGGAACAACGCTTTGGTGTCACCCATAAAGAGGCGCTGAAGAAAATGCGCACCGAGGTGGATGTGCTCACCCTGACCGCCACTCCCATCCCGCGCACCTTATTCATGACCCTTTCGGGTATTCGAGACATATCCACCATCAACACTCCACCAGAAGAACGCCTTCCGATTATCACCTATGTCGGCCCTTATTCGCCGCGGCTGGTGCGCCAGGCAATCCTGCGCGAACTGGAACGCGGAGGTCAGGTCTTTTTTGTCCACAACCGCGTCCAGACTATCGAAGCCATGCGCCGCCACCTGGAACAACTGGTGCCCGAAGCGCGCCTCCTGGTCGCCCACGGGCAAATGCCTGAAACTGAACTCTCGCAGGCCATGCAACGCTTCACCAACGGCGAGGTGGATGTGCTCTTGAGCACTTCGATCATCGAATCTGGCCTGGATATCCCCAACGCCAACACCTTGATTGTAGACCGCGCCGACACGTTTGGCCTGGCACAGTTATATCAATTGCGCGGGCGCGTCGGGCGCGGCGGCCAACGCGCCTACGCCTATTTCTTTCGCCACGCGCGACGGCCGCCCACTCCCGAAGGTCGAGAACGCCTAGAGACAATCGCTGAAAACACGCAACTGGGCGCCGGCTTCAGCATTGCCATGCGCGATCTGGAAATCCGCGGCGCGGGCGAGATCCTGGGCACGCGCCAACATGGACACATCGCCGCCGTGGGCTTTCATCTCTATACCCGCCTGCTCGCCGAGGCCGTGCGCCGCCTGCAGCCACAATCCCCCTTCCCCTCCCAGGAAGAGCAGCGCCTGCCGCCAGCCACCCCGGTCCATGTGGATCTCCCCCTGCCCATCGGTTTGCCGGCGGACTATATCCCCGACAAACTCCTGCGCCTGCAGTTGTACCGCCGCATGGCCGATATCCGCACCCTGCGCCAATTGGACGCCCTGGCCGAAGAGTTTTATGACCGCTTTGGCCCACCCCCAGAGATGGTAAACCATCTCTTCTTTCAGTTAAAAGTTAAACTCCTGGCCGAACAGGCTGGGCTGATCTCCATCAGCAGCGAGAACAACCAGTTGGCCTTGCGCTTCCCTGAACAAGAGTTGCCGCGAGACCTGCCCGACCTCGGCCCTGAGGCGCGGGTGGGAAAATCCACCATTTGGATCCCCTACAATCACCTGAGCGATTGGAAACAAACCTTGCTCGAAGTGCTTGAGAAACTCAACAAGAAAGTGTTTACCCCTTCATAACCATGTTTCCCCGCGGTATTCCTGTCTCGAAACGCCTGCTCGACCTGGCGCTGACCCTGCCGGGCTTGATCGTGCTATCGCCGTTGATGCTGGTCATTGCCATTCTGGTGCGCCTCTTTCATGGCAGCCCCATCCTGTTCCGTCAGTTACGCCCTGGCTATCTGGGCCAGCCTTTTTACCTGTACAAATTCCGCACCATGACCGAGGCACGAGATGAACAGGGTAACCTCTTGCCTGATGAACAGCGTCTGACCCGTTTAGGGCGTTGCTTGCGCGCCACCAGTTTAGATGAATTGCCTGAACTTTTCCTGGTCTTGTGCGGCAAGATGAGCCTGGTCGGCCCTCGGCCATTATTGATGCAGTACCTGGAGCGCTACACCCCAAAACAGGCGCGGCGTCACCTGGTACTGCCCGGCATCACCGGTTGGGCTCAGGTCAACGGGCGCAATGCGCTCACCTGGGAGGATAAATTCCGCCTGGATGTCTGGTATGTGGACCACTGGTCTTTGTGGTTAGACATTAAAATCCTGCTGATTACGTTGTGGAAGGTGCTTCAACGGGAAGGGATCGCCCAACCCGGACATGTCAGCGCCGAAGAATTCATGGGAAGTCAGGAGCAGCCCCTGGACAATGGATGACTGTGACCTTTATCGTGCCCTGTATCGCATCCGCCGTTTTGAGGAGACGGTGTTGGAGAATTTCCCGCGCGGCGTCTTCCATGGCACCACTCACACTTATCTGGGCCAGGAAGCCAATGCCGTGGGGGTGCTGTCTCACCTGAAAGCCGAGGATGTGGTCTTCAGCAATCATCGTTGCCATGGCCACTTCCTGGCTTATGGCGGCGACCCTCGGGCTTTGTTTGCAGAATTGATGGGTCGCAGCAGTGGGGTGTGTGGTGGCAGGGGGGGATCACAGCATCTCCACTGGCGCAATTTCTACTCGAATGGGATTCAGGGCGGGATCATCCCCATTGCCGTTGGCATGGCCCTGGCGGAAAAACGAAAGAGCAGCGGGGCAGTGACCGTGGCCTTCCTCGGCGATGGCACCCTGGGCGAAGGGGTGGTGTACGAGGCCCTCAACCTGGCCGCGCTCTGGGAGGCGCCCATCTTATTTGTGCTGGAGAACAATCAAATCGCCCAAACCACCCCCATCAATCTGGCTGTGGCAGGGGAGATTGCCCACCGCTTTCACGCCTTCGGCATCCCTACCCAGGAACTGGACACCAGTGATGTGCTCGAAATCTTTAGCGCCGCGGGTGTTTTACTCCAGGAGGTGCGCTCGCAAATGGCGCCCCGAGCCTTGATTATGCACACCTGTCGCTTCGGCCCTCACTCCAAAGGGGATGATACCCGCCCGCAAGCAGAAATTGAGCGCATGCGCCGCCAAAGGGACCCACTGCAAATCCATGGCGCTCGCCTGACCCAGGAGCAACGCGCCTCCATTGAAGCCGAAGTGGAGCAGCAAATTCGCGCCGCCTTCGAACAAGCCCTGAACGACCCCTTCCCATCCCTGGACATCACCCTATCCGTTGACGAGGACCTGATCGCCCGAGATTTGTGACATGACCACCGTTTTGGAAGCTCTCAACCAGGCCCTACACCGCGCCTTCGCCGCCGACGAGCGAGTGATCCTGCTCGGCGAAGACGTGCTAGACCCCTATGGAGGCGCTTTCAAGGTCACCCGTGGCCTCTCCAGCGCCTTTCCTGGACGTGTCATCACCACGCCAATCTCCGAGGCCGCCATCGTAGGCGTAGCCACAGGTATGGCTTTGCGCGGTCTGCGCCCCATCGTCGAGATCATGTTCGGCGATTTCGTCACCCTCATCGCCGACCAGGTGATCAACCATCTGGCAAAGTTTCGCTGGATGTACAACGATCAGGTGCGTCTACCCCTAGTCATCCGCACGCCCATGGGTGGGCGGCGCGGCTATGGCCCCACCCATAGCCAGACTTTAGAAAAACTCTACCTGGGTGTGCCGGGGATTAAAGTGCTGGCCGCCTCGGCCCTGGGTAATCCAGGCGAAATTCTCTATCACACCATCCTGAAGACCGAAGACCCGGTCTTGTTCATTGAAAATAAACTGCTGTATTCCCAGCCGCTCCTGGAAGGGGATACTTTGTCTGACTTCAGCCTGGCGCAGTTAGAGGCTCAGCCTCACCCAACTTACCGCCTGACCTTGCGCCACGCCCCACCTCCCGAATTGACCCTGGTCACCTACGGCTATATGGCGGAATTGGCGCGCCAGGCCGCCCTTCAACTGGCTTACGAACGCGAGATCTTTGTCGAATTAATCGTGTTAACCCAAATTTCCCCTTTTCGTTTAGAGGCGCTGAACGACTCTGTCAGGCGCACCCATCGCCTGTTGACCCTTGAGGAGGGCACTTATACCCTGGGCTGGGGCGCAGAGGTGGTCGCCCGCGTTGCCGAAACCCTGGGCCCAGACCTCAAAGCCCTGCGCCGCCTGGCCGCCCGCGATCTCCCCATCCCGGCCTCCGCCCCTCTGGAAGCTCAGGTGCTGCCGGGAGTGACGCATATCCTCCAGGCCGCCCTGGACCTGGTGGAGAAAAACCCTTGAGAAAACGGGTATACTATTGCCATGAGCAAAACCATCCCGATCATCGCTCCCCTGCTCAATCCCAACGAGCCAGAAGCCCGGTTAAGCGCCGTCCATGTGAAGGAAGGGGAATTCGTCACCCGCGGACAACCCCTGTTCACCCTGGAAACCACCAAAGCCACGGCTGAGGTGCAGGCTGAGGCCGATGGTTATGTGGTAGGCCTGCGGCATCAACCCGGACAATCTGTCCAGGCAGGCGAAACCCTGGCTTACCTGAGCGACAACCCCCAAACCGAAACCGCCCCTCCGCAGGAGATTTCCCAATCGCAGGCCGAAGAGATGCCCCTGCCTCAAGGCCTGCGCATTACCCGGCCTGCCCTGGCGCTGGCGCAAAAGCACCGCCTCAACCTGGAGACTCTTCCCCTCGGCCCTCTGATTACGGAAGCGATGGTGCAGCATCTCCTCCAGGAGTCCCGCAAACCTGAGTTTGCTCCGCCCTCAGCGGATTTTGACCCCACGGCGATCATCGTCTATGGCGGCGGCGGACATGGTAAATCACTAATTGACCTGCTCCGCAGCCTGAATACTTACCGCATTGTGGGCATCATAGATGATGGCCTCCCGGCCGATCAAATCGTCATGGGCCTGCCGGTGCTAGGCGGCCACGCGCTGCTGGCCCATCTGCATGCCCAGGGCGTGCGCCTGGCGGTGAACGCCGTTGGCGGCATCGGCAATATCGCCGTTCGCATTCGAGTCTTCCAGCGCCTGGCTGAAGCCGGCTTCACCTGTCCCGCCCTGGTCCACCCCAGCGCCTGGGTCGAACCCAGCGCCTCCTTAGCGCCTGGTGTACAGGTATTGCCCCACGCCTACGTCGGCAGCGAAGCCCGCCTGGGCTTTGGGGTGATCGTCAACAGCGGCGCCATCGTTTCGCATGATTGCACCCTTGGCGATTACGCCATCATCTCTCCAGGGGCGATGCTGGCCGGCGGCGTCAAGGTTGGCAGTGCGGTTCTGATTGGCATGGGAGCCACGCTAAACCTGGAAGTCCGGGTTGGCTCAGGAGCGCGCATTGGCAACGGCGCCACCGTCAAAGCCGATGTGCCCGAAAACGGGGTCGTGCGCGCCGGCAGCCTCTGGCCAGAGTGATCATTCCAATGCTTGCCAGGGTCATGCCTCTCGATTACGCGGCTAATCTTTTACCCGATCGTTCATCCCAAGGAGTTGCCCTTGCTCGATTCACCTCCAAACCCGCCTGAATTACCCATCCCCATGTCTGCCCCCGATTTGAGCGAAGCGGAGCGCCAGGCAGTGGCGGCGGTGCTGCGCACCCCTTACCTGAGCATGGGGGGCGAAATCCTGGCTTTTGAGGCAGCCTTCCGCCAGTTCTCTGCCTGCAAACATGCCATCGGGGTTAGTTCTGGCACCGCCGGCCTGCACCTGTGTGTGCGCGCCGCCGGCATCAGCGATGGCGACCTGGTCATCACCACCCCTTTCTCCTTCGTCGCCTCAGCCAATGTGCTGCTCTTCGAAAGAGCCATACCCGTTTTCGTGGATGTTCAACCCCAAAGCGGGAACATTGATCCGGCTCAGGTGGCACAGGCGGCGGCGGACCTGCTCCAGGGAGGTTCCGCCGCTCAACGTTGGCTTCCCCGCCGCGTCGTCTCCAACGGACAACCCCTGAAAGCCATCCTGGCGGTGGATGTTTTTGGCCAGCCGGCGGATATGGATGCTATTAACGCTGTCGCCGCTGCATCCGGTTTAAAAGTGATCGAAGACGCCTGCGAAGCCCTGGGGGCAGAGTACAAAGGTCGCCCGGCCGGCACCCTGGGAGATTATGGTGTGTTCGCCTTCTATCCTAACAAACAAATTACCACCGGCGAAGGGGCGGTTATCCTCACCAATGATGATCAGGCCGCGCAGCTGATGCGCGCTCTGCGCAATCAAGGCCGCGCCCCTGGCGATACCTGGTTGCAACACACCTACCTGGGCTATAACTATCGTCTGGATGAGATGAGCGCAGCTCTCGGACGGGTGCAGATGACCCGCCTGGAAGAATTGCTGCGCAAACGCCAGCGGGTAGCTTCCTGGTATAACGAACGCCTGGCCGAAATTCCCGCGGTGGAATTATTGCCCCTCGCCCCCACCACGACCCGTATGAGTTGGTTCGTCTATGTGGTGCGCTTTCCCCCTGAAATTAACCGCGAGGCCCTGGCCAAAAAACTGGGTGAACACGGCATCCCTGCCCGCCCCTACTTCCTGCCCATTCATCTGCAGCCCTACATGGTGGAGCGTTTTGGCTATCGCCGCGGCGATTATCCCGTCACCGAAGACCTGGGGCGGCGCAGCCTGGCCCTGCCCTTCTCTGGGGTGATGAGCGAGGCCCAGGTAGATTATGTGTGTCAGACGCTGCGCCAGATTCTTCACCAACCCGATGTGTATAATAAATAATAAAGTTGCGCCAATGTGGATTGCGCTGAAGCGGATGAAAACCTACTCACAAGTGAGGCAAGCATGAACTTTAGCATGTGGCGTAAAGCTCTCCAGGTCATCCCTCATGTCAGCAAAGACGAATGGGAACACCTGGATGTCATCTCCAAATGGTTGATCTCCACCCGGGCCGCGGTGCTGGTGATGACCTTCCTGTCGGCGGCTATCGCCGCCATCCTTGCCCTGCAAAGCGGGCGCTTTCACCTCGGGCTATGGGCGCTGCTCACCCTGGGATTAATCCTGGCTCATGCCACCAACAACCTGGTGAATGATTTTACCGATTACATTAAAGGTGTGGATCAGGACAACTATTACCGCGCTCAATACGGACCCCAACCTCTGGTCCATGGCTTGATGGATAAACGCCAGATGCTGGTTTATATCGGCCTGACCGGCCTGGCGGCCATCG
>JBBILY010000131.1:5276-8842 GCA_037444705.1 Chloroflexota bacterium | reverse complement strand
CACCACAGCCCAATTCGTGGTGGCGTCCAGGCGCTGGCGCCAAACGTTGGCACGGGAAATCTCGGCCCGAAAGAAGTGCGCCATGGCAGCAGTAAACTCACTGGGGCGCAGGCGATAGCCACGAAAGGTCCATACCGCCTCCGCCTCGGGCGCCGTTTGGGTACTACTCCTCTCGGCGCGCACTGTCTCCTGTTTCTCAAATCCCGAATCGATGGGTGACATCATACCAGCCGTTCGCTTTCTAATCTACCACTTTTTCCTCACCGCTTCTCTATGCTGGCTGGAATGGTGTGGGGCTCTCCAGAGAGGCTACCATAATATGGGTTTTCGCCGTGGAACATAACCCGAGCGCGCCTCTACCCTCTCTGGGAAGAGTGAAGGGTGAGCATTTACTTTTACGCCTGGATCCTTCGCCATGTAAAGTTGCCAGTGGAAACGTTAACCATCAGATTGCGAATATCTTAACCTATTATAACCCTCATCTATAGACAATTGCCCTGCTTAGATCATTCAGCCTTGCGGCTTTCTAAAATGTATGGAGTGCAACAGGCAAGGCACAATTTCTGTCTCCACACGTCCATTTCCGCTGGCTTGGTTTGAGAGGCAGGGCGGCGGTCATCAAAAAACACCAAATGATGTATTCAGCCAAAGGAATCTCTGATATGATATTAACGCGGGGGATTTAATGTATCTGTTATAATGTTTCTGTTTTCGCCGGGGGAGTGGTTGGGTCCCGGTGGGCTCCCCGGTCTTCAAAACCGGTGGCGGGTCGCGTTGCGGGCCGCGGTGGGTTCGACTCCCATCCACTCCCGCCTGTATGAATGGTTAAAGAGATCAGATAGGTGAGTTTCCGCTATGTTCCCTGCAGAGTTTGAGCCTTTCACTCGAGTTGTCGCGCGCTATTTAAAAATAGAAGACGTTACCCTGGGCGACCCCAAGAAACAATATCTGGTGCGCTATCGCGGTCGCCTATACGCTGAGGATACAGCCACAGCCTACGAGCAGATGGCAGCCGCGCTGCGCCCCATGGAAGTCACCCCGCTCTTTCGCAAAGAGGAAGGCCAGCATGTGGTAATCCTGGTACAGGGTGTGGTGCGTCCACGGCCGTCTAATCCATGGGTCAACCTGGGGCTTTTTGTCCTGACGGTGATCAGCGTCTTCCTGGCGGGGTTATACTACACCCTGGGCAGCGTGTATCAAGGCCCACCCGTATCGGGTATCGGCGAATTAGTCCCCTATCTGGCTAAAAGCATCGGAGGCGGCTTGGCTTTCACAGTCAGCCTGCTAGCCATCCTGCTGGCACATGAATTTGGGCATTATCTGGCGGGACGATTTCACCACACGCACGTCACCCTGCCTTACTTTATCCCCTTCCCCTTCGGCGCCTTTGGCACCATGGGAGCCTTCATCCAATTGAAAGAGCCACCCCGCAACCGTCGCATCCTGCTAGACATTGGCATCGCCGGCCCACTGGCAGGGCTGGTCGTGGCGATCCCTGTGCTGATCCTGGGACTGAGCCTGTCTGAACTAAATCCGATACCTGCCACTCTGCCCCCGGGTCAGGGTTTACAAATTGAAGGCAATTCGATCCTGTATTTACTGACCAAATATCTGGTCTTTGGCCGCTTGCTCCCAGAACCCGGCAGTTATCAGGGATTACACCCGCTGCTGTTTTGGGTGCGCTATTTCTTCACAGGGCGACCTTTGCCTCTGGGCGGTTTGGATGTCTATTTGCACCCGGTTGCCTGGGCAGGGTGGGCGGGTCTGCTGGTCACCGCCCTTAACCTGATCCCGGCCGGTCAATTAGATGGCGGTCATGTCACTTATGTGCTATTGGGGCGAAAGGTGAATAACCTCTTGCCCTTCATCTTGAGCGCTCTGGCCATATTAGGGCTGGTATGGCCTGGTTGGTGGTTGTGGGCTTTCTTGATCTTTATGCTGGGAGGGTTACACGCTGAACCTCTGGATCAAATTACCCCGTTAGATCCACCCCGTAAAGCGGTGGCTGTTTTGGGGATCATCATCTTCATCCTGGTCTTCACCCCGGTGCCGTTGCTGGCAGTGGGGGCATGATGGACAAACACTTCTGTAATTGACGCTGTCCTATGACCATGCTAGAATGACCTAGCATGAGCCAGGTCCACGGGACATTTTCCGCTCCGCTTGCCCGTCAGATTCGCCGGGTGCTGATCGTGCTGATCGTGGCATTCACAGCCGTCCTCTCCGTATTGGCGCTGGATGGTCGCCTAAACGGCCGTGGGCCGCTGGCGCAGGGGGTCACACCCACAGCCTCTCCCACACCAGAGCCAGCCACCTCCACGGCTAATCTCCTTGCCGTCGAGTCTCCCACAGACACCGCGCCTTCAATACCGGCTGGTTCCGCTACCGCCAGCGCCTCCCAGACAGTTCAACCAGGGGGAGCGCTTTCCCCTCACCTCACCCTGAACGCGGGCACGATTTACCTCTCTCTGGACGAGGGAGGCTATAAACACCTCTTCGCCTATCATCCCCAGTTCCTACCCTTCACCCGCCTGACGAGCGGCACCTGGGATGACATCACCCCCGCTATCAGCCCCAACGGCCAGCGCCTGGCTTTTGCCTCCAACCGCGGCGGTTTCTGGGATCTTTACCTGCTCGATTTGACCAACGGCGAAACCACCCGCCTGACCAACACTCCGGAATACGATGCCGCCCCCTCCTGGTCGCCGGACGGGCAATGGCTGGTATATGAAACTTACACCACTACCCTGGTGAGCCTCAGCGAGACCTCCGCACCGCCGGCCAGCGCTTCGGTTGCACCAACGGCCACGGCTCAGGTAGCCATTCCCAATCTGGAGTTGTTCATCCGCCCGGCTAACGCTCAACGTGCCGACCCACCCATCCGCCTGACCGAAGACCCCGCGGCGGATTTCTCGCCAACCTGGTCGCCAGGTGGCCGGCAAATCGCCTTCATCTCCACTCGCAGCGGTGAAAGTGAAGTCTGGCTGGCGGACCTGGACCGCATAGAAGATCGCTTCCGCCAGGTCAGCCATCAAGCCGGGGCGGACGAGAGCCATCCGGCCTGGTCTCCTGATGGAGAACGGCTGGCCTGGGCAACTGCAAAAGAAGGTCAATCCAGCCTGTTCTTGCTTGACCTATCTCAACCAGGCAGCGCGCCTCGCCCATGGGCCAGCGGCACCTGGCCAGCCTGGAGTCCTGATGGCAAGACCCTGCTCAGCGCCCTGTCCTACCCTAACCAGACTTATCTGACCGCCTACACCGCCCAGGCGCCAGAATTAGCCCTGCCCCCCATCCGCCTGCCTGGCAGCTTGGATGGCTTGTCTTGGGGCAGCGCCAGTTTGCCCGAAGCCTTGCCCGCCGCCTTGCAACAGATCGCCAAGAGCACACCTACTCCACCCTGGCAGCTCGCCCTCACCCCTTTAGGGGAGGGCCCAAACGGGCGTCAACGCCTGGTCACCCTGGAGGATGTGGATGCCCCCTATCCTATCCTGCAAGACCTGGCGGACGAGGCTTTTGTGGCCCTAAGGGCTGCTCTGGCTAAGCGCCTGGGTTGGGATTACCTCTCC